>NZ_JBIUAQ010000006.1:293586-332917 GCF_044547565.1 Amycolatopsis sp. NPDC052450 | reverse complement strand
TGTCAATACGAATTCCCGCCCCCCTGGGGGCTGCTTGGGTGCTTCGGCCCCCGCACCTCATGCCCCCCGGGCCAGGCGCGAGACGGGCGGCTATCGACACGGATTAACGGCGCGAACTTCCGACTCGGGACACTAGACGCAAGGAAGGGGTCCTTCACGTACTTGGGGACAGAGGCGCCGTGCTGGGCTCCCATGTTCCGTGAATGCCTCCTTGAGGGACTCTGGGTCTCTCAAGGAGGCCTTCACGGAACGCGATCGCCACTGGTCACGGCAGCCCCGCTAGCAGCAGCCGATGCGACCCGAAAGTTTTCGGCAACAGAACCAATCCGCGTCGCCTCCGGCGCCGAAGGCCTGTCATGACACCGCGATCAGGGGTTCATCCGCAGCAGCGGGAGACCCGAGGGCGTGCGGATCTCCAGTGCCTTGATGTCGCCGGTGCGCATCGCGGTGCCGACCACGATGTGCGCGGTGTCCTTGGGCATCGCGCGCCAGGACGCGAGTTCGCTGGTGCCGCCGTCGGCGCCGACGGCGACCAGGATGTAGTCGCCGGTGCGGTTGCCGCCGTAGCTGCACGTCATGTCGACCTTCGTGCCGGTGTCCGTGGCGGATATGGCGACCTCGGCGGTCACCGGGTAGTCGCCGAGCGGGGTCATCGGGTTCCCCGCCGTCGCGACCGGCCCGGTCAGGACGACCACGAGCGCGACGCCGGCGGCGACGGCCAGCCCGGCCGCGGTGGTGGTGATGGCCCGTTGGATCCGCCTTCCCCGGCGGACCCGTTTGAGCACGGTCGGCAGCAGTTCCGGGGAGGGTGCCGGTTCGTCTTCCAGCAGCGCGGGGGCGCCCGCCTGGGCGAGCAGGCCGGGGATACCGGCCAGATCGCGTACGGACGCGGCACATCGGTCACAGACGCGAAGGTGCTTCTCGTAGGCGAACCGGTCTTCCGGGGACAACGCCCCGAGCACGTAGGCCGCGTCGTAGGTGGCGAAGGGGTCGGTCATTGAGTCACCCCTCTTTCCTCCAATATCAGCCGCAGCGCCCGCAACGCGTAGTGCGTCCGCGACTTGATGGTCCCTTCGGCCACACCCAGCCGCTTCGCAGCGTCGGCGACGGAGTAACCCTGGAAATAACACAGGACGAGGACGTCCCGGTGTCTCGGCGAAAGCTCTCCGAGGGCTTCGGCGACCAGCCAGCCCTGGACGGCCCGTTCGGTGCCGTCCGTGACCGCCGTTTCGGGCGGTTGACCGGTCACCACCTCCGGATGCGCCTCGGCAGCGCGCCAGTCGTCGATGGCGATCCGCCTCGCGACGGTGAACAGCCAGCCGCGTGCCGATCCCTCCGTCTGGTCGAGCACCTTGGCGTTGCGCCAGGCCCGCAGCAACGTCTCCTGGACGACGTCCTCCGCGCGGACCCTGTCGCCGCTGGTGAGATGCAGTGCGTAGGACCAGAGCGCCGCCGCGTGCTCGTCGTGCAGAGCCCGCATGAGCCGGTCCTCCGCGAATTCCTTCACCGATCCGTGCTCTCGCGGTTGAGGAGCAGCGGGAGAGCGAAGACCACGCACGCCACTTCGGTGATCAGGCCCCAGAGCTCGGCCTGGGTGGTGAAGCGCTCGGAGACGCCGAAGAACCCTGTGGTCAGGGAGAGGACGTACGCGCCCAGCGTGGCCAGGCCGAAGCCGATCGCCGCGAGCGCCGGCAACCAGTGGTGCCACACCAGGACGGCGACCGCGATGACCACGCCCGCCACGACGTTCACCAGGAAGAGCGGGCCGACCACGGCCGTTTCCGACGCCCAGTCCTGCCATACGACGTAGTGCACCCATGCCGAGCCGAGCAGGCCCGCCGCCACGACCGCCCGTGACAACCACCGGATCATGTCCGTATCCCTTTTCCGCGTGTTCGGTTCCCCTATGCCTGTGAACACGGAAAATCGGGCCTCCCGGTTCAATTCCGCACCCGATGGGCGCCGAAATTGAACCGGATGGCCGCCTGGACCGTGTGTAGGGGCATGACTGCCGAACTCCACTCCCGCCGCACCGTCCTGACCACCGGGGCCGCCGTCGCAGGCGCGGCCGTCGGTGCCGTGGCCCTCACGGCCTGCGGAAGCGAAACCCCGCCGTCCGGCTCGGCCGCCGCACCGCCCGCCGCGGCACCGGGCGAAACCCTGACCGCGCTCTCCGACATCGAGGTCGGCAAGGCGAAGGCCGCCAAGACCGCCGACGGCAAGGACGTCATCGTCACCAGGACCGCCGAAGGCACGGCGGCCGCGTTCAGCGCGATCTGCACGCATCAGGGCTGCGCGGTCGTCCCCGAGGGCGCCGACCTCAAATGTCCCTGCCACAACTCGATCTTCGACGCCGCGACCGGCGCGGTCAAAAAGGGACCGGCGGACCAGCCGCTGCCCTCGATCGCGGTCAAGGTGATGAACGGCCAGGTCGTCACGGCCTGACGAGCACGAAAAGGGTCCCTTTAGGACGGAAATTCCGTCCTAAAGGGACCCTTTTCGATCCGATGTTTCAGCTGTCCCAGGTGAAGATCGCGTCGCCCGCCTCGACGTCGCCGCCGGTGAGCAGTCCGGAAAGGACTTCGGCCTTCGCGTCCAGCGCCACCACCGGCACGATCGGCGAGTAGCCCGCGGCCTTGACCGCCTCGGGGTCCCACTCGACGACCGGCTGCCCGGCGCGGACGGTCTCACCCTTGACGACGTGGAGGCTGAACCCCTCGCCCTTCTGCTTCACCGTGTCGATCCCGAGGTGGACCAGCACCCCGCGGCCGTCTTCGGTGGCCACCACGAAGGCGTGCGGGTGCAGGGTCACGACCGTCCCGTCCACCGGTGCGACCGCGTCCTGGCGCCCGCCCGAGGGCATGACCGCGAGACCGGGGCCGACCATCGCCTGCGCGAAGACCGGATCGGGCACTTCGGTCATAGCGGTCGTCTTACCGCTCACCGGGCTGAGAATTTCGAGACTCACAGCAGATCCTCGATGTCGCTGGCGATGTTGTCGGCCTCGGGGCCCACGATGACCTGGACACCGGCCCCCATGCGCACGACGCCCATCGCGCCGGCGGCCTTCAGCGCCGCTTCGTCGAGCAGGCTCATGTCTTCGAGCTCACAACGGAGCCGGGTGATGCACCCCTCGACCTCGATGACGTTCTCGGCACCGCCGAGCCCCGCGAGGATCTTTTCCGCCCTGTCATCCGCCATCGCGGTCTCCCTGTTCCCTGTCGGTTTCCCACATGCGAACCAGCTGTACTACGCCGTTCGCCGACTCGCACGTGATCCCTGGCCACGAACGCGTAACGGTGGTTGACACCCGCTCGTGCGACGGAGCATCCTGCCCCATCGGATCATTGGTCTAGACCGGAACGTACCAATCTTCCGGACCAGATGCGAGTACGGGTTCCCCCGACAGACCGGCCCGAAAGGACGGTGACCGTCATGAGCGCTTCGGCGCAGCTGCCGCCGTCCGACCGTGTGATCAACGGACCGACGCCCAAGCACGCCCAGCTGCGGGAGATTCTGCGCCGCACGGTGGAGCGTGAGCTACCCCCTGGCTCGCCTATTCCCTCGGAACGTGACCTCGCCGAGACATATCAGGTGTCGAGGCTCACCGTCCGCTCGGCGATCGGCAAGCTGGTCGAAGAAGGGCTCTTGTCGCGGGTGCGCGGCAAGGGGACGTTCACCGCCGCGAGGCGGATGGAACTGCAGCTCTACCTGATGTCCTTCACCGAGGACATGCGCCGTCGCGGGATGACCCCGACCACGGAGGTCGTCAAGACCTCCACCGAGGTCCCGCCCGCCCCCTCGGCGCACGCCCTCGGCCTGACCGCCGGGACTCCGGCACACCGCATCGTCCGGCTCCGCCGTGCCGACGGGGTGCCGCTGGCGGTCGAACGCGGCTGGTATCACGCCGGCCGGATGCCCGGTCTGCTCGACCTCGATCTCACCCGATCGTTGTACGTCCAACTCGCCCAGTCGTACGACCTGCGCCCGGACCACGCGTGGCAGACGGTCTGGGCCGAATCCGCGGACCGCGAAACGGCACGCCTGCTCGGCATGCGCGCCGGCAGTCCGCTTCTTGTCTTCCGCCGGGTCTCCAGCGTCAACGGGGAACCGATCGAAGACATGACTTCCTGGTACCGGGGCGATCACTACCAGGTCACCATGCAGCTGGACCGGAACACCCCGGATTCCGGTCACCATCCTCACTACGGAGGTACCCGATGAGCTCCACCACCGCGGAGGGGGCGAAGGGCAAGGGCAAGGGACTGGCCGGGCTTCAGCGCTTCGGCCGCAGCCTCATGCTCCCCATCGCCGCTCTGCCCGCCGCCGCGCTCCTGAACAGGTTCGGTCAACCAGACCTGCTCGGCAAGGACGGCCTCGGCTGGGACAAGGTCGCCGAAGTGCTCGGCGCGGCGGGCAACTCGCTGTTCAACTGGCTGCCGCTCCTGTTCGCGGTGGGTATCGCCGTCGGCTTCGCCCGCAAGAGCGACGGCGCGACCGCGCTGGCCGCCGTGGTCGGCTTCTTCGTGTTCACCAGCGTCCTCCAGGTGTTCACGCCGTTCTCCGAGCTGCCGGGCTGGAACCCCGAGAAGCCGGCCGGCCTGATGCTCAACCCGATGAAGTGGTCCTACAGCGTGCTGGCCGGTGTGATCGTCGGCCTGGTCACCGCCTTGCTGTGGCAGAAGTTCTACCGCATCAAGCTGCCGCCGTACCTGGCCTTCTTCGGCGGCCGCCGGTTCGTGCCGATCATCACCGCCCTGACGCTGATGCTCCTCGCGGTGCCCTTCGGCCTGGTCTTCCACTGGGTCAACGAAGGCATCCAGGCCGCGGGAGAGGCGGTCACCGGCGCACCGGTCGTCGGCGGCGGTATCTACGGTGTGCTGAACCGGTTGCTGATCCCGGTCGGTCTGCACCAGCTGCTGAACGTGCCGGTGTGGTTCATCTTCGACGGTGGTGACCTCACCAAGTTCTTCGAGGGCGACCCCACCCGCGGCGCCTTCATGACCGGGTTCTTCCCGATCTTCATGTTCGCCATCCCCGCCGCGGCGCTGGCGATCTGGCAGAGCGCGAAGCCCAGCCAGAAGAAGATCGTCGGCGGTGTGATGATCGCCGGCGCGCTGACCTCGTTCCTGACCGGTATCACCGAGCCGATCGAGTTCTCGTTCATGTTCGTCGCGTGGCCGCTGTACCTGATCCACGCGGTCCTGACCGGTACGTCGATGGCACTGGTGAACGCGCTCGACATCCACCTCGGCTTCGGCTTCTCCGCCGGGGCGATCGACTTCGCGCTCAACAGCGGTCTCCCGGCGGCGAGCGGCAACGTCTGGCTGCTCATCCCGATCGGTCTCGCCTACGCGGTGATCTACTACGTGATCTTCCGTTTCGTGATCAAGAAGTGGAACCTGCGGACCCCCGGCCGCGAGGACGACTCGATCGAGGCCGACCTCGAGGCCACCGCGGCGAAGCCCGCGAAGTAGTTTCAGCTCGACAGAACCAAAGGCACGAAAGGGAAAGAACATGCCGGAGAAACGCGTCACCGTGGCCAGCAAGGTGGGCCTGCACGCCAGGCCCGCGGCGACGGTCGCCAAGGCGGCCGCGGCGCAGCCCGTCGCGGTGTCCATCGCCAAGGCGGGCGGCGACCCGGTCGCGGCCGGCAGCGTGCTGAACCTGATGACCCTCGCCGCCGGCTACGGCGACGAGGTCATCATCAGTGCCGAAGGCGAGGGGGCCGAGGCGGCCGTCGACGCCATCGCCGAGCTGGTGGCGACCGACCTCGACGCCTGATCCCAGGATCCTGCGAAGCCCGGGCCGCCCCGATCGGCCCGGGCTTCGTAGGGTGTTGGCATGGACAGCGTGCGCGAGATCGAACAGTGGCCGGTGGACAACGCCGCCACGGCCGTGGTGACCGCCGCCGGTGACGTGCTGGGCACGCACGGCGACACGACGAAGGTGTACAAGCTGGCGTCGGTGACCAAACCGCTCACCGCCTACGCCGCGCTGATCGCCATCGAAGAGGGCGTCGTCGAACTCGACACCCCCGCCGGGCCGGAAGGCTCCACGATCCGGCATCTCCTCGCGCACACCTCGGGCCTGGCCTTCAACGAGCACAAGCCGATGGCCGCGCCGGGCAACCGGCGCCTGTATTCCAACGCCGGGTTCGAGCAGCTCGCCGACGCGCTCACCGAGCACTCCGGCATCCCCTTCGCCGATTACCAGGCGGAGGCGCTTTTCCAGCCGCTGGGCATGAAGGCGACCAAGCTGACCGGTTCCCCCGCCTCGGGCGCGGAGTCCACTGTGGATGACCTGGTCGCGTTCGCCGCCGAACTGCAGGCGCCGAAGCTCATCGCCGCCGAAACGGTGCGCGAGGCGACTTCCGTGGTCTTCCCCGGGCTTTCCGGTGTCCTGCCCGGCTTCGGCCACCAGAAGCCGAACGACTGGGGCCTCGGTTTCGAGATCCGCGACCACAAGAGTCCACATTGGACCGGCTCGTCGAGCTCGCCGCGGACCTTCGGCCACTTCGGGCAGTCCGGCACGTTCCTCTGGGTCGATCCCGACGCCGGCGCCGCCTGTGTCGCGCTCACCGACCGCGCCTTCGGCCCGTGGGCCGCCGAGGTGTGGCCGCCCTACACCGACGCCGTGCTGGCCGAGCTGAAGTCGTGAGCGGCGAGCACCTCTACGGTGTGCGTTCCCTCGAAGCCGACCCGCTGCTCATGTCGCGAAAGCCACTTTCGCGACCTCTGGCGTCCCGAAAGTGGCTTTCGCGACACCCTTGACAGCACGCCGTCACCGACGACGTGGCGTGGACGTGCCGCTGATCAACAACTGGTTCGTCAAGGTCCTCATGCCCGCGTTGCACTGGACCGCTCGGCACGGTCTGGTTCTTCGCTCTCGGGTGGCTCGCCCACAAGGCGCGGACGGGGCACACAACGGGCGATCGTGCCGGGGTTCGGTTTCCTGCTTGGCCGACCCGCTCTGAGAGCCGAGGCGCCGGTCGTGCCGGCGCTCAGCGTGGCGGCCGGCACGGCCGCCCCACACCGACGCCGTGCTGGCCGAGCTGGCGAAACTCACTCCATGACACGCAGCGGCGAACCCGCCTGGAAGGCCGCGATGTCCTCGACCGCGTCGCGGTAGAAGATCTCGTAGGCCTCCCGGGTGACGTAGCCGATGTGCGGGGTGAGCACGACGTTGTCCAGCGTCCGGAGCGGATGCTCCGACGGCAGCGGCTCGACGTCGTAGACATCCAGCGCGGCGACCGCGATCTCCTTGCGGCGCAACGCGTCCACCAGCGCGGCCTCGTCCACGATCGGGCCGCGCGAGGTGTTGACCAGCATCGCCGTCGGTTTCATCGCGGCGAGTTCGGGCGCGCCGACCAGCCCGCGGCTGCGGTCGCTGAGCACCAGATGGACCGACAGGACGTCCGCACGGGCGAACAGTTCCTCCTTCGGCACCGCCGTCACGCCGTGGGGATCGGCCTTCTCCTGGGTCAGGTTCTGGCTCCAGGCGATGGTCTCCATGCCGAACGCCTGGCCGATCTTGGCCGCGCCGGCGCCGAGCCTGCCGAGCCCGAGCAGCCCGAGGGTCTTACCGGAGAGGATCGTGCCGACGGTGGTCTGCCAGCCCCCTTCGCGCATGTTCGCGGACTCCACCGGCACGTTCCTGGCGGCGGCGAGGATCAGCGCCCAGGTGTGCTCGGCCGCCGGGGCCGCGATGTACCCGGTGGAGGAGACGACCACGCCGTTGCGCCGGGCGGCGGCCACGTCGATCGCGGCGTTGCGGTGGCCGGTGCTCACCAGCAGCTTCAGCGCGGGCAGCCGGTCGAGGACCTCGGCGGGGAAGCGGGTGCGCTCACGCATCGCGACCACGACGTCGAAGTCCCGGAGGCGGCCCACCACGTCGGCGGGATCCGCGAACGGCTTCGTGAACACCTCGATCTCGGCGCCGAGGGAACCCCAGTCTCCGAAGCCGAGCGCCACTTCCTGGTAGTCGTCGAGAATCGCGATCTTCATACCCGCAGGTTAGTTCAGCTCTTTCGAAGAACTCGAACGGCGCGGACTCTGGTTCGATGGCTTCGAGCTGTATCTCAGAACAGAGGAGCGGGATGGACGACGGCGAGATCTTGGCCTGGACCGAGACGGAACGGCTGAGCTTCGCGGATCTGCTGGAGGGTCTCGCCGAGCAAGACTGGTCGGTGACCACTCTGTGTACGGAATGGACGGTCCACGCGATGGCGGGCCATCTCGCGCAGACCACCAGGAACCGGCTCAAGGACACCCTGGTCGGCCTCGTGAAGGCCAAGGGGAACTGGGATCGGATGAACGTCGACCAGGCCGTCGCCTACGCCGCGCGGTTCACCCCGGCCGAACTCGTCGCCCGGATCCGCGAGGACGCCGGATCGGCGCGCCGCCCGCCCGGCGCCAAACCGGTCGACGAGCTCGCCGACGTCCTCATCCACGGCCAGGACGTCGCCCGCCCGCTCGGCATCGACCGGCCGATGCCGGAGAAGCCGTCGATCGCGGCCCTGGAACATCTGCTGGTCAGCCCGTTCTGGGGTGCCAAGAAGCGCTGCAAGGACCTCAAACTGATCGCCACCGACGCCGAATGGTCCGGCGGAGCGGGCACCGAAGAGGTTCGAGGCCCGCTTGCCGACCTGCTTCTGGCCGTGAGCGGCCGAAGCACCGGCCTCGCCACGCTCACCGGCCCAGGTGCCGCACGGCTCAGCTGAACGTCACCAGCGAGGGACGAACACGTCGACCCGGACCAGGTGGTGGTCCGAAGCGTCGTTCAGCCGGGCCAGCGGTGAGCCGGGCAGCGGCCAGAAGACCTCGGCACGCCAGGGGATCAGGCCCTTCGACGGCAGGACGTAGTCGATCCGCAGGTTCCCCGGGGCGTTGTCGTTGAAGTCGCCGGTGTCGAAGAACGGGTCGCCCTTCTGGCCGATGTTGGCGCCTGCCTGCTCCTGGGCGGCACGCACGCCGCCTTCGCTGCCCGGCCGGGTCTCGATGACGCGCGGCGCGTTCAGCAGGCGCGAGATCGCGCCTGGGACGCTGTCGCCGTCGAGCGGGTCGGAGTTGTAGTCGCCGGCGATCACGAACTTCTCGTGCGCGCCCAGCCCGCCGCGGCGGCCGTTGTCGTCGTGGATGTAGCGGCCCTTGCCCGGGGTCACGTAGTCCGCCCAGAAGCGGATCTCGTCGTTGTTGCGGGTGCCGTTGCGGTCTTCGGGGCCGTCGAAGGTGGGCGGCGTCGGGTGCGCGGTCAGGAAGTGGACGGTCGAGCGGCCGACGCGGACCGGAACGTCCCAATGGGACTTCGACGACAGGCGAAGCACGTCGAGCGCCTGCGGCGAGTACCAATCGCCCGGCGCCGGGGTGGCCGGGTCGTCCGGGAGCAGCGCGCCCGGCATGTCCTTCCAGAGGAACTTCTGGAACGTCCGCACGCCCTTGGTGTCGATCGGGTACTTGGACAGCACGAGCATGCCGTACTGGCCCTCGAAGAGGCCGAAGCCGTGCGCGTCGTTGCCGCCGCCGACCTGGCCGTTGCGGTCGAGGTCGAAGCCGGTCGCGACGCCGGTGTTCGACGGCGCCGTGAAGACGTACGGGTAGTCGATCGGCGCGGCACCGTTCTGACCGCGCTCGAGGTAGTTCTCGCGGAACAGATCGGCGGCGCGGTTGCCCGGCACGTAGTCGAATTCGTTGATCAGCAGCACGTCCGGCCGGTTGCGCTGGATCACCTCGGCGACCTCGCCCGCCTGGGCGTTGCCCGGCTGCGACAGGTCGGTCACGAGCTGACCGGCGGCACCACGGTTGAGCGAAGCGTTGTACGTCGCGAAGCGGACGTTGTGCCCGACGGTGGCTTCCGCCGGTGTGGCGGCCAGCAGCGTCCCGGCCAGCAAGGCGCCCGAGGTGAGCACGGCGGCGATGCGTTTCACGGTCTTGAACTCCCCGTTTTGAGGGCGACAGTCGGTGCGACCTTACGCACTCGACGCGGCCGTACGGGTGAGCTTCAGGTGAACAGCAGCTCTTGAACGCGTTCAAAATCTGGGTTACGGTACTTCTTGAACGCGTTCAAAAGGAGGTCCCCATGCAACCCGTAGTCGTGGCCTACGCCCTCTACCTGGCCATCACCGTCCCGTTGACCGTGCTGGTCGCCCGCACGCTGAGCAGGCACGGCAAGACGTTCCTGGAAGACGTCTTCCAGGACAAACAAGCGCTGGCGCATTCGGTCAACCAACTGCTCGTCGTCGGGTTCTACCTGGTCAGCCTCGGTTTCGTGACCCTGTTCCTGACCAGCGACGACATCGTCCTCGACGCGCGCGACGTCTTCGAGATGCTGTCGGTCAAGGTCGGCACCGTGGCGCTCGTGCTCGGCGTGATGCACGTCGGGAACGTGCTGGTGTTCAACGGCATCCGGCGCAAGCACCTCAACCACACGGCCGCGCGGCCCGTGCCGCCGCCGCCCTACCCCGGCTACCCGGCGCCCGCTCCGCACCCCGCGCCCTGACCGGATAACGTGCAGTCGTGGCGAAGAGTGAGGAAACCAGGTCACTGATCGTGGCGACCGCGTTACGGTTGTTCGCCGAGAACGGCTACGACCGCACGACCATGCGGGCCATCGCCGCCGAAGCGGGCGTGTCGGTCGGGAGCGCCTACTACTACTTCGCCTCGAAAGACCAGCTGATCCAAGGCTTCTACGACGAGATCGCCAGGGTCCACCTGACGACGGCGCGGGAGGCGATCGAAGGTGAGCGGGACTTCAGCGCGCGGCTCAAGACCGTCCTGCTCACCTGGCTCGACGTCGCCGAGCCGTACCACCGCTTCGGCACCCAGTTCTTCGTCAACGCCGCCGACCCGGACTCGCCGCTGAGCCCGTTCAGCGAGGAGTCTTCGCCCGCGCGGGACGCCTCGATCGGCCTGATGCGCGACGTCATCGCCGACTCCGACGTGAAACTCGACCCGGACCTGCGCGACGACCTGCCCGACCTGCTGTGGCTGTACCAGATGGGTGTCGTGCTGTTCTGGGTCCACGACCGCTCCCCCGGCCAGAAACGCAGCCGGGTGCTGGTGGAACGGACGGTCCCGTTGATCGCGCGGCTGGTGGGGCTTTCGCGGCTGCGGGTGCTGAGGCCGGTCAGCCGGGAGATCGTTTCGCTGATCCGGGACCTTTCGACGCGGGACGATTCCGCTCCCCCGCGCGTTTAGTCACCTACTTGCGAGGTTCGCGTGCCGCAAGTAGGTGACTAATCGCGGGCTCGGGAGGGCTACCGGATGGTCCGGAAGTACAGGAACCGCGGCTGGGTCCGCAGCTTCGCGTACCACCGCGGATCCGATTCGGCGATCGCCTCGTCCGGCATCGGCTCGACCAGCCTGTCGACCGCGAACCCGGCGTCCCGCACGGCACCGAACGTCCAGCTCAGCGGCCGCCGGTAGAACCGGACCTTCTGACCGGCCGGGAACTCGTCCTCCAGCAGTTCGAGCTGGAAGTAGTTCTGCTTCTCGAACCAGCGCCAGTCCTCGCCGGGATGATGCACCGAGAACACCAGCAGCCCGCCCGGTTTGAGCACCCGCCGGAACTCCGCCAGCGCCGGCGCCCACTCCTTCAGGTAATGCAGCACCAACGACGCCGTGATGACGTCGATCGAGCCGTCGTCCAGAAAGGACATCGGCCGCGAGACGTCGGCCGTCTCGAACCTCGCGACGTCCCCGAACTTCTCCCTGGCGACGGCGACCATGCCCGCGCTGGCGTCGACGCCGAGGACGTCCGCGCCCTTCGCGGCGAGCAGCGCGCTGAGGTGACCCGCCGCGCTGCCGACGTCCAGCACCCGTTTGCCCGCCACGTCCCCGGCCAGCGCGACGATGGCGGGACGGTCGTAATGGGCGTTGGTGCTGCTGGTTTCGGCGTGCGCCGCGTAGAGACGCGCGAAGCCGTCGTACTGGGCGGCGCGCGCCCGTTCGATGATCTCGTCGATCACCGCGGTTTTGGCGTCGGCGTACTGCTGGATGTATTTCCAGGTGCGCGACGCCAGTTCCCGCTTCCTGGTCTCGTAGAGCTTCCGCTCGTCCTCGTGCGCGATCAGGCGGTCGCGGAAGAGGTGGTAACGCTCGGCCTGGCCGTTGTCCGGCGAGTAGACGTGGAGGTTGATGTTGGTGTCCGGGCCTTTGAAGCAGCGGTGCTTCTCCCAGTCCGGCTCGCGGATGACGAGCTTGTAGCCCTCGGCCTCCAACTGCGGCACGTAGGCGTCTTCGTCGTCCGAGTCGGCGACGATCAGCATGATGTCGATGATCGGTTTCGCGCAGAGTCCCGGCACCGACGTGGACCCGACGTGCTCCAGTACCAGCGCGCGTTCCCCCAGGATCCCCCTGATGCGCTTGGCTTCCCGGTCGAACAGGGCGGGCCACTCCGGGTCGTATTCGGCCAGCGTGACGGTGGAATTCAGCACCGGAGCCTGATCGACCCACGAGTCGTTGATGTCTTCTTCGGTGTAATTGTCTCGATCGGGTTTAGGCATCGACCCCTTGTTCCTTCCTCAGCACTCATCGCGAGTCTGCGCGCGACCGCGATCACGTCGCCAGGGCGCGAGTAGGAATCAGACGTCCCGTCCCCCATCAAGAGCGCCCTGCCGCCGAGATAGCGGGGCCTTTCGGCCAGGAGCGCGCGCGGTTGGGTCACTTGGTTGCCGCGACGCCCCTCTCGAGGCAGTCGGCCAGATTATCGAACCCCGGCGGTCTTGTCAGCTGATCGGCAAAGAAAGGATCCCGCCGGTCGCTTCCCGAAGAGCGTCGCGCATCGCCGCACGCGGCGCCGGCTGCCCGGTGAAGTACTCGGACTGCCCGAAAGCCTGGTGCAGCAACATGTCCAGTCCGGTCGCGAGCCGCCCGCCCTGTTCGGCGACGGCTTCGGCGAGCGCGGTCGGCCAGGGGTGGTAGATGACGTCGAGGACGCAGCCGATCCCGGCCAGCTCCGCCAGATGCGGGCGGACCGCGTCCGGGGGCACGGTGTTCACCAGTACCGCCGAGTCGGCCGCGAGCTTCCCGAAGTCGGCGTCGGCCCAGCGGAGGACTTCGGCGTCGAGCCCCGCACGCTGCGCCGCCTCGACCGTTTCCGTGGCCCGTGCGGGCTCCCGCACGACGAGCCGCACCGTCCGCACACCGAGCGATGCGAGCCCGACGACGGCCGCGGCGGCCGTGCCGCCAGCACCGAGGACGACGGCGGCATCGTTCTCGCCGGGCGAGTACTCCCCCGCGATCCGCAGCGCCTCGGTGACCCCGTCGACGTCGGTGCAGTCCGCCAGCCAGCCGGTTTCCCGGCGCACCAGCGTGTTCGCCGCGCCGACGGCAGCCGCCCGCGGCGTGACCTCGTCGGCGAACTCCAGTGCGGCCCGTTTCCCCGGCATGGTCACCGAAAGCCCGGTCCACTCCGGGCCGAGACCGTCGACGAACGCGGGCAGCCCGGGTCCGTCCATCTCGACCCGCTCGTAGGTCCAGCCGTCCAGGCCCAGCGCCCGGAAGGCGGCGCCGTGCAGCACGGGAGAGAGCGAGTGTTCGACCGGTTTCCCGAGGATCGCGGCCTTGCGCTCAGTAGACACCGCGCCTCTGTGCGTCCAGCTTGGCCTTGTTGTGCTCGTCGTTCGTCACCGAGAAGCACGAGAGCCCGTTCTTCTCGCACTTGACGAAGAAGATCCAGTCGCCCGCGACCGGCTTGAGCGCGGCCTGGATCGCTTCCGCGCTGGGCACCGCGATCGGTGTCGGGGTCAGGCCGACGGACTTGTAGGTGTTGTACGCGCCCGCTTTTTCCCGTTCCTCGGGTTTCGTGAGCAGGGTCGGCCGGTCGAGGACGTAGTTGACCGTCGAGTCCATCTCGAGCCGCATCTTCTCGTCGAGCCGGTTGTAGATGACCCGCGAGATCTTCCCGAAGTCGGCCTTCACCGCCTCGCGTTCGATGATCGACGCGATGACGAGCGTCTCGTACGGCGTCTTGCCCTCACCCTTGGACTGGTCGCTCAGCCCGGCGTCGAGGATGCGCTTCGCCGAGGTCTTCACGACGTCGGTGAGCAGTTCCTCGGCCGTCCAGCCGGGTTTGACGTTGAAGATGCCCGGGGCGATCAGCCCTTCGAGCCGCCGGTCCTTGTGCTCCGCCTTCGTGGCGGAGTCGATGGCCCAGGACGGGACGCCCAGTTTCGCCAGATCCGCGGTCTCGATCGTCTTCCGCAGTTCCTCGACCGGGACGCAGGTGCTCTTGCCGTTCAGGTCGGCGCAGGAAGCCTTGGACAGCAACGAATACACGCCCGGGGTCACCTTGCCGTCGGGCTGGGTGATGTCGTGGAACTGGGTGTACGGCCGGATTTCGACCTGGCCGACCTTCGACGCGGGGGCGATCATCTTGTCGACCGCGCTGGCACCGGACATCTTTGTCTTCATGACGTAGTAGCCCTGCTGGAGCCGCGAGACGGCGGTGTTGTCCTCGCCCGCCTTCACGAACGCCTTGCCGCTGGCGACCACCCCGGCCGCCTGCAACCGGTTGCCGATCGCGGAGGTCGAGTCGCCCTTCTCCACCTGGACGAGGACGTCGCTCTCGCCGGTGCCTTCGTAGTCGTCGTAACCGAAGATCTCGGTGAAGCCGTAGTAGGCGCCACCGGCGAGCAGGACGAGCACGGTCAACGCGGCGATCCAGCCCACCGCGCGTTTCTTCTTGCGCTTCTTGGGCGGCGGTCCCTGACGTTCCGGGCGCTCGTCCTCGATGCGTTCCGGCTCGGCACGGTCGTCGTCTTCGAAGTCTTCGTAATCCTCGTAGTCGTCGTACTCGTCATAGTCGTCGTACTCGTCTTCGCCGAAGATCTCGTTGTATTCCTCTTCGCTGCCTTGAGGCGGCGAAGAGGGTGCAGCGCCGGGGCGCCGGGCGATCGGCGCGTCCTGGATCGCGGGGAGGATGTCGGTCGGCCGCTCGTCCGGGAGCGGACCGTCGTCTTCGCGGCGCCTGCGGCGGCCGGGGCGGGGCGGCTCGTCCTGGGCGTAGGCGGGCATGCCAAGACTCCGGTCACCCGGCTGGGGGGACCGCCGCGGCGGTGCGGGAGGCGGCGGAGGAGCCGCGGGTTCCGGGGCCCGCCTCGGCGGGGCCGGACGTTGCGCCACCGGCGGTGGCTCTTCGGCCGCACGCCGGACGCGCGGCGGTGGCTCTTCGGGAGACCGGCGGGCACGCGGCGGTTCCTCCGCCGGACGCCGCAAGGGTGGCGCCTCGGGCGGTTCCTGCCGGCTGTGCCGTCGTCCCGTCGGCTGGGGTTCGGGCCTTCGACGGGGCGGGGCCGGCGGCTGGATGGCCTCCTCAGGCTCCCGCAATCGCCGCCTGCCGCCCTGACGGCGCTCGGGCCGGCCGTGGGGCTCGGTCATGTATCGCCCTTCCGTGCGCGATGTGCCGCTACCGCGTCGATCCACGCCTGCAGGATCTCGACCGCGGCCGCCTGATCGACGACGGCACGTTGCTTACGTCCCTTCACCCCACGCTGCGACAGCATCCTGGATGCCGTCACCGTGGTCAACCGCTCGTCGGCCAGTCGCACCGGCACCGGGGCGACCCTGGCGGCGACCTTTTCGGCGTAGTCGAGCGCCGCTTCGGCCGCCGGGCCGTGCCGATCCTTGAGCGTCCTCGGAAGGCCCACGACGACTTCGACGATGTCGTGTTCCGTGACGAGTCCGACGAGCTGGTCGACGTCCTTGTCGCCCGCCGCGTCGCGAGTGAGGGTAACGAGCGGGCTCGCGAGGATGGGTTCGGGATCGCTGAGCGCGACCCCGACCCGGACGGATCCGACATCCACCCCGAGCCGCCTGCCGCGCCCCGGATCGGACTCCCCTGGCCGATCCGGGCGCCGCTGAAGGGCGTCGTCAGCCAACTTGGGCGACCGCCGCGCGCAGTGAGGCGATGGCCTGTTCGGCCCCGGCCGGGTTGGTACCCCCGCCTTGGGCCATATCCGGCTTGCCGCCGCCGCGGCCGCCGATCGCCTCGGCGAACGACGGGACGAGCTTGCCCGCCGCGATCCCCTTCTCCTGCGCCGCCTTGGTGGTGGCGACGACGAAGGCGACCTTCTCGCCCTGCGGGGCGAACAGCGCGACGATGCCGGGACGGTTGCCGAGCCTGCCGCGGATGTCGGAGGCCAGCGCGCGCAGACCGTTCGAGTCGACGCCTTCGCCGAGCTTCTCCGCCACGACCGCGACGCCGCCGATGTCCTCGGCCTTGTCGGCGAGCGAGCCCGCCGAACCGAGCACCTGCTGGGTGCGCAGCTGCTCGATCTCCTTCTCGGCGTTCTTGAGCCGCGTGAGCACGTCGTCGATGCGCGACGGCAGCTGCTCCGACGGCACCTTGAAGGTGCTCGCGAGCTGCGAGACGAGCAGCTGCTCCTTGCGGACGTACTTGAGCGCGTCCGTGCCGACCAGCGCCTCGACGCGGTGCACGCCGGAACCGATGGACGAGTCGCCGACCAGTTTCACCAGGCCGAGCTGGCCGATGCGGTCGACGTGGGTGCCACCGCAGAGTTCGCGGGAGTACTCGCCCATGTCGACGACGCGGACGTCGTTGCCGTACTTCTCGCCGAACAGCGCGACCGCGCCCAGTTCGAGGGCCTTGTCCTTCGTGGTGACGAAGGTGTTCACCTCGACATTGGTCTGGAGGTAGTCGTTGACCTCCTCCTCGACCTCGGTCAGCACGTCGGCCGAGACACCGCCGGAGGTGGTGAAGTCGAAGCGCATCCGGCCCGGCGAGTTCAGCGAACCGGCCTGCGCCGCGCGCTTGCCGTACGCGCCGCGCACGGCCGCGTGGACCAGGTGCGTGGCGGAGTGCGACCGCTCGATCGACAGGCGGCGGTGCTGGTCGACCGAACCGGTCAGCGCGGTGCCGATGCCGACCTCGCCGTCGAGCACCTCGACACGGTGCACGAACAGGCCCGGCACGATCTTCTGCACGTCGTGGACCTTGAGCTCGACGCCGTCGCCGAGCAGGACGCCGGTGTCGGCGACCTGGCCGCCGCTCTCGGCGTAGAACGGCGTGCGGTCCAGGACCAGCTCCGCCTTCTTGCCCGTGCCGACGCTGCGCACCGGCACGCCGTCTTCGAGCAGCGCGACGACCTTCGCTTCGGCCTGCAGGTCGGTGTAGCCGAGGAATTGGGTCTCGCCGTGCTGTTCGAGCACCTTGCGGTACTCGGACAGGTCACCGTGACCGGTCTTGCGCGACGCCGCGTCGGCCTTCGCGCGCTGCCGCTGCTCGTTCATGAGCGTGCGGAAGCCCTCTTCGTCGACGGTCAGGCCCTGCTCGGACGCCATCTCCAGGGTCAGGTCGATCGGGAAGCCGTAGGTGTCGTGCAGCTGGAACGCCTTGTCGCCGGCCAGCAGCGAACCGCCGGAACGCTTGGTCTCCCGAGCTGCCATATCGAAGATGCGCGAACCGCTGGTGAGCGTGGAGAGGAACGCCTCCTCCTCGACACGTACGACGTCCTCGATGCGGTCGAAACCGGAGACCAGCTCGGGGTACGTCGGGCCCATCGTGTCGCGGACGACCGCCGCGAAGGCGGGCAGCACCGGCTCGTGCACGCCGAGCAGGCGCGCGGAACGGATGATGCGGCGCAGCAGGCGGCGCAGCACGTAACCACGGCCGTCGTTGCCGGGGGTGACGCCGTCGCCGATGAGCAGGACGCCGGTGCGGGCGTGGTCGGCGATGACGCGGAAGCGGACGTCGTCGGTGTGGTCCGAGCCGTAGCGACGGCCGGAGAACTCCTCGGCACGGCCGATCACCGGGCGGACGAGGTCGGTCTCGTAGACGTTCTCGACCCCCTGCAGGATCGTCGCGACCCGCTCGACACCCATGCCGGTGTCGATGTTCTTCTTCGGCAGCTCACCGATCGGCTTGTGGCCGTGCTTCGGGCTCTTGTCGCCCCGCACGTCCTGCATGAAGACGAGGTTCCAGATCTCGATGTAGCGGTCCTCGTCGGCGACCGGGCCGCCCTCGCGGCCGTAGTCCGGGCCGCGGTCGTAGTAGATCTCCGAGCAGGGGCCGCCGGGGCCGGGCACGCCCATGTCCCAGTAGTTGTCCTTGCCGTCACGGGACTGGATGCGCTCGCCGGGCAGGCCGGTGAGCTTCTTCCACAGGCCCGCCGCTTCGGCGTCGTCCTCGTAGACCGTCGCCCAGATGCGTGCCGGGTCGAGTCCGTAGCCGCCTTCGCTCTGCGGCTTGGTGATCAGCTCCCAGGCCGCCTCGATGGCGCCTTCCTTGAAGTAGTCGCCGAAGGAGAAGTTCCCGGCCATCTGGAAGAACGTGTTGTGCCGGGTGGTCTTGCCGACCTCGTCGATGTCCGGCGTGCGGACGCATTTCTGGACGCTGGTCGCGCGCGGGTACGGCGGCGGGACCTCGCCGAGGAAGTACGGCTTGAACTGGACCATGCCGGCGTTGACGAACAGCAGGTTCGGGTCGTCGAGGATCAGGGGCGCGCTGGGGACGCGCGTATGTCCCTTGTTCTCGAAATGGCTCAGAAAACGCTGGGTGATTTCGTGTGTTTCCACGGGATCGTCCTTGTATACGGGCTCGCGCGAAAGCGCTGGGAATGCGGACAGGCGGGAACGGCGGAGGGCTGGGGCTCTTCCGGTCGCGGACGCGACCCGATCAGCCCTCCGCCCGGCGAGCTCGCCGGGCCGGGCGCCGCGGCGACGCCGCGTGCCTGCCCGCAGGGCCGTCGGCGGCCGTGCTCGAACCGGTGCGTTCGGACACCATGTCGTGCAGCTCCTGTTCCCGTTCGCTCATCCCGGCGCGGACCTCCGCGCCGAACGAACCGACGGCGCCCGCGAGTTCCCGCACGGCGTCGCCCAGGTTCGAGGCTAACCCCGCCGGCGTGGCCTGGCGAGCGGTTTCGGTCGCTTTGCGTGACAGGGCGACGCCGGCGACCACGCCGACGCCGAGCCAGAACAGGCGCTTCATTTGCGGCCCCGCTTCTTCGCCGGGCGGGCCGCCTTCGCTTCCGCTTTCTTGCGGCGGGCCTTGATGGCCTTGCTGAGGCCGTAGGACAAGGCGGCCGTCTTCACCAGCGGTCCGCCGAGCGTCGCGGTGAACACCGACGACAGCGCGGACACGTTGCCGCTGACGGCCTGCGCGTTCGCGGTGATGCCGTCGACCCGCTCCAGCTGCGTGTTGACGTGCGTGATCGTCTCGTTCGCGCCGATCAGCAGCGGGTCGGCGTTCTCGTGCGCCTTGCGGATGGCGATCGTGGCCTCGTCCAGGGTCCGGCCGAGCTTGAACAGCACGATCGCCAGCAGCACGACGAGTACGACGAATGCTCCTGCGGCGATCAGCGCGGCGATCTGCCCTGCCGACACGGGCCCTCCTCAAGGGTCTGCGGTCTTTGGTGCCCGTGAGGTTACCGCCCCGCCAGCCGTTCGGCGGTGTCACCCCGCCGGACGGTCACTCAGTGCAGTGACCTCACGACGAACCGGGGAGAACCGGACGTCAGCGCCCGCTCTTGGGCGGCGTGGTCCTCGCGTGCCCGGGCGGGCCGGGCGGGCGGCCGTTGCGGCGGTCGCTGTCGTGCGGCGAAGCGGAGGAAGGGGCCCGTGTGGCCGGCGGGCCGGGCGCGGTCGTGGTCCGGACCGGAGCAGGCCTGGCGCTCGTGGGCGAGGTTTCGAGAACCGGCTCGGGCGCTCCACGGGAGTCCGGAGGCGAAGGCGTTCGAGGCCCGTCCGTCGTGGTCGTGGGTGGCGGTGTCGTGGACGGCGGTGTCGTAGGTGGCGTTGCCGTGGGCGGCTGGGACGGCACCTGTGGGCCGGGTACCGGCCTGGGGCCCAGCGCGGTGGGCAGGTCCGGCACGCCGGAGAGCGCGACGAAGAGAAGGGCTCCGTAACCGGCGGCGGCGACGGCACTGATCGCGA
Source organism: Amycolatopsis sp. NPDC052450 (assembly GCF_044547565.1). Lineage (NCBI taxonomy): Bacteria > Bacillati > Actinomycetota > Actinomycetes > Pseudonocardiales > Pseudonocardiaceae > Amycolatopsis > Amycolatopsis sp. NPDC052450. The sequence continues at coordinate 313,028 of NZ_JBIUAQ010000006.1, read as the reverse complement.
TCCGGCGGACGAGGACGCCGCGACGGCCACCGTGCTCGGCGGACACCGGCTTCGCGAGGTCTCCCCCACCGCCGTTTTCGTCGTGATGCTCGGGAATCACGGCCATCCAGGGATCGTACGGGCGGACCACTCCGGCCGGCGACGCCGAGTCGACCGGTTCGGTTCTTGTGACGTTCATGTTACTGGGTCAAGGTTCCGGCATGCCTGAACTGTCACGCCGTACGTTGCTGGGCGCCACCGGCGCCGCGGCCGCCACCACCCTGCTCCCGCCGTCCGTGCACGCCGCCATGGCCGAACCGATGCGGCGCGGCGGACTCGACGCCATCGAGCACGTGATCGTGCTGATGCAGGAGAACCGGTCGTTCGACCACTACTACGGCAGCCTGCGCGGCGTCCGGGGCTTCTCCGACGCCCACCCGCTCGAACTGCCGTCGGGGAAATCGGTGTTCGAGCAGCCGAATCCCGCCGGCGGGACGGTGCTGCCCTTTTCGGTGCGCGAGGCGGCCGAACTCGCCGGGCGGAACGCGGACGACATCCAGTACCTCGGCGACCTCGACCACAGCTGGAACGGCAGCGGCAAGGCGTGGGCGCGCGGCTGGAACAACGGCTGGATCGCGGCGAAGACGCCCGCCACCATGACCTACTACGAGCGCCGTGACATCGCGCTGCAGTACGAACTCGCGGACACGTTCACCCTCTGCGACGCCTACCACTGCTCGATCTTCGGCTCGACCAACCCGAACCGGAACTTCCTCTGGACCGGGACCACGGGTTTCGAACCGGGCAGCACGACCAATCGCGCGGTGACGAACGCGGCGTACTCCTACGACCACAAGGGCTACGACTGGACGACGTACCCGGAGCGCCTCGAGGCCGCCGGGGTGCCGTGGCAGATCTACCAGGAGTGGGACAACTTCACCGACAACGCCGTCGAGTACTTCTTGCCGTTCAAGAAGGTCGGCACGAAGATCCTCGCTTCGGTCGAGGAGAAGTTCCGCACCACCGAGGAGTTCTACGACGCGCTGCCGAAGAAGACCCCCGAAGAGCGCGCGAAACTGCTGGCGCAGTTCGACGCCGGAGTCGCGAAGCTGACGCCCGCCGAGCGGAACCTGTTCAAGAAGGCCATGTACCGCAGCGAGCCGGAAACGCTGGTCACCCGGCTGAAGGCGGACATCCAGGCGCGGCGGCTGCCCGCGGTCAGCTGGCTGGTGCCGTCCGCGAAGGACTCCGAGCACCCCGGCGCGTCCACCCCCGTCGGCAGCGCGAACCTGATCTACCGCGTGCTCGACGCGCTGGCGTCCGACCGCGAGACATGGTCCAAAACGGTGCTGCTGATCAACTTCGACGAGAACGACGGCTATTTCGACCACGTCCCGCCGCCGATGCCGCCAGGGAACGCGGCCGACGACGCGGACCATTTCAACGGCCAGCCGCTCGGCTTCGGGCCGCGCGTGCCGATGACGGTCGTCTCGCCGTGGTCGATCGGCGGCAACGTCGACTCCACCGTGTACGACCACACCTCGGTGCTGCGGTTCCTCGAGCGCTGGACCGGGATCGGCGAGCCGAACATCAGCAACTGGCGGCGGACCGTCGCGGGCGACCTCACCGGCGCCTTCGACTTCTCGCGCGCCGGGCGGCAACCTCGGGTGAACCGGCCCGGTCCCGTTCCCGCGCCGATCAGCCGCTGGCGCCCGTCCGCCCCGGCGGAGCAGAGCCTGCCCGTGGCCGAACCCGGCAACCGGCCGTCCCGCCCGCTGCCGTACCAGGTGTCGGTGTCCGGCGCGGTGGACAAGTCGGGGAATCTGGCGCTTTCGCTGGCCAACAGCGGCTCCTCGTCGGCGCATTTCGCGCTGTACCCGTACCGGGGCGAATTCGCCGAGCCCGCGCACCGCGACGTCCGCGGCGAGGCGCCGGAACTCGTTCGGCTGGCCGGTGACGAGTACCGCGTGGTCGTCCAGGGGCCGAACCGGGCGTGGTGGGAACTGCGCGGGAACCGTCGCGGGGCCGCCGCGGGCGTCGATGTCCGGACGCGCTTCCTGACGTGGCGTTCGGGTGTCGAGTTCAAGCTGTCCAACTCGGGCGCTTCGGCGCTGACGCTGCGGCTTTCGTCCTCGCGGCTCACGCGCGTCGTGCGGGTCGGGGCCGGGCGTTCGGTCACGGTGGACTGGCCGGTTTCGGGTGGCTGGTACGACGTGAAGGTCACCGCGGACGGGGATCCGTCGTTCCTGCGGACGCTGACCGCGCGGGTGGAGAACGGGCGGACCGGCGTCTCCTGCTGATCGTTCCGTGAAGGCCTCCTTGAGGGACTCTGGGTCCCTCAAGGAGGCCTTCACGGACTTGTGCTTGATCACTGCCGGCGCCGCCGCCAGTACGCGAAGCAGACTGCCGCCAGCAGCGGTCCCCAGAGCAGGAGCGGGGCGTAGGTGAGTTCGAAGAAGGCGAGTTGCCAGCCGTGCAGTGACTCCGTGGGGAAGTCGTCCGGCAGGGGATCGCCTTGGAGGGTGAGCCCGGCCAGCGACGTGGCGTAGGCGGTCGTCCACAGGATGGTCAGGATCGTGGCGCCGAGAGCGGCGGGCACGACGGCGGCGAGGGGCGGTACTTTGCGGCCGCCCAGCAGCGGAATCCAGCGCGGGAGGACCTCCCCCCACTCGGCGATCAGCCCGACGGCGGTGAAGGCGATCAGCTCGGAGACGACGGACAACGCGATGACGTACACCGGCCCCGGCAACCACGACGGGAGCTGGCCCGCGCCGTGCACGGCGTCATCGCCGATGTGGAAGACGACGGTCATGATCCGCCACAGGCCGGAGGGGAGCACGACGAAAGGGATGGCGTAGGCGGCGACCTTGGCCCACCGGGGAACTCCGGGCACCGGGGCGTGTGCTCTGGTCCACGCGGCGCGCGGTCGCCCGGTCGCGGTGGCTTGGTGGACGGTCATACGTGCTCCTCGGGTTCCGCTCGCTTGATCGGTTTCAACGATCACAGCCGCGCCGGGTCCGCTGCGTCCCCCGCCGGATGGAAGCGGGTCCACTCCATGGGGGAACGCGCCTTATTCGGTTGCGTGCGGGTCGCCGTCGTTTCTAGCGTCGCTTATGACCGTCACCTTGCACACGCTCTGTTTCGCCGCGCACGACCCGCGACTCCTGGCGCGCTTCTGGGCGGGCCTCCTCGGCTGGGAGAACGAGGGCGACACCCTGGTCCCGAACGACGACACCGGTTTCCGGCTCCGCTTCCTGCCGTCGGAAGAACCGAAGACCCGCCAGAACCAGATGCATTTCGACCTGACGAGCGAATCGCTGGAAGACCAGCGGCGGACGGTCGCGAAGGCGCTCGAACTCGGCGGCAGGCATCTCGACATCGGCCAGCTTCCGGACGAAGAGCACGTGGTACTCGCCGACCCCGAGGGCAACGAGTTCTGCGTCATCGAGCCGGGCAACGACTTCCTCGCCGAATGCGGTTTCGTCGGCGCGGTGGCGAGCGACGGATCGCAGAAGGTCGGCTATTTCTGGAGTAAGGCGCTCGGCTGGCCGCTGGTCTGGGACCAGGACCAGGAGACCGCGATCCGGTCACCGCACGGCGGCCCGAAGATCACTTGGGGCGGCCCGCCGTTCACCCCGAAAACCGGGCGGAACCGGCTCCATTTCGTGGTGCGCGGCCCTGTTTCGGAAGTCGAGCGGCTCGTGGCGCTCGGCGCGACCCGGCTCGGCACCGGCGAGCGCGGTCAGGTGGCGATGACGGATCCGGACGGGAACGAGTTTTCCTTCATGGTGCGGGAAACGGCGGCATAGCACGCACCGGATGTGGTCGAGGGTATGGCCACCCACGCAAAGCCGGACCTGACGAACCACAGGTACGCTCCGCCGTACGGCACAGGATGGAAATTGGTCTACACCTATTGACGCGCGCCAGGTCAGCGGCTCAAGCTGCTGTGACCGAGGGCCATCTTCCACTGTCGGAGGTTCGGCGTGCCAAGGAGAATCAGGAAACTACTCCCCCTGCTGGCGTCGCTCATCACGCTGGCCGGACTCATGATCGTCGTCATCACCCCGTCCACGTCGAGTGCGGCAGGTCACGAGGACTGTCGTCCCGACGGGCTGTACCGGACACCCGGCGTCGACACCCCCTACTGCACCGCCTACGACACCGCGGGCCGCGAATCCCTGGGAGAAGGGCATTCCCGCCGCGTGATCGGCTACTTCACCAGCTGGCGCACCGGAAAGAACGGCGCACCGGCCTATCTGGTCAACAACATCCCGTGGTCGAAGGTCACCCACCTCAACTACGCGTTCGCCCACGTCGACGCGCAGAACAAGGTGTCGGTCGGCGCGCCGAGCGCGACCAACGAGTCCATCGGCATGGAATGGCCGGGCGTCCCGGGCGCCGAGATGGACCCGTCGTTGCCCTACAAGGGACATTTCAACCTGCTGACCAAGTACAAGAAGCAGAACCCCAACGTGAAGTCGCTGATCTCGATCGGCGGCTGGGCCGAGACCGGCGGCTTCCTCAATCCCGACGGCACCCGTAACGCCTCGGGCGGCTTCTACAAGATGACGCAGACTCAGGCGGGTATCGACGTCTTCGCGGATTCCGTCGTGGAGTTCCTGCGCGCCTACGGTTTCAACGGCGCGGACATCGACTACGAGTACGCGACGTCGGCGAGCTACGCCGGAAACCCGGACGACTACTGGATCGCGCAGTCCAACCGCGGCACCCTCTGGGCGGGCTACGAGAACCTGATGCGCACGCTGCGCGAGAAGCTCGACAGGGCGGGCGCCGCCGACGGCAGGCACTATCTGCTGACGGCCGCCGTGCCCGCGTCCGGCTGGCTGCTGCGCGGCCAGGAGGTCTACGGCGTCACGCGGTATCTCGACTACGCCAACATGATGAGCTACGACCTGCACGGCGCGTGGAACCAGTTCGTCGGGCCGAACGCGGCGCTCTACGACGCCGGCAACGACGCGGAACTCGCGCACTGGCAGGTGTACACGACACCGCAGTACGACGGGCAGGGTTATCTCAACACCGACTGGGCCTATCACTACTTCCGAGGCGCCATGCAAGCCGGCCGGATCAACATCGGCGTCGGCTTCTACACCCGAGGCTGGCAAGGTGTGTCCGGCGGGACGAACGGACTGTGGGGCAAGGCGCCACTACCGGACCAGAAACAGTGTCCACCGGGCACCGGATCCCAAGTCGGTTCGACGGTGCCGTGCGGTAACGGCGCGATCGGCATCGACAACCTCTGGCACGATCTGGGCCTGGCCGGCGGCGAGGTCCCCGCTGGCGCGAACCCCATGTGGCACGCGAAGAACCTCGAAAACGAAATCACCCCGGACTACCTGGAGGCGTACGGCCTGACCCCGAAGACCGACCCGACGGACCGCGTCTCCGGCAGCTACAACAGGCACTACGACAACACGATGGTGACACCGTGGCTGTGGAACAACGACAAGAAGGTGTTCCTGTCCACTGAGGACGAAGCCTCGCTCGCCACGAAGGCCAAGTACGTGGCCGACAAGGGCATCGGCGGCATCATGATCTGGGAACTGGCCGGCGACTACGCCTTCGACGAAGCCAAGGGCCAGTACTTCATGGGTGACACGCTGATCACGAAGATCAACGACGGCCTGCGCGGCGCCGCCCCGTACGGCAACACCAAGTCGTCGCGTCCCGCGCCGTCGTCGGTGCTGAACGCGAACGTCAACCTGACCGGATTCGCGCTGGGCGACGCGAACTACCCGATCACCCCGCGGATGCGCGTCACGAACAATTCGACCACCACCATCCCCGGCGGGACGAAGATCGAGTTCGACTACGGCACCAGTGCGCCCGGCAGCATGTCCGACCAGTCCGGGTTCGGCCTGACGGTCACGAGCAAGGGCCACAGCGGGCCCAACGTCGGCGGGATGAAGGGAGACTTCCAGCACGTCGCGGTGACCGTGCCGACCTGGCAGAACATCGCGCCGGGCGCGACGGTCGAGATCCGGCTGAACTACTACATGCCGATCGCGTCGCCGTCGAACTTCACGTTCACCTTCGGCGGGACGACGTACGCGATCGCGTCGGATCACCCGCGTGGCGGCGGTGCCCCGCCGACATCCACCACACCCACCACGACCACCGGCACGACGACCACCACCACGACCAGTCCGACGACGACGCGGACGACCACCACCACCCCGACGACGACCACCCCGACGACGACCACCACGGCGCCGTCCGACGCGTGGAAGCCGAACACCGACTACGCCACCGGTGCTCGCGTGACCCACAACGGCGCGGCATACGTATGCCGTCAGGGCCACCGGTCCCTGCCCGGCTGGGAGCCGCCGAACGTGCCTGCCCTCTGGACCCCCGCCTGACAGAGCCCGGCAGCGCGCCAGGAACGGTCCTTTCCTTGCGAATTTCGCAAGGAAAGGACCGTTCATGGCGTCCGCAACTTCCGCGAAGACCGACGCGATCGGCCTTCTGTGAAGGCCTCCCTGAGGGACTCTGGGTCCCTCAAGGAGGCCTTCATGGCTCGGAGGTGTCCACGGGACGCTGCACGAAGGCGAAATGCCCGCTTTGAGTACTTTGTGCGGCTTCACGCCGGGGTCGTGAGTGGCAATGAGGGCTAGAGCGAACCGTGTTCTAGGTACCTACGGCAGGTGGGTCGGGATCGCAGGTCCGTGAGGGCCTCCTTCCCTACTCTGAGGGTAGGGAAGGAGGCCCTCACGACCTGCCGGTCTGAGCTGAGCCCTTTCCGAGGCAGACGGGCGGGCAGGAACGCCACCTAAAGTCTCAGTGCTACAGCGACCTTCATGACACCGGGAAGCGGTCAGTAGCGCCCAGCGGTCAACGTGTCGAAGTCCGGGAACTCCCCCGCCAGTGTCGCGCCGGTGAAGTTGCCGACCCAGCCGCCGTCGTCGTGGAAGAACCGGATGGACACGTAGTCGGGCCGCGTGCCCATGTCGAACCAGTGCGTGGTGTTCGCGGGCACGCTCAGCAGGTCGCCCGCCTCGCACAGCACTGCGTACACCTTGCCCCCGACGTGCAGGTAGAACACACCGGACCCCCGCGCGAAGAAGCGGTCTTCGTCATCGTCGTGGGTATGCTCGGCGAGGAACTTCTGCCGGGCTTCGGCGGCTTCGGCCGCCCAGCCGGGCTCGTCGGACGGGGTCATGCGGACGGCGTCCACGAAGGTGTAGCCCTCGGCCGCCGAAACCTTGCCGATCGGCTCCTCGTAGGCGGCCAGCACCTGCTCGGGCGTCACGTCGCGCGGCAGGTCCGGGACGAGGTCCCAGCGTTGGAACCGGACACCGAGCCGCCCCAGTTCGCCGGTGATCACGGCCGGATCCTCGGTCCTGAGCGCGATCTCGTCGGGCCGGTCGTCCGGCCACACCGTCAGCAGGGTCATCGCACTCCCCTTTCTCGACCGACAAGTCTTGTCTCTACCCGGAACCGGAGCAACCACTCCAAACATTCCAGGCGGTGGCGAGCGTGGCGCAGGTCATCGCCCCAGACGTAGATCCCGTGCCGCGCGACGATCACCGCCGGCGTGTCCGCCCGGAAGCCCGCCTCGAACGCGTCGCCGAGGACGCACATGTCCTGACCGTTGGCGATCACCGGGATCGTCACCAGGTCGTCGTGCGCGGCGCGGCCGAAGCCCTTGAGCATCTCCAGGTCCCGCAGTTCGACACCGTCCGGCCAGTGCTCGGCGGCCACCACCGGTGCGAGCGCGTGTACGTGGATCACCGCGCCCGCACCCGACACCGCCGCGATCCGGGCGTGCAATCCGGCCTCGGCCGAGGGCACCTTGTCCGGATGCGGCTGGTCGGCGACGGCCAGCCCGTCCTCGCCGACCACCACGACGTCGTCGCTGGTCAGCTCGCCTTTGTCCCGGCCGCTGACGGTGACGGCGACCCGCAGCGGATCACGGCCGAGCACCACCGAGAGATTGCCGGACGTGCCCCGCATCCAGCCCAGCCCGGCGAACCGGGCGGACTCCTCGGCCAGCGCGCGTCCGGCGAGTTCCAGCGTGCTCATCGAGGGACGACCTTCACCTCGTCGAACGTCCGGATCGTCCGGTGTGTCCCGAAATCCGCGTCGCCGAACGGCTCGCCGTCGCGGGCGAGGCCGACGGTCTGCCAGCCGTCGGCGGCGGCCCCGTCGAGTTCGGCCGGCACGTCGGAGAAGAACACGATGTCACCCGGTTCGGCCTCCAGTGCGGAGGCGATCGCGCGATACGACGGCGCCTCGCGTTTCGGTCCGGCGTTGACGGTGTCGAAATGCTTCTCGAACAGGCCGGTGACGTCGCCGTCGGTGGTCCGCGAGAACGACGCGACCTGCCCGGCGACCGAACCGGACGAGAACACCGCGAGCCGCAGGCCCGACTCGTGCCACGACCGCAGCGCTGGGGCGACATCGCCGAAGAACTCCGTCGTGAGTTCGCCGTCGGCGTACCCCTGCTGCCAAATGAGGCCCTGCAACGTCTTCAGCGGCGCGATCTTCTGGTCCGCGTCCATCCAGCCGTGCAGCACCCGCACGACGTCCACTGTGGACGCGTCCGCCGGGAGCCCGCCGAGTTCCTTGATCCGGGCGACGGCGCCGGCGACCTCGGGGTCGTCCGGGTGCTCGTCGATCCACGGGCCCAGCCGCGGGCGCGCGTAGTCGTAGAGGGTCACGTGCACGTAGCTGGTGGCGGTCAGCGTGCCCTCGATGTCGAGGACCACCCATCGGGCGGTCAGCGTTGCGGTCACTGGTTCGCTTCCCCTTCTGCGTAGTACTCGCGGAGCCGCCGGGGTTCGAAGGCCCCGCGGTCGGTCACCACCGAGGTCACGAACCGCGGTGGTGTCACGTCGAAGGCCGGATAGTGCCCACGCACGCGTTCGCTCGCCACTCGGTGGCCGAGCGCGCTCAGCACCTCGTCGCCGTCACGGTATTCGATCGGCACGTCGGCGCCGGTCGGCGCGGCCTGGTCGGGCGCCTGGACCATCGCGTGGAACGGCACGCCGAACGCCTCCGCCGCCACCGCGAGCCCCAGCGTGCCGATCTTGTTGACGACGTGGCCGTCCATGGTGACCCGGTCGGCCGCGGTCACCAGCGCGCCGACCTCACCCGAGGACAACACCGCGGCGCCCATGCCGTCCGTGATCAGCCGGGTGTCGGCGCCCATCTCGACCAGAGTCTCGGCGGTCAGCCGCGCGCCCTGCAGGTACGGCCGGGTTTCCGTGCAGAGGAAGGAGAACTCCTTGCCCTGCTGTCGCGCGGCCAGCACGAATTCGACCAGGTACAGATCCGCCCAGCAATGCGTCAGCACGGTCGCCCCGGCCGGCACCAACGCGGCCGCGTGCTCACCCAGCGCACGGCTGCGCGACCGATACAATTCGTCACCTGCTTGCGCACCGGCCGTCGCGGCCTCGACGAGATCGCCAGCCGATTTGTCTACTTCGGACAGTACGGCGGCGACGGCCTTGCGCAGATGGTTGTTGGTCTTGCGGGTCGCGACGATCCGCTCCCCCGCCCGCTCCAGGTACGCCCGCGGGTCCGCGAGCCCGGACGCCTCGCGCGCCGCGAGCACCATCGCGCCCAGTGCCGCGAAATACGGCCCGGACGACTGCGTGACCATGTCTTCGATGGCCACCGCGACCTCTTCCGAAGTCCGGCACAGCACCCATTCCCGTGCGAACGGGAACACCCGGCGGTCGAGGATGTGCACGCCTTCGTCGTCGAGGCGGACGCTTTCGGCGAGGATCGGCAGCGTCATCAGCTGTACCCCGAAAGGCAAGGCGGGATCCCGTTGAGGAAGTGGTCGCCGACCTCGCGGGCCTTGTAGGTCACGGGGTCGTGCAAGGTCAGCGTGCGGGCGTTGCGCCAGAAGCGATCGAAGCCGTACTTCGTCGCGGTGGCCCGCGCGCCGGTGAACTCGAAGACCTTGCTCGTGGTCTCGACGGCGGCCCGGCTCGCGACGATCTTCGCCGACGAGATGGCGATCGCCGCTTCGGCACGTTCGGCCGGGGTCAGTTCGAACCCGCGCTCGTCGGCCTCGCCGAGCGCGGCAACCGCGGCGTCGACGGCGAAACCGGCCGCCCGCGCGGTCGCGACCAGTTCGCCGTATCCGGCCAGGATGTACGGATCCTGCGTCGCTTTGTCCACATCGGACAGTGTCCAGGGCCGCGCGGTCTCGCGCGTGTACACCGCGGCCGCGTCGAGCGCGCCGACCGCGAGGCCGGCGTACACCTGCGCGAGCATGAGCTGGAACCCGATCGCCGCCAGGGAGATCCGGGGCACCTTCGGATCCGACTGGTCCTCCGGCTGGGCGCCGAGCACGTCGTCGGCGGCGATACGGACGGCCTCGAACCGCACCGCGCCGCTCGCGGTGAGCCGCTGGCCGATGTTGTCCCATTCACCGGGGAAGGTGATCCCGTCGGCCCGCGCGTCGACGACGAACGTCAGCTTGTCGCCGTTGTCCGTCCTCGTCGCGCTGACCACCAGCCGATCGGCGACGGCCGCGCCGGTGGCGAAGGTCTTGGTGCCCTCGACGGTGAACCCGCCGTCGGCCGGGGTCAGGAGCAGGGCGGCGTCGAGCGGGTTGCTCACGCCCGCCCAGAACCAGCCCGGTTCGCTCGCCGCGCGCGGCCCGAACAGGCCGGTGCGCCACAGCTGCAGGTAGTGGTAACCGAGGAGGTGTCCGACGGAGGCGTCGGCGGCGGAGACGATCCGGGTGGCCTCGTTCGCCGCCGCCCAGCCGGCGGTGTCGAGCAGGGGCAGGAGCCCGGACTCGCGCAGCAGACCGACTTCGCGGACCGGCAACTGTCCGGCCAAGTCCCGCTCGGCCGCGTCCGCCGCGAGGGTGCTCGCCAGCTCGTGCGCCGCTTTACGCCACACTTCGGTCATTCCGCCCCTTCCACGTCGATGAGAGCGTCCAGCGCCACGCGGGTCGCCCTCGCCACCCCGGCGGCCACGACGTCGCGATGCGGGTCGTAGGCCGACGGGTCGGGGTGCTCGGGCCGCGCGTCACCGTCGATCACGAGCACACCACCGGCCCGCAGGCCGCGCAATGCCGCGAACACCAGCAGCGTGGAGAGTTCCATCTCAATGGCGATCACCCGCGCGGCCAGGTACTCGGCCATCGGGAGGGTGAGCACCAGCGGGCTGAACGCGGCCCGCGTCCACACCACGCCCCGGTGCGCTTCCGGTGCCTCGCGGCTCAGCGCCACGACGACCTCCGGGGTGGCGAACGCCGGGTACTCGGGGTGGATCAGCTGCTGGGTGACGCCGTCGTCGCGGACCGCGGCCTCGGCGATGACGAGGTCGCCGTCGGTGATCCCCTCGGCCAGCGAACCGGCGGTGCCGAGCCGCAGGAACGTGCGGACGCCCGCCTCGGCCAGCTCACCGAACTGGCACAACGCGCCGGGGCCGCCGACTCCGTGCGACGACACGACGACCGGGACACCCTTCCAGGTGCCGGTGTAGCTGCGGTACTCGCGGTTCTGTCCGACGAGGACGGCGTCTGTCAGCGATTCGGCCACCGCCGTCGCGCGGTCCGGATCGCCCACGACGAGGGCACGCGGCGGCAGTCCGTGCCGGGGGATCTTGGTGATGGGCAGGACGTCGCTCACGCGGGCTGTCCCTTCTTACGCTTGAGATTCGACAGGAACAGCGCCACGAGCGTGACGACGTACGGAGCGGCGTCGGTGGCCTGCTGCGGCAACCCGATGCCCTGGAGCCGGAAGCCGAACGCCTCGGCGAGGCCGAACAGCAGTGCCGCGAGCAGCACCCCGAGCGGATGCGCGCGGCCCAGCATGACCGCGACGACGGCGATCCAGCCGCGGCCGGCGGTCATGTTCTCGGCGAAGAGCGTCACCGAGCCCAGCGCCAGTTGCGCGCCGCCGAGACCGCACAGCGCTCCCCCGGCGAGGATCACCCCGTAGCGGTATTTCGTCACGTTGACGCCGAGGCTGGACGCCGCCTCCGGGCGCTCGCCGACGCCTCGCAGCCGCAGGCCCCACGGATGCCGGTACAGCAGGACCGCGAGCGCGGGCACGGCCAGCCAGGACAGGTAGACCAGCAACGATTGCCCGGGAATCGGCCCGAACTGGCCCAGCCCCTGCAACGAGGGGTCGCTGAACGAGCCTTCGGTGCCGAAGACGGTGCGGATGAGGAAGCTCGTCAGGCCGACCGCGAGCAGGTTGCTCGCGACACCCAGCACGATCGGATCACCGTCGAAGGTGATCGAGCCGATCGCGAGGATCAGCGAGTACGCCGTCGCCGCGAGCACCGCCACGACGACGCCGATCCAGGCGCTGCCGGTGTACCAGCTCCCGGCGACGGCGCCGAAGCAACCGACCAGGAGCGAGCCCTCGAGCGAGATGTTGAAGACCCCGGCCCGCTGGCACAGCGCGCCCGCGAGCGCGGCGAACAAGATCGGTGTCAGCGCGGTGAGCGCCGAGGAGAACAGGCTCGCGTCGATCATGCCCGCTTCCCCTTCCGCTTGAAGACCCCCGAGGCGGCCGCGAGGAAGATGATCAGCACCGCCTGCAGGACCGCGGTCAGCTCGCGCGGTACCTGGGTGGCCCGTTCCATCGCGAATCCGCCGCTGGTCAGCGCCGCGAGGAAGACCGCAGCGAGCAGGGTCCCGAGCGGGCTGGCCCCGGCGAGCAGCGCCGCGAGCAGGCCGATCCAGGTGTACTGCGGCGTGATCAGCGCGCCGTCGATGAACCGGTACGGGAAGCCGAGAACGGCGATCGCGCCGACCAGCCCTGCCGTCCCGCCCGAGGCGGCCAGCAGTCGCAGCGTGAGTTTCGGCCGGTCGATCCCGGCGTAGGCGGCGAACCGCGGTGCCCAGCCGGTCACCTTGGTCTCGAAACCGGCGGGCGTGCGGGCGTCGATCACCGTGTGGACCGCGATGACCGCCACCACCAGGAAGATCCCGGTCGTCACGCCGTCGATTTCGGGCAGGCGCGCGCCGTCGGGCAGTTGCGGGCTCTGCGGCAGGCTGGACCCGGCGTCCTTCAACGGGAACCGCACCAGATACCCGGCGAGCGACATCGCCGGATAGCTCAGCAGCAGCGTGCTGATCAGCAGCGGAACGCCCAGGCGGTTCTCACAGACCGCGGCCAGTGCGGCGTACGCGGCTCCGGCGAGGATGCCCGCGAGCAGCGCCAGGATCACCTTGATCGGCCCGGGACCGGGCACGTACAGGCCGACGGCGAGCGCGCTGACCGCGCCGAGCACCAGCTGTCCCTCACCGCCGAGGTTCACCATGCCCGCGCGCAGCGGGATCGCGAGCGCGGTCGCCATTCCCGCGACGGGGACGGCGTAGGCCAGGGTGTCGCCGATGCCGTCGGGGCCGAACGCGCCGGAGACGATCGCGCCGTACGCGGCCAGCGGATCGGTTCCGGTGGCCAGCAGCAGGATCGCGCCGAGGACGAGCGCCGCGGCGACCGGGACGGCGACGAGACGGACGCGGGTCATCCGGCACCTCCGGCCATCGCGAGGCCGATCGCGTGCTGATCGGCCTCGTCCTTGGTGAACTCGGCGACGATCCGGCCTTCGAACAGCACCAGCACACGGTCCGACAACGCGAGGATCTCGCTGAGTTCGGCGGAGATCAGCAGGACGGCGTGCCCGGCGTCGCGATGGGCGACGAGCCGGGCGTGGATGTTCTCGATCGCGCCGACGTCGACACCTCGGGTGGGCTGCTCGACCAGCAGGAACGGCGCGTCGTGGGTGAGCTCGCGGCCGAAGATCGCTTTCTGCTGGTTACCGCCGGACAGCGTGCCCATCGCGGCGCCGGGGCCGGACGCGCGGACGTCGTAGTCCTCGATGATCGCCGACGCGTGCTCGTCGATCGCCTTGCGGCGCAGGAATCCCTTGCGTACCAAGGGACGCTTGCGATGGAAACCGACGGCGAGGTTCTCCCTGAGGCCCGCCGTGGGCGCCGAGCCGACCTCGGCGCGGTCTTCCGGGACATGGGCGAGTCCGGCGTCCCTGCGTGCGCGGACCGACAGGCCGTCGAGAATCTGTCCCTTGAGGACGACGGTGCCGCCGGTCTTCCGCAGGCCGGTGATGGCGTCGGAGAGCTCAGCCTGCCCGTTGCCCGCGACCCCGGCGACGCCGACGATCTCCCCCGCGCGCACGGTCAGGGAAACGTTGTCCAGCAACGGTTTTCCTTCCGCTCCGGGAACGGTCAGGGAGCGAGCTTCGAGGATGGTGTCCTCTGGAGTCCCGGCCGGATGCACGCGGTCGAGGTCGACCACGCGTCCGGTCATCGCCGCGGCGAGCCCGGCGGCCGTCTGGTCCGCGGTGCGGCCGCGCGCGCTGACGCGGCCGTCCCGCAGCACCGTGACGTGGTCGCTGACGGCGAGAACCTCCTGGAGTTTGTGCGACACCAGCAGAATCGTGCGATCCTCGGCGGCGAGGGCGCGCAGCACGCCGAACAACCGCTCGGTTTCCGGCGGGGTCAGCACGGCGGTGGGTTCGTCGAGGATCAGCACGCCGGCCTCGCGGTACAGCAGTTTGAGGATCTCGACGCGCTGCCGGAGCCCGACCGGCAGATCGCGGACCCGGTCGCCCGGCCGCAGCCGCAGTTCGTGTCGTTCGATCAGCTCGGTGACACGGGCGGTCGCCGCCTTGCGGTCCAGCAGGCCGCGTCGGGTCGGTTCGCTGCCGAACACGACGTTCTCGGTGACGGTGAGCTCACCGAACAGCGCGAACCCCTGCTGCACCATGCCGACACCGGCGTCGATGGCCCGCGCGGGCGAACCGAAGGAGACTTCCTCGCCGTGCAAGGAGATCGTGCCCTCGTCGGGCCGGTGCAGACCGTAGAGCACGGACATGAGCGTCGATTTGCCCGCGCCGTTCTCGCCCATCAGGGCGTGGATCTCGCCGCTGCCGGCGTCGAGGTCCACGTGGTCGTTCGCGAGCACTCCGGGGAACCGCTTGACGATCCCCCGGAGTGAGACGGCGTCAGGACTTGGCGGGGTCATCGACGACGATCGCGCCCGAGATGATCTGGTCCCGCAGCTCGCCGACCTTCGCCAGCACGTCGGGGTGGCTCGCGACGACGCACTGCGACGTCGCCGCGTCCGGCTCCAGCCCGGTCAGGGAGATGCCCTTCTCCTTGACACCGTAGGACTTCGTCTCGCCGGTCTTGCCGCCGAGGATCGCCTCGACCCCGTCGCCGACGACGACGTTGGTGCGCTTGATGACGTTGTCCACGACCTGTCCCGGGCTGGCCGGGCACTGGTTGGCGTCGACGCCGAACGCGAAGAACTTGCCCTGTTTCGCGGCCTCGAACACGCCGAGGTTGCCCGCCGCGGAGGCGGCGCCCATGACGTGGTCGACGCCCTGGCCCGCCAGGGTGGTGGCCAGTGCCTTCGCGCGGGCCGGGTCGTTGAACGGGTTCGCGCCGCCGATGAACAGCGGGGCCAGCGTGGTGCCGGGTTTGGCCTTCTCCGCGCCCTGCCCGAACGGGATCGAGTACCGGCGGAACTGGGGCGTGTCGAGTACGACGACCGCGCCGACCTTGCCGGACTTGCTCAGCAGCCCGGCCTCGGCACCGGCGAGGTAGCTGCCCTCGTGCTCACGGAACACCGCGCAGGTGACGTTCGGGAACGGTTTGGTGGTGCAGGAATCCACGAAGAGGAACTTCTGCTCGGGATTGCGCTCGGCCTCGGCCGCGATCGCGTCGGCGAAGTTGAAGCCGACGGCGACGATCACGGCGGGCTTCTCGCGCACCGCGGCCGCGAGATTCTGCTGGATCGAGGCCGGATCGGTGCTCTGGTACACCTTCTGCGTCCCGTTGTGCTTCTTGGCCGAGTCCTCGATGCCCTGGACGGCGAGCTTGAGGAAGTCGTTGACCCCGACCGGGCTCGGCGTGATCAGGACCAGCGCCGGCCCGGCGGCGTTTTGCGCGGCCGGGTCCTTGGCCGAGGCGTTGCACGCGGCGAGGAGCGTGACGGCGGAAACGGCCATGACGGCCCGCAGGAGGGTTCTCGGCGACATGTTTCGGACTGTATGTCTCCGGTCCACGATATGACACCGATTCCCACCATGCGGAACCGTGTAGGTCGTTATACGTCGCCCGGATCCGCCCCGAGCACAATCCCGTGCCGCGAACGGTGGAGACCGGCGGTGCGGCGAAGGGTGAACCGGTCGATCTCGGCGCCGTCGTTGCGCAGGGTCCGCACGGTCAGCGTCGTCCGGCGGCCGGGCCAAGCGGGCTCGACGTCGATCGCGAGAAACGAGTATCCGGTGTAGCGCACCCGCGACCAAGACACGGTCTCGGCCACTTTCTCGCCGCCCTTGACCCAGTGATACGACTGGAACTCCCCCGCGAACGTGTCGGGCACCGGGAAGCTGTAGAGGCTCTTCCCGCCGCCACCGCAGGTCGCGTACACGGTGCCGTCGCGGTCCGGCTCGATGGTGTCGCCGATCTTGACCTCACGGGTCACCTTGCCGCCGCGCAGGGCGTCGGTCCGTTCGTAGATGTGGTTGTGCCCGTTGATCACGAGGTCGACCCGGAACTCGTCGAACAGCGGGACCCACTGCTCACGGACGCCGCCCTCGGACGCGTGCTGGTTCGTCGTCGAGTAGGCACAGTGATGGAAGAACACCACGACGAAGTCGACGTCCGGCTGCGAACGCAGATACCGCAGGCGCCGCTTGAGCCACGCCGTCTGGGAACCGTGCGAGTAGCCGAGATTCGCCGGGATCTCGTAGGAGACGTCGTTGGCGTCGAGCGAGATCACCCCGACGTTGCCGTAGATGAACGAGTACACGCTGGGACAGTCGTGCGGGCCGCCGCCAGGGAAATCCCAGCGTTTGAGCTGGCCGCCGTACCCGTCCGGGGAGTAGAGGGCCTCCATGTCGTGGTTGCC
This sequence comes from Amycolatopsis sp. NPDC052450, assembly GCF_044547565.1. NCBI lineage: Bacteria > Bacillati > Actinomycetota > Actinomycetes > Pseudonocardiales > Pseudonocardiaceae > Amycolatopsis > Amycolatopsis sp. NPDC052450. The sequence continues at coordinate 296,166 of NZ_JBIUAQ010000006.1, read as the reverse complement.
GGTGGTGACCATCCACGGCACCGACGCCGCGACACCCTCGATCTGGCGGTAGTAGGCGTCCCAGACCTTGGGGTCGAAGAGGTCGTGGCCGGCGTCGGGCTCGGACCCGGGCGGCTTGCCCGCACCACTCGGGTCGGCGTACGCGATATCGCCTGCCAGCAGGTGAAAGCGCGGATTCTGACCCGCGACGGCACCGTCCTGCGCGAGGGCCGTCGTCGAGACCCCCTGATCCCCGAACGCGGTGAAGGTGAACTTGCCCGCCGGTATCCCCCGGGCGGGCGCGGTGGTGAACGTCGAGATCGCGGCGGACCCGCCGTCCCCCGACGCCGGGTCGAAACCCTCGTGCCCGACGGCGTACCGATAGGTGTGGCCGGGCCAGAGGTGATCGGCCTCCGCGTGCAGGTAGTACTGGTCGTACGGCGCGATGACCCCGGCGACCTCCGAATGCAGCGCGCGGACCTCGGCCGGAATCCGGTGGCTCCAACCGCCATGACCGTCGGCGATCCGCAGGAACGGCTTCCGCACCAGCGCCGGCACCTGCCACGCGACCCGCATCGACGTCCGCGGATTCCGCCCGAACGCCAGATGCCGCCCCGCCGGGACGACCTTGTCGCCGTCGGCGTACGCGGTGCCCTGCAAGAGAAGCGGCCCGGCGGCGAGGAGGGCACCGGTTCCCTTGAGCATCGAGCGGCGGCTCAGGTACTCGTGTTGTTCGGCCATCGTGAGACGCGAGGCCAGCGCGTCGGGCACACCGACCCTGGGGATTTCCATGCGCGGATACTCGCCGACGCAGATGTTCGGCTCGCGACGGTGAAACGAACGGGAGTGGTCGAGCTGCCCAGGTCCGGCTCAAGGGATTCTCAAGTGGGCTTTACTGTTCGGGCGTCTTTGGTCGAACTCCATGAACGTCCGACCCCTTCGCAATTAGGTGACTAATTGCGAAGGGGTCGGACGCCTTGCCCAAGGTGATTCAGCTCGGCGGCCGATTCACCCTTCAGTGTTGGTTGTTCCTTTTGACGGTTGCTTAAAATTACGAACAAGAGTTCGATTTGTTCGGGTATTATTGAGGGGTGTCCGAGACTTTCCTTCCCGAGTTGCCGCAGGAGTTGTGGCGCGCCGGCAAGCTGGAGCTTGCCCATGGCGTGCAACAGTCCTTGCAGGTGATCAGGATGGCCACCGCCGGACTGGGGCGATACCTGGCGGAGATCGAGTCTCGGGGCGCGAAGGACTTGTACGGGTATGGGTCAACGGCCGCGTGGTTCGCGGATGTGGCGGGATTGTCGCGCGGTGAAGCAAGTCCGGTGGTGAACCGGGCGATCGCGGTGAACCCGACCCGCGCTTTGGACGGCACCGAGGTTCCGGCTGTCGCACCGGCTACTGCCGCTGTCGCCGCCGAAGGCTTGGTCGGGGACGAGCGGATCGACCAGATCCTGGAGTTCTTGAAGAGACTCCCGGCCGATACTTCCACCGAGGACCGGGCGAATGCGGAGAAGATCCTCGCTAACCTCGCCCGCGACGCCGGACCCCGCCAACTCGCCGACGCCGAAGCAAAACTGCTCGCCTGGCTCGATCCGGACGGCAACGAACCGAAAGATCCCGAACCCGCCCAGCCGCGCCGCGAAATCACCTTAGAGCGCCGCAAAGACGGGTACTGGAAACTCACCGGCCTGCTCGATGACGAGACGGGTGCTCGCACCGCGGCGGCTCTGGAGGCACACGCGCAACCGCGCCCGGTGGACGAGTTCGGGCAGGCTGATCTGCGGATGAAATGCGAACGCATGGGAGACGCGTGGGTCGACATCCTCGACCTCGCGATCGCCTGCCCGGACCAACCCGGCACCAGCGGCTACCGCACCCTCCTGCACGTCACCATCGGACTCGACGAACTCAAAACCGGTCTCGGGACCGCCTGCTTGGACTTCGTCGGGACCATGACCGCCCGCGAGGCCCGGCTCGCCGCCTGCGACTGCCTCATGTTGCCGGTCGTCATGAGCGCCGCCGGTGAGCCCCTCGACGTGGGGCGGCTGCGGCGGTTCGTCACCCCCGGCCAGAGACGAGCGTTGAACATCCGGGATGGGGGCTGCGCGTTCCCCGGCTGTGATCGGCGGCCGAAGAACTGTCACGCACACCACATTCGTCACTGGGCAGACGGAGGCCCTACGGATCTCCGGAATCTCGTGCTGCTGTGTGGTTTCCACCACCGCCTGATCCACCACGGCGACTGGCAAGTTTACATGGCCGCCGACGGCCTACCGGAATTCATCCCACCCCAATATCGAGATCCGGTACGACAACCCCGCCGCAACACCCTGCACCGCGTTTGACCCGAGGAGCCCGCCAGCCACACCGGCGACGGGCCCCTCGTCATGCCCAGCGAACAACACCAAGCTCTTGCCCCCGCTCGAAGTACATGAAGGCCCCCTTCCTTGCGCTAGTGTCCTGCACCGGAAGTTCGCGCCGTAAATCCGTATCGATAGCCGACCGTTTCGCGCCTGGACCGGGGGGCATGAGGTGCGTGGGGGGGGGGCCCGACAGCGCCCCCCGGGGGGGGGGGAGTGGGTTTTGGGGACCGGAGGCCCC
>NZ_JBIUAQ010000006.1:145692-293576 GCF_044547565.1 Amycolatopsis sp. NPDC052450 | reverse complement strand
TGGTGCGTCGCTAACCCCACTTTCGCGCCGCGTGGGGCCGCCAATGTGGCTTCCGCGACACGGTCACCCCACAGCCCGCGAGCCGATCCCCGCGACCCGGCACCTTGAAGTCAGCGGAATGCTCACGGCCTCAGGCGACACCATCTTCACCGCGCGAAGCAAGAACAAGATCCTCCGGCACCACGCCGAATCACCACACGAACTTCCGACTCGGGACACTAGACGCAAGGAATGGGGCCTTCATGTACTGGGGAAGGCGTGACTGGCGGTACCGCTTAGTCCCGTTCCGCGAAGGACTCCTTGAGGGACTCTGGCTCCCTCAAGGAGTCCTTCACAGCCACATGCCCACTCACGACCCCGCATGACCGGACCGGTCACGCCCGTCTCGCCAACGGCACGTTCACGACCGGACCGGCACTCACTCACACAAGAACCCTCAGGGCTTATCCGCCTCGGCCGCGACGAAAATGCCCGTTTCCAAAAAGACTCGCCACTGGGCGGGAGATTCGCTTTGCAGGGCCCGATAAGCGGCCGCCTGAACCTGGCTCCCGGACCTCGCCCTGTTCCAGATCTCGCGGACCAAAGGACCTTCCTGGAGATACCTGGCGTACCCGGCCTCGATACCGACGACGGCCGCGGCGCGGACCTTGATGGCGTCCACCTTGTCCTTGGCCGCGGCCTCGAAGATGCCGGTGTCGATGAAAGCCCGCCACTGCTCCGGCGTCCGGCTGTAGCAAGCCTGGTACCACACCTCGGAATCCTCAGGCACCAGGTCACGGGTCCAGATGTGCTGCACGAAGTACTCGTCCGTCAGCCATGCGGCCAAGGCCGGGTCCATGCCGACGACCGCGGCCGCCTTCACCCGCGCATCGCTAAGTTTCTTTTCCGCGGCCTCCTTCTCGGCCGCCTCCTTCGCCGCGTCCACATCACGCTGGTGCTCGACGAAGATGCCGCGAAGGATGAATTCCTTGTGCTCCGCCGGGGTTCCGCTGTAAACGGTGCCCGCGGCGGACCGCACGAACGATCCCCTGGCGGACCGTTCCCACAACGCGAAGACGAAGTTCTTGTCGTCCTGGGCCAGCAGGATCGTGGTCAGCTCGAAACCGAGCAGCGCGGCGGCGGGCTGCCGCTCCGCGCGCCGGGCCTGGTAGACAGCTTCACGGTCCAGGTCCCGCTTATGCGCCTCGTAGATCCAGGTACTGAGGAACGACGAGGTGCTGCCGCTGTTGTAGGCGTTGAGCGCCTCGAACTGAACCTCCCGCGCGGTCTCGCCTCGCTGCTTCGCGGCCCGGTAGATCTCGTAGACGAAGTCGCGTTCACTGATCCGCAGCAACTCCGGGGTGATCGCGAGCCCGACGACGGCGGCCGCGTTGGTGCGCAACTCTTCCGGCGTCTGCGCCGCGGCGGACGACGCCCCGGCCGGAGCGGCGGTCGCCACCGCGGGGGCGAGAACACCGGTCATCACGGTCACTGCGGCGAGAACGGCGACGGAGGACGCCATCAGGCCGCGGACTTTGGACTTACCCATGGTCATCATAGTTGAGGCTGTCGGTTTCGTGCTGCTCGCCGAGATGGTCGAGCACGAGGAATCCCCCACCCAGATCGACAACCCGGTGATCCCCCAGCCACTGGGGATATAGCCCCATGATCAACGAACGTTACCGATCACCTTGGCATTACTCCGAATGCGGGCTAACGCTCACCCCGGACGGTGCGCCGCAGCTTCGGCACCCGCTCGTACAACGTCCGCTCCGCTCCGTGCTGCGTCGGTTCGTAGTAATCCCGGCCGACCAGTTCGTCCGGTGGATACTGCTGTGCCAGAACACCTTCCGGCACCTTTTGCGGATGCCGGTAGCCCTTCGCGTTGCCGAGTTTCTCCGCCCCCGCGTAATGCCCGTCCCGCAGATGCGGCGGCACCGTGCCGATCCGCCCGGACCGGACGTCGCTGAGCGCGGCGTCGATACCGGTGACGATGGCGTTCGACTTCGGCGCCGTCGCCAGGTGCACGGTCGCCTGCGCCAGCGCGAGACGGCCTTCCGGCATCCCGATGAACTGCACGGCGTGCGCCGCCGCGATGGCCGATTGCAATGCCGTCGGATCGGCCATACCGATGTCCTCGCTCGCGTGCACCACCAGTCGGCGGGCCAGGAATCGCGGATCCTCCCCCGCTTCGATCATCCGCGCCAGATAGTGCAGCGCGGCGTCCACATCGGACCCGCGGATGGATTTGATGAACGCGCTGATGACGTCGTAGTGCTGATCACCGTCGCGGTCGTAGCGCACCGCCGCTTTGTCCACTGTGGACTCGACGATGGCGAGGTCGATCGTCTTGGCCTCGGTCGCGCTCGCCGCGTCGGCGGCCGCTTCCAGCGCGGTGAGCGCGCGCCGCGCGTCGCCGGAAGCCAGCCGCACCAGATGTGCCCGCGCGTCTTCGGTCAGGGTGAGTTCGCCGCCGAGACCGCGTTCGTCGGCCAGTGCGCGGTCGATCAGCGCGACGATGTCGGCGTCGGTCAAGGGCCGCAGCTGGAGCACCAGCGACCGCGAGAGCAGCGGCGAGACGACGGAGAACGACGGGTTCTCCGTGGTGGCGGCCACCAGCAGCACCGTCCGGTCTTCGACGGCGCCGAGCAGGGCGTCCTGCTGCGTCTTGGAGAACCGGTGGACCTCGTCGATGAAGAGCACCGTGTTCTCGGCGTTGTAGTTCCGGCGACGGCGGGCCTCTTCGATCACCCCGCGCACTTCCTTCACCCCGGCCGACAGCGCCGACATCGCGACGAACCGGCGGCCGGTCGCGGCCGAAACGAGGTTCGCCAGCGTGGTCTTGCCCGTCCCCGGCGGGCCGTAGAGCAGCACGGAAGCGGGCGCCGCGCCTTCGACGAGCCGCCGCAGCGGCGCGCCCTCGCGCAGCAGATGCTGCTGGCCGACGACCTCGTCGAGCGACCGCGGCCGCATCCGCACCGCCAGTGGTGAACCGGCCGGTACGGCAGTGTTTTTCCCGCCCCCCTCTCCGAGGGACCCACCCCCCTTGGTCTCCCTCGGCTCGGCCTGCTCCGGAGGCGGCCCGAGGTCGGGGTTCACGGTGAAGAGTTCGTCCTGTGCCACGGTGTCGACGGTAGCCGTAGCCACCGACGGTTCCGGCCACAGGTCAGCGCAGCCGCTCCCGGAACGAGTGCCACATGATCACGGCCGCGTACGGCACGAACTCGCGGCCCCGCCGCCACACCCACGGGACGCCCTTGAGCACCAGCCAGCCGACGTGCCCGGCGGTGCTCGGTTCGACCCCTCCCGAGCAGGTCAGGCTCACCGGCCGCGGCACCGCGAACCCGGCCTCGGCGAGCCGTTCGGTGAACCCGGTGGCCAGCATCCGGTGCCCGAGTTCCGACGGGTGCAGCCGGTCGACGCTCCACGCGGTGAGGTCGTAGGCGCCGGGCAGCAGTTCGAGGTCGAGACAGGGCACGCCCTCGCGCTCGACGACGCCGGCGATGGCGGCGTTCAGTTCGGCCACCCGCTCGCTCAGCGCGCGCCGCAGCGACCCCGGGAGGCGGAACACCTTGCCGTGGTCGTGGTAGCGCACGGGGACCACGGTGGTGCCGACGGCGGCCAGTGCACGGATCACCTCGGTGAGGTCCGCCGCGATCTTCTCGGCGCTGAAATCGGGACGCAGGGTGTCGTTCATCCCCGCCACCACCAACGCGACGTCCGGCCGGTGCGCCACGGCCGCGGGGAGCTGCTCCGTCAGCACGCATCCCATCCGCGCTCCGGTGAACGACGGGTTCAGGTAGCCGTCCGGCTCGACACCCAGCGCCTCGGCGACGAGCGGGCCGACCCCGCGCCAGCCGCCTCGGTTCGGCAGCGGGTCGCCGAGGCCCACGGCCGTGGAATCGCCGAGCACGACCAGTCTGCGAGCGGACCGCGGTACGGCCGGGGCGGGAGGAAGGAGAGGTTCGGGACTCGGAGTGACTTCGACACTGATCACGGTCACGGTAGCCACCATCGGCCACGCAGACTCACCAGCGGTGATGCCTGGGTAACGCGATGAGGACGGTCGAGCGAAAAGTCCGTGCGGCGGCTACCGGAACGCCGGGTAGAAGGCGAGGTCCGCGTGCGGCCCCAGCCTGGCCCCGAGCGCCGCGGCGACCCTGGTGGCGTGTTCGGAGATGTCCGTGAGGCGGGCACGCAGCGATTGCTTGGCCAGTTCCCGCCACCAGGTGACCAGCGCGGCCTCCCGGCTGATCGGCGTGGCGTGCCGCTCCAGATCCAGCTCCGGGAGGATCTCCCAGGTGATCACCCACAGCAGGAGCAGCTGACCGTCCATCAGGTGTTCGGCCAGCGCGTCTTCGTCCGCGAGCCCCGGCCAGACCGAGACGACCTCGGACCGCCAGGCCGCGATCATCGCCTCGCTCATCCCCGGCGGCAGCGCCAGCGCGTCCGCGCTCGAGGCGAACGGGAGCCGCAGGTACGCCACGTCCATCAGGGTGCTGCGCACCCGGCCGCGTTCGAAATCGAGGAATCGCACCCCGTCGCTGGTCACGAGGTTGTTGTCCGGGCTGAGGTCGACCGGGCTGAACGCGCGGTAGGACGGTGAGCCCGCCCGCTCGGCGACCTCCATGACCCGCCGTTGCACCGGCTCCGGGGTCTCGACGTCGAGCAGTTCCTCGAGCAGCCCCGGCAGTTGCGCGCAGACCGCGGGCAGCGGCGCGTCCTCGTTCTTGACCGGGCCGCCGAGACGGCGCAGCAGCGCGTTGAAATCGGGTTCGCGGCTCGCCGTGCTCGCGTGCAGCCTGCCGAGCGACCGCGCCCAGGACAGCAGCGCGCGCTCGGCGCCGCGAGCGTCACGGGCGTGGAGCTTGTCGTGCAGCGTCGGGACGCCGCCGAGGTCCTCGATCACCAGGACCCGATCGCGGCCGTCGTGCGCCAGCAGTTCCGGGCAGATCCGGTCCTCCGGCGCGAGCGCGGTGAACAGCTGGTAGCTGACCGCCTCCTGCGCGAACGGATCCGGCCGTCCCGGTTCGGGTGGATCGGGATAGTGCTTGATGACCAGCGTGCGCGGCAGCGCGAACGGTGACGTCGCCACTCGCGCCCGCACGACCGTCGCCGGACCACTGCCGTCCAGGTCTTCTGGGGCTACGAGAGTGATCGCGCTGCCGAAGCGGCGCGAAAGGACCGACTCGCCGGCAGCGACCGCCGCTGCGACGGCGAGAGTTTCGGCTCCAGCTCCGACGGTCGAATCGTCGGCAGAGGAGGTATCGACTGTCATTGCCACCGACCCTACTCGTGACTGAGCAACCATGACCACTGAGATCCGGGCAATCGCGCGCACTGGCGCGATCTGGGACTCATCCGCGTGAAAGCGGACGTTCCGTCACCCTCGATCGTTGCCCCCGACGGCGCAATGTCAGCACAATGGCCGCAGCTGCAACGATTCCGATGAGATTTACCAGCAGCTGACCGGCCGAATAAAGGCACCGTTCCCACTGACCGGCAACCGCCGCGACCACCGCGTAACCCGCCGCGGGAACCGTCGTCACCGAGATGAACACCCCCACGAGCGCGGCGGATTTGGCCGAAGTCATGGAAAGCATCCCGGCCGCACCGGCGAGCAACGCGACGATGAGCGACGCGATTCCCACCTTGTAAACGAAATCCACCTCGTGGTTCTCGGCGAGCTTGCTGACTTCGAGCACTCCGGTGGCGTTGCCCACCAGAACCACACCGAGGGTGATCACCATCGCGATCGGGAAGCCGCCGAGCAGCGCGACGGCGCCCTGCTTCACGAGATCTCCCCGCCGGAGCACCAAGCCGACGGCGATGGCCGCGAGCGGGCCGAATTCCGGCCCCACGACCATGGCGCCGACGATGGTGACCGACGAGTTGGTGAGCACGCCGACCGCCGCCAGCACACAAGCGATGGTCAGGAACGCCTGAAACGTCAAGGTGAGCCTGGACTCCTCGCCGGAGCGGCCGACGAGTTCCTGCCACACGACGGCGTCGGCGCCTTCACCCGGCGCGGCTTCCTCGGCCTTGTCGGCAGCGTCGGACACCGCGGTGTCCAGCGCTTCCAGCGTGATGCCGCCGGTGTGGTCGAGGTCGAGTCCGCACAGCGACTCGATGATCTCGTCGGTCGCCTCCCGGGCGATGTCCGCTTCGATCAAGTCGCCCTCGGGCGCGACCGCCACCCCGTGATGCACGACGAGGTGCGCGGTCCCGGCGTGTGCCCGCAGGATCCGGATCGCTTCTTCGGTCCGGTCCGGCGGGCACACGGCCCTGAGGTGGAGCATCAGTTCTTGACGGGCGGCACGGGCTTGGCGTCGATGCCCGCTTCCTTGCGCTGCTCCGCCGTGATCGGCGCGGGAGCCGCGGTCAGCGGGTCGAACCCGCCGCCGGTCTTCGGGAACGCGATCACGTCACGCAGCGACTCGGCCTTGGCCAGCAGCATGACGATCCGGTCCCAGCCGAACGCGATGCCGCCGTGCGGCGGCGGGCCGAAGGCGAAGGCGTCGAGCAGGAAGCCGAACTTCTCCTGCGCCTCCTCCTCGCCGAGGCCCATCAGCTCGAAGACCTGCTTCTGCAGTTCCTGCTGGTGGATACGGATCGAGCCGCCGCCGATCTCGTTGCCGTTGCAGACGATGTCGTAGGCGTAGGCCAGCGCGTTGCCGGGGTCGTCGGCGAGTTTGCCGATCCACTCCGGGGTCGGCGAGGTGAAGGCGTGGTGCAGCGCCTTCCACTTGCCGCCGCCGACGGCGACGTCGTCGGACTCCTCCGCCGAGATGAACATCGGGAAGTCGACGACCCAGACGAACGACCAGGCGTTCTCGTCGATCAGGCCGAGACGGCTGCCGATCTCCAACCGGGTGGCGCCCAGCAGCGCCCGCGCGTCGGCGGCCTTGCCCGCGGCGAAGAAGACGCAGTCGCCGGGCTTGGCGCCGACGGCTTCGGCGACCGTCTCGCGCTCCTTCTCCGACAGGTTCTTCGCGACCGGGCCGCCGAGCGTGCCGTCCTCGTTCACCAGGATGTACGCGAGCCCGCGGTGCCCGCGCTGCTTGGCGAAGTCCTGCCAGGCGTCGAGGGTGCGGCGCGGCTGGTCGGCCCCGCCCGCCATCACGACGGCGCCGACGTACGGTGCCTGGAACACGCGGAACGGGGTGTCGGCGAAGAACGCCGTCATGTCGGTGAGCTCGAGGTCGAAGCGCAGGTCCGGCTTGTCCGAACCGTACTTTTCCATCGCCTCGGCGTAGGTGATGCGCCGGAACGGCCGGGGGATCTCGGCGCCGATCAGCTTCCACAGCGCCGTCACGATGTCCTCGCCGAGTGCGATGACGTCGTCCTGCTCGACGAAGCTCATCTCGATGTCGAGCTGGGTGAACTCCGGCTGCCGGTCGGCGCGGAAGTCCTCGTCCCGGTAGCAGCGCGCGATCTGGTAGTACCGCTCGAGCCCGCCGACCATGAGCAGCTGCTTGAACAGCTGCGGCGACTGCGGGAGCGCGTACCAGGAACCGGGCTTGAGCCGGGCCGGGACCACGAAGTCGCGGGCGCCCTCGGGGGTGGAGCGGGTCATCGTCGGGGTCTCGACCTCGACGAACTCCTGCGCGTGGAGCACCTCGCGGGCGGCGCGGTTGACCTCGCTGCGCAGGCGCATCGCGGCCGCGGGGCCGCTGCGGCGCAGGTCGAGGTAGCGGTGCTTGAGGCGCACCTCTTCGCCGACGTCGACGCGGTCGTCGATCGGGAACGGCAGCACGGCCGCCTCGGACAGCACCTCGAGCTCGGTGGCCAGCACCTCGATCTCACCGGTGGGGATCTCGGCGTTGGCGTTGCCCTCGGGGCGCTTCGAGACCTCTCCGACGATGCGAAGGCAGTATTCGGAGCGCAGCTGGTGGGCGCGCTCGGCCATCTCGCCCTCGCGGAAGACGACCTGGCTCACGCCGCTGGCATCGCGCAGATCGATGAAGATGACGCCGCCGTGATCGCGCCGCCGAGCCACCCATCCGGTGAGGGTGACCGTCTGACCGGCGTGCTCGGCACGCAAGGTGCCGGCTTTGTGGGTGCGAAGCACTGCGGGTGCTCTCCTTCGGCATCACGATTCTGCGATTCGACGGCTTTTCGCCGACGTCAAAGGCTAACGAATCACCCCGGATGCCTCGCGACCAGGTACAAGCCGAGTGTCCTCAGAGGCTCGGCCAGGAGCCGAGGTCTTGCCCGGAACGTGACCATAGGCGTGAACCCGCCCGGCCGAAGGCCCCGCTATCGCGGTGGCAGGGCGCCTTCACCACCCTCACGACGTGAAAGACCGGATCGCGCCCTGCCGACGTCGATCGCGGACGCGGGTTCACCTGCGAACACTCAGAGGCTCGGCCAGGACTCCAGTGCCGCGACCATCCGCCGGGTGTGCGTCAGATAGTCGCGGACGGACAGGACCCGGCCGTCGATGTTCTCCAGCAGCCAGCCCGAGGCCGCCTCCTTCGACGCGAAGAACTGCGTGCAGACCAGCGCCTCGACGTAGTCCTGGCCGAGCGCGAGGTCGATCCCGGGCAGCCGCGACGCGGCGACGACGGCATGCGGCGGATCGACGCTCAAGACCCTCTCGCGGGTGAAGTGGACGCGGACGCGTGCTCCGGTCGCCGGGCAGACAGAATCCGCGTGCACCGGTTCACCGGTGGCGACGGCCAGCAGGAACAGGTCGACCCGGTACCGGTCGGAGCCCGCGCGCTCGGCCGGGCGCGAGCCGCGGTCCATCACGACCAGGCCGTCGCGGATGACGAACCCCATCAGATCCATCAGGCGGTGGGCTTCGTCCGGGGCCATGCCGACGGTGGCGGCGAGTCTGCCGATGGCGATGGGGTGTCTGCCCGCTCTGGTCAGCTTGGTCGCGGTCCAGGCGATGCGGACAGCGGCGGTGCGATCCGTACGGGTGGTCAACAGGCACCTCCTCGCCTTCGTCCCTTTGAGATTAAGCACGAAAAGGTTTTCCGCCAAGTCACTGCGCCGAACGGCCGAATCCGTTGCGCGGTAAGAAAATTCAGCGGGCACGACGGGCATCGAGGGCTGCCCCCCGGATCGCGCGAAACAGGACATACTTTCGGCCACCCGAAGCGAAAGTGACACGCGAGGCATCGCCGGCGGTTTCGCGTGCCTGATCGGCCGACACGGGTGATCAGGCGGACGGCACGCGTGACTGGATGGACGACACGCGTTTCGGCTGGGGTTCGGCCACGTCACAGCAATTTGAGCTGCTCCGCCGCCGGGATCACCACCTCTCCCGAACGCTGCACGGGCATCGTCACCTGCATCCGGTCACCGTCGTCCGCACGGGAACCGAAGCCGTGACGGCGCAGCAGCGGGCCGACGCGGGCACCCAGCCGCTCCCGATAGGACTTCGGCAGGTAGGCACCGCGTGCGTACAGCTCGCGGTACTTCGGCACCAGCTCCGGATGTTCCCGGCCGAGCCAGCGCGCGAACCATTCCCGCGCGCCCGGCCGCAGGTGCAGCGGGAGGACGGTGACCCGCGTGGCGCCGGCCTCGGCCAGCCGCGAGAACAACGCGTCGAGCGCCTCCACCGAATCGGTCAGGTACGGCAGCACGGGGGCGACCAGCACCGAGCACGGGAGCCCGGCGTCCCGCGCCTTGCGGATCAGGTCGAGCCTCGCCCGCGGGCTCGGCGTCCCCGGTTCCAACCGGTGTTGCAGGTCCTCGTCGAGCAGCGCCAGCGAGATCGCCAGCCCGGCGGGCACGTCCTTCGACACCGACTCCAGCAACGGCAGATCCCTGGCCAGCACCGTGCCCTTGGTCAGGATGGACAGTGGCGTACCCGAATCGGCCAGTGCGGTGATGATGCGCGGCATCAGCTTGTACCGGCCTTCGGCGCGTTGATAGGGATCGGTGTTCGTGCCCATCGCGACATGCTCGCGGGTCCAGCTCGGCCGCCGCAGTTGCGCGGCCAGCACCTCGGGCGCGTTGACCTTCACGATCACCTGTGTGTCGAAATCGCGTCCGGCGTCGAAGTCCAGGTACGTGTGGGTGTTCCGGGCGAAACAGTTGTGCGTGACCATGCCGTCGGCGATGAAGTCGCCGGTGCCGGTGGTGATGTCGAACAGCGGCAGCTCGATGCCCAGCGGTTCGATGGACGTCACCTTCCGCCTGGTCCGGCCGATGACGAGGCCGTCCAGCGACCGCTTCCAGCCGACGGCCGGATCGGAGAGGTGGAAGAACCGCACCTCCTCCGACGGCCCGCCGAGGAGCTGAACCGTCCACAACGGACTGAACTTGGCGTTTTCGGTTTTGACGTAACGGAAGCCGAAGTTGTCGAGAGCTGCGCAGAAGGTCGACACGATGTCCTGCTCGTCGTGGGTGACGCGCAGCGCGCCGTGCCGGTAACTTCCGGAGAGATCGAACAGCCCGGCCAGGAAGCCGCGTTGCCAATGGGAATCCGGCGAAGGCGGCACCTGTACGAAACCGACCGACGCGCCGAAATCGGGCAGATACCTCAGCGCGCGGTCCGCGGCGTCCTTCTCGGCCGAGAACCCACCTGAGCGCAACATCCCGCACAGGTACCCGGCGCGATAGCCGAGGGTGTCGTCCGGGGTGCGGGCGAGTTGGCCGACGCCGACGAGTTCGGTACCACCGACCAGATGCGGACGCTGCGCCGCGCCGAACCGGGTGCCGGTGACGTGTTTCCAGCCGCGGCCGGTCAGGAACCGGTGGTCGCCACTGGCCACGATGGACGTTCCGTCTTCGAGGGTCAGGCGGTACGCCGGTTTCAGCGTCGACCAGTGCGCGAGCACCTCCGTGGGCACCAGCCGCCGCCCCGCGCCGCGCCCGCGCGTCCCGTAGATCGCGTCGCCGGGCGCCAGGTCCGCCAGCGCCTTCGTCCGGCCGTCGGCCATCAGGACCGGCGTCCCGCCTTCAAGGCAGTACGTGCACGCGTGAGAACAACCGCGATACGGGTTCACCGTCCATCCGAACGGGACACCCGACCCCTCCGGCACCTTGTTCAGCACGGATTTGGCGTGCACCTCGTGAAAGGTGACGCCGTCGAACTCGGGCGTGCGCACAGAGCGCAGCAACCCGTCCAATCCGGGCAGCACCGGCTCGCCGCCGTCCGCCCGCTGTCGATCCCATCGCACCGAGCCAGTCGAACACATGTTCTAGACAGGTGTCAAACAGACGTTCGAACAAGGGTGATCTTGGGCGCGACTAGTCACCTACTCGCGCCGTCAGAGCTTCGTGATCTCCTCGGTCACGTACCCGGCGGGCTGGATCAGCCCCGCGCACCGGCTCTCCCCGCGCGGCGTCGCCGACCGGCGGCGCACCGTCACCGAGTAGAAGTCCTGGCCGCCGCGCACGGTGACCACCCGCGCGTCGGATTCGAGCAGTGGCTCCTCCTGGACGGCGAGCACGTCGTCCAGACCGGGCAGGTCCAGCTTCCGCCGGAGCGCGATCTCCGCGAACTGCGCCCACGCCGTCCGGGCGGACGTGCGGCCACGAAGCTGCTCCGGCTCGACCTGACCGCGAAGGGCGGCTTTGGCGACCAGAGCCGCTTCGGCCGGGTTGAGCTGGCCGTGCAGGAAACCGTCGGGGACCACCAGGAGATTGCCCGCCCAGCGGTCACCGCCGACGTGACTGACCTCCCAGGCCCTGCCGGGGTGATTGGTGTCGAGCGTCGAGGCCAGCGGGCGGCCGAGCACCGCGCAGCACATGTCCTTGGTGCCGTGCGTGCAGACCAGGAACAGCGGCCCGTCCACCCGGGTGCCGAGTCCGCCGGCGCCGCCCGCGACCGCTTCGAGGTCCAGCTCGGCCAGTTCACCCAGGTCGCGGATCTCCAGCCGCTCCAGCCAGCGGTTGCCCGGTTCGCCTCCGCCGACGTAGACGGAGCGAGGGCGATCCGGGTCGCGACGATGTTTGCCGGGGCGCCGGATCAGCAGCGGGCGGAGCCCATGGGACCGTCTCAAGTTCTCGAGCAGCTCACGGCGCTCGGCGGGGAAGGCCTCGTCGAGGACGTTTTCCAGCGCGTCCGCGGGCCAGGGGCCCGGCTGCTCGATGAGCAGCCAGCAGCGCATGTCCGCCGCGGTGCCGGCGGGGTTCGCGCCCAGCATGCGCGCGACGGTGGCGCAGCCCGGCAAAGCGGCGGGCGGCGCTGGGGTGTCCGAGAGCTGAGCGGTCATCGGCCGACCGCTCCGGACTTCACCTTAGGCATGCCTTAGCTTACCCCGCCCGGCCTCCCTCCACACTTCTCGTCCCCTGTGACTTTCAGCCGATCGAGAGGAGCCCCTGCGTGGTGAGCTCGCCGAGGAAGGTCCGCACGGTCCCCCGATCGAGTTCGGACAGTTCGGCGAGTCGCTTGACCGCCTGCGGCGTGCCGTCGAGCAGCGCCTTCAGCAGCGGGGCAGCGGCGCCCGCGAAGACGAACCGTTTGCCGTCCGCGAGCAGGGTCACCCGGCCGTCACCTTCTTCGAGCACCGCCCGCGGGACGAGGAAGCGGACCTCCGTCTCGTCGCCGTCCGGCAACAGCCCGGAGGTCGCCGCCCACGGCAGCCCGACACGCGGATGCGCCGGGGCCGACGAGTCGCGCTCGGTGAGGAACCTGTCGAGGACGTCGGCGGTCAGCGTGGCTTCCAGTTCCGCGCGCAGTGCGGCGGCACGGGCCGCCCGCTCTTCCTCCGTCCCGAACCTCGGGAGGTCCTGACGGAACACGGTGCTCGCGCGGAGCTTGTCGGCGAGCCAGGACACCAGGTCGATCCCGGTGGCCGGGCTGAAACCGAGCGTGAGATGCAGTGACATCTCCCCCACCGCGGTGACGTCGTGCCAGTGCCCGCGCGGGACGTAGAGGACGTCGCCGTCTTCGAGGATGAAGTCGTCGATCGGCTCACCGGGCCGCTCGGGCTGTTCGACGTCGCGGTGCAGCGGAGCGGGCCTGGTCGGGCCGTGCATCCGCCAGCGTTTGCGCCCGGCGACCTGGATGATGAACGCGTCGTGGTCGTCCCAGTGCACGTCGAAGCCGTGGGTGACGCCCCAGCCCGCGTACAGGTTGACCTGGACGCTCTCGCGGAGGTCGTGTTCGAGCCCCCTGGCGAGGTCGCCGATCGGGTCGCTGAGTTCCTGGATGGCGTCGAGCACCATCGTCGCGCCACCGCGGAGCTGCTCGGTGAACGGAGCGGCCCGCAGTCGCGGGACGGTGCCACTGCGGCGGGTGGGGACGAGATCGGTGTAGCTCTCCATGGGCACCGGGGTGCCGTCGAGCGCGAGGCGCAGCCTCGGGAACTCGAGGCGATGCTGCCGGAGGATCGCGTTCAGTGACGGCCACGGCAGCAGGTCGGCGAAGCGACCCGCGCGGCCTTCGAAGCGGCGATAGGTCTCGCCCTGGACGTCTTGGAAGAACTGGCTGACCCCGAGCGGAGCCACGAGGTCAGCCAGCGTCGGCGTTTCGGGCACTCAGCCGTCGTTGCCGTCGTTGTCGGCGGCCGCGCCGTTGGCCTTCCCGCGGTCGACCGCGGTCGGGATCATTTCGACCTCCAGCAGCAAACCGCTGTCGGGAGCCTGCGTACCTGACTGTTCCTGTGCCATCCTGCCACCTTTTTCTCAGACGAGCGGACGGACCGAAAATCGGCCTGGAGCGCCACCGAGCCTACGACACGTTTCGAGAAAATTCACTGTCCAGCAGGGAAAAACGGCCTGGCGAGCGATCTTCGACACCACGGGCGCGAGTTCACCCGGACAGCGGTTCTAAGCTGGCATCCATGGCTGATGCGGCATCCGTTCCCCGCCCGCGATGGGACGTGCTCGCGGCCGTCGGCGCGGGTGGCGCGCTGGGCAGCGTCGCCCGCTACGGACTGTCGGTCGCGATCCCCCATTCCCGTGGCCAGTTCGCGCTTTCCACCTTCGCCACCAACGTTTCCGGCTGTCTGCTCATCGGTGTCCTGATGGCGTTGCTGACCGCGGCGGAAGACCCGCACCGACTGCTGCGTCCCTTCCTCGGGGTCGGGATCCTTGGCGGCTACACCACGTTTTCGACCTACGCGACGGACGCACTCGATCTTGTGACGAACGGGCGTCCGTTCACCGGGTTGGCGTACGCGTTCGGCACGGTGGCGGCCGCTTTGGTAGCGGTCTACGCCGGGCACGGAATCACTCGCGCGGTGAGGAAATGACCGTTCTCTTCGTCGCGCTCGGCGGCGGTTTCGGTGCGATCGTCCGTTTCCTGACCGATCTCCGGCTGCGGGCGTGGCGAGGTACCGCCTTCCCGTGGGGCACGCTGGCGGTCAACATCACAGGATCGCTGATCCTCGGCGTGCTGACCGGCTGGGCACTGCACGGCGGGCAACCGGACGAGATCCGCTCGCTGGTGGCCGTCGGATTCTGCGGCGGGCTCACCACTTTTTCGACCTTCGGCTACGAAACGCTGCGACTCTTCACCGAGAAGACGCGCCCGCGGGCCGTGCTGAACGTCGGCGTCACGATGGTCGCCGGGATCGGCGCCGCGGCGGCGGGACTGCTGCTCGCCGGCGCGATCTGGACCTGAATCAGTCTTCGGGCGCCATCCGCCACACGGCCGCCGCGACCGCCTCGCGCTGTTCGGCCGGGAGATCGGCCGCCATCTCCTCCAGTTTTTCGACGACACCCTCATGTGCGGCGTTCGCGAGCCGGAGGCCCTCCTCCGTCAGCGTGATCTTCAGCGCGCGGCGATCACCCGAATCCGCGACCCGTTCGACGAGGGAGCGCCGCTGCACCCGGTCCACCAGGCCGGTGACGCTGGATTTCTCGAGGTTCAGCATCTTGCCGAGGTCGGTCATCCCGACGCCCGACTCCTCCTGCGCCAGCACGCAGAGCAGCTGCGCCTGCTGCGGCGTGAGGTCGTGCGACCGGCCGACGTCGATGAAAGCCCGCTGCACCAGATGCGAAAGCCGCACCAGCGCCGTCGCGAATCCGAGGTCTTCGGCCGTGGTCATGACCGGAGTCTACTTGACGATCGTTCGGAGTACGAACTACTGTAGTTCGTAGTACGAACATTACGCACTACGAACCAGGGGACCTCATGACCACGACCGTGGCCGTCATCGGCGGGGGATACGGCGGCACGACCGTCGCCAAGGAGCTGGACTCGTTCGCCGACGTCGTTCTCGTCGAACCGCGCGAGGAATTCGTCCACCACGTCGCCGCATTGCGCGGGCTCGTCGATCCCGAGTGGACTGATCGGCTCTTCTACCCGTACGCCCGGCTTCTCGAACGGGGACGCGTGCTCCGCGACCGTGCGGTGAGCGTCGACCAGGACGGCGTCACGCTCGCGTCGGGCGAGCGGCTCACCCCGGACTACGTCGTGCTGGCGACCGGTTCGGCGTACCCGTTCCCGGCGAAGATCGATTTCCACGACAGCGCGTCGGCGAAGGCGAAGATCCGTGCCACGCGGGAGGAACTCGCGGGCGCGGACAAGGTGCTCCTGCTCGGCGCGGGTCCGGTGGGCCTCGAACTGGCGGGGGAGATCAAGGCGGTGTGGCCGGACAAGGCCGTGACGATCGTCGACCCGGCGACGGAGATCCTGCCCGGCTTCCCGGAGGAGTTCCGCGCGGAGATCCGCCGTCAGCTCGACGAACTGGGCGTCGAGCTCCTGCTCGGCACTTCATTGACCGAGCCCCCGGTCTCGGAACCGGGGCAGGCCAAGACGTTCACCTCGGGACTCACCGGCGGCGGCGAAGTGACCGCCGACCTGTGGTTCCAGTGCTACGGCGGCGCTCCGCACACCGCGTACCTCTCCGGCGACCTGGCGGCGGCACGGCAGGCGAACGGGCAGGTGACCGTGACGCCCGACCTGCGGCTTCCGGGGCAGCCGCGCGTCTTCGCGCTCGGCGACATCACCGCGCTGCCGGAAGGGAAGCTGGCGAAGGTGGCGGGCGACCACGCGGAGATCGTCGTGGCCAACATCCGGGCGCTGATCGAAGGCGGTGAACCGCGGACCCACACCCCGGGCGGGCCGATGATCTCGCTACCGCTCGGACCTTCCGGGGGCGCGAGCTACGCCGAGGAGGCCGGCGTCCTCGACGCGGCGACGACCTCGGAGATCAAGGGGTCACACATGATGGTGTCCAGGTATGAGGAGCTCTTCAGGATCGCCTAGGGAGCGCTATGAAGGACGCTTTCATTGCAAATTTTGCAATGAAAGCGTCCTTCATAGCAGCCGGTGACACGCGCTCAGGACCGCGGAGCGAGACCTCGCACCTGAACGAAGGGGTCCTCCCCCGTCGGCAGCAGCGCGACGATCGGCGTCGTCAGCCCGTTGTCCACATAGGACTGCACCTGCTCGCGGCAGGAGTCGAGGCTGCCGTGGACGATCAGGTCGTCGACGACCTCGTCCGGGATGACCTGGTTCGCCTTCTGCCGGTCGCCCGCGGCCCACGCCTCGTGCATCGGCGCGAGCGCGTCGCCGCGGCCGAGCCATTCGTGGAACGCCGCGTACACGGGCACGGTCAGGTAGCTCGAGATGAGCATCCGGCCGAGGCCGCGCGCGGCGGCCTTGTCCTCGGTGGGGCAGACGAAGATCCGCGCGGCCAGTTCGGTGTCCGGACCGATCTCGGCCCGCACCTTCGGCACGTCGGAGGCGGCGAGCCAGTTGGTGATGGCGCCGTCGGCCTCCTTCGCGGCCAGCCGCAGCATCCCCGGCCGCAGCGCGGCGAGCATGATCGACGGCGGCGGGTCGGTGGGCCGCTCCAGCCGGAACTTGCTGACGGAGAACGACTCGTACTCCTCGGTGACCTTCTCGCCCGCCAGCGCCGACCGCAGGAACCGCAGGGTGTCCCGGGAGCGCGCGAACGGGGCCTCGAACTCGGCGGCGTTCCAGTTCTTCACGATCACCGGCGACGACGCGCCGATGCCGAGCACGAACCGGCCGGGCGCGAGTTCCGCGACGGTCGCCGCGCTCATCGCCAGCAGCCCGGGACCGCGCGTGTACACCGGCACGATCGCGGTGCCCAGCCGCAGCTGTGGCGCCCACTGCGAGGCCAGCACCAGCGGGGTGAAGGCGTCGTTGCCCGCAGTCTCGGCCGACCACGCGTCGGTGTAGCCGAGGTCCGGCAGCTCCTGCACCAGCTCCTTGTGCGCCGCGAGCGGCACCCCGGTCAGCGGAATGGTGATGCCCCACCGTTTCATGCGTTCTCCTCGCTCTTGACCGCGGCACCGGACAGCTCACGCACGATCCAGTCCACCTGCGTGCGCATCAGGTTCTCCGCGACCTCTTCGGCTTGCGGCGTCATATGCGTCGCGCCGGCCAGCGGCAGGAACACGTGCGCGCGTCCCTTGGCCAGCAAGGCCGACGACAGGCGCAACGAGTGGGCGACGAAAACGTTGTCGTCGGCCAGTCCGTGCACGATCAACAGCGACCGCGAAAGGTCGCCGGCGCCGGCGATCAGCGAGTTGTGTTCGTACGCGGCCGTTTCCTCCTGCGGAAGCCCGAGATAGCGCTCCGTGTAATGCGTGTCGTACAACGACCAGTCGGTCACCGGCGCGCCCGCGACACCGGCGTGGAAGACGTCGGGACGGCGCAGCACGGCCAGTGCGGACAGGTAGCCGCCGTAGGACCAGCCGCGGATCGCGACCCGTTCCAGATCCAGTTCCGGATGGAGCGCGGCCGCCGCGTGCAGGGCGTCGACCTGATCGGCGAGGGTGACGTCGGCGAGCCTGCCCGCGATCTCCTTCTCCCACGCGGAACCCCGGCCGGGCGTCCCGCGCCCGTCGGCGACCAGCACCGCGAAACCCTGGTCCGCGAGCCACTGCGGGGTCAGGAAGGCGTTGCGGGTCTGCAGGACACGCTGGGCGTGCGGGCCGCCGTACGGGTCGAGCAGCACCGGGAGCTTGCCTTCGCTCTCCTCGTATCCGGTCGGCAGCACGAGCGCGGCACGCAGGCCCCGCTCCCCCAGCGTCAGCCAGGTCAGGTTCGGCACGACGTCGGGGTCGACGGTGAAGGAACCGATGCGCGCCACCGTCTTCTCGCCGGAGACGACGGTCACCACCGGGCCGCTGCGCTCCAGGCTCCACGACGAGAGCACGGTCAGCGAGGCGTTCCCGGAGCCGACGTGCACACCGTCCTCAGTGGACAGACGGCGGAGCTCGCCGCCTTCGGTGCGGAAGACGTGGATCTGCGTCGGGTCGGCCTCCGACGCGCTGAACAGCACCTCGTCGCCGACGTGCAGGACCGACCGCACCTGCAGTCCGGGCGGGGTGACCGCGACCCCGTCGACGACGAGCCGGTGATCACCGTCGGCGGCGCTCTCCCGGACCAGACGGCCATCGGTGGTCCACGCCGGGACGCCCGCCGCGAGTTCCACCCAGTGCTCGTCGGTCTCGGTGTGCAGGACCTCGACCGAACCGTCCGCCGGGTCGACCGCCTGGATCTCGAGTTTCCGCTGGTCACGCGACTGCACGGACAGCAGCGGCTTACCGGCCGCCGACCAGTGCACCGCGGCGAGGTACTCCCAGTCCGTCTTCGCGACGTCGACGCGCGAGCCGTCGAGCCCGAGGATCGCCAGCGTCACGTCCGCGTTCGTGGTACCCGCCGCCGGATACGCGACGACGTTGGCCGGCGACTGCGGATTGGCCGGATCGGCGATCGTCCAGCGCGGCACGTTCGCGCGATCGGAGCGTTCGACCAGCAGGCTCTTCCCGTCCGGGGCCCACCAGTAGCCGCGGGTGCGGTCCATCTCCTCGGCCGCGATGAACTCCGCGAGGCCCCACGCGATGTCCTCGCCGTCTTCGCTGTCTTCACCGCCGAGCACGCGATCCTCACCGGTGGCGCGGTCGATCACCCGCAACCGCCGGTCCCGGACGTAGGCCACCCGGGAGCCGTCCGGACTGGGCCGCGGGTCGACGACCGAACCCTCGACCAGCACCGCCACCGCGCCGGTGGCCAGGTCGAGGGTGTGGAGCTTGCCCGACAGCGAGAACGCGGCGACGGTGAAGGCGTCGTCGACCGCGTAGCCGACCACGCCGCCACCGGTCTCCCGGCTGCGCTCGCGGCGGGCACGCTCCTCGGGCGGCAGGTCCTCTTCACCGGGCAGCAGTTCGGCGGCGTCGACCAGCTTCGTTTCCTCACCCGACGAGACGTCGAACGACCACAGGCTGTGCCGGGGATCGGTGCCGGACTCGGACCGCAGGAACAGGATGCGGGAACCGTCCGGGGCGACCTTGAACTCTTTCGGCGCGCCGAGGGTGAAGCGCTGGGTCCGGGCCTGGCGGCGGAGGAACGGGAGATCTTCGAGGCTGGTGTCGGTCACGTCCGCACTCTCTCAGACGATCAACCGGGGACGCCAACGCCTTCCAGCTTCTCGATCTCCGTCTCGGGGTCGAAGTCGGCAGGCGGGAACTTCGGGTCCATCTCCTCGATCGTCTCGATCAGCAGCCGCGCGACCAGCCAGTTGCGGTACCACTTGCGGTCGGCCGGGACGGCGTACCAGGGCGCGGCCGCCGTGGAGGTCTTGGCGAAGATGTCGGCGTAGGCCTTCTGGTAGTCGTTCCACTGGGCACGCGCGTCGAGATCGGCGGGGTTGTACTTCCACCACTTCTCGGGGGTCTCCAACCTCGCCTTGAGCCGCTTCAGCTGCTCCTCCGGCGAGATGTCGAGGAAGACCTTCACGATCGTCGTGCCCGCCTCGGCCAGCTCCTGCTCGAACTCGTTGATCTCGGCGTAGCGCTTGCGCCATTCCGCCGCGGGCACCAGCTTCTGCACGCGCGGGACCAGGATGTCCTCGTAGTGCGAGCGGTCGAAGACGCCGACCTGCCCCGGCACGGGGAGCTGTTTGCGGATCCGCCACAGATAGTGATGCCGCTGCTCGGTCGCGGTCGGCTTCTTGAACCCCGCGTACCGCACGCCCATCGGGTTGACCAGGCCGAGGACGTGGCCGACCGTGCCGCCCTTGCCGGAGGTGTCCATCCCCTGCAACACCAGCAGGACGCTGCGGTTTCCCCCGCCGACGCCCTCCGCGTAGAGGGCCTCCTGCAGGTTGGCGAGCTTGCCGCCGGCGTCGGCGAGGTCTTTCAGCCCCTTGGGCTTCTTGTGCGGCCCGATCGGGAACGAGCCCGGATCGTGCCGCTCGGTCCCCTTGCCGATCCGCAGCGTGTCCCGGACGGAGACGGTGTCCTTTTTCGCCATCCGGCGACGATAACCGCGGTCCGGATCCCGCGCCTGCGGTGATCGAGTGCGCCCATGCACGATTTCGCCACTCGAAGGAGTCGATACGCAACGAACAACGGGTCTAAGCAACGTTTCCCGGATGAAAGCAGACGGATGGGCATCTAACCTGAACGCATGACGACCGCCGACTTCATCGCGCTCGACGAGCAGTGGAGCACGCACAACTACCACCCCCTGCCCGTGGTGATCGCCACCGCCGAGGGCGCTTCGGTCACCGACGTCGAGGGCAAGACCTACCTCGACTTCCTCTCCGGCTATTCCGCGCTGAACTTCGGGCATCGCCACCCCGGGCTCATCGCCGCCGCGGTCGAACAGTTCGGCCGGGTGACGCTGACCTCCCGCGCCTTCCACCACGACCAGCTCGGGTTGTTCTGCAAGGAGCTCGCCGAACTGACCGGCACCGAGATGGCCCTGCCGATGAACTCCGGCGCCGAAGCCGTCGAGTCCGCGGTGAAGATCGCCAGGAAGTGGGCGTACCGCGTCAAGGGTGTCCCCGACGGGCAGGCGGAGATCGTCGTCGCCGGCTCCAATTTCCACGGCCGGACGACGACCATCGTGTCCTTCTCCACCGACGAGACCGCGCGCGCCGACTTCGGCCCGTTCACCCCCGGCTTCGTCACGGTCAAGTACGGCGACGCCGAAGCGCTGCGCGACGCCATCACCGAACGCACCGCCGCGATTTTGCTGGAACCGGTGCAGGGCGAGGCGGGCGTGATCGTGCCGCCCACCGGCTACTTCGCCGAGGCGCGGCGGCTGTGCGACGAGCACAACGTCCTGCTGATCGCCGACGAGATCCAGTCCGGACTCGCCCGCACCGGCACCGTCCTCGCGCTCGACCACGAAGGCGTCCGCGCCGACGTCTACACCTTGGGCAAGGCGCTCGGCGGCGGCATCATGCCGGTGTCGGCCGTGGTCGGCGGCAAGGACGTGCTCGGCGTGCTGCGACCGGGTGAACACGGCTCCACCTTCGGCGGGAACCCGGTCGCCTGCGCGATCGGACGGGCCGTGGTCGGGCTGCTGAAGACCGGCGAGTTCCAGGAGCGCTCGCGGGAACTGGGCGCCCACCTGCACGCACGGCTCGGCGAACTGGTCGGCAACGGGCTCGCCGAGGTCCGCGGGCGCGGGCTCTGGGCGGGGATCGACATCGCGCCCGGCGGGCCTACCGGCCGGGAGGCGTCCACCGCGCTGGCCGACCGCGGCGTGCTGTGCAAGGAGACGCACGACCACACGCTGAGGATCGCGCCGCCGCTGGTGATCACGCGCGAGGAACTCGACCGCGGTATCGACGCCATCACGGAGGTCGTCAGGACCCGGTGAACCTTTCGGGCGGGCTGTACGTTGCCTGTCCATGGGAGACGAGCGGGAATGGGTGGAACGGCCGCTGGTCGGCACCGAGACGGTGTCGCCGGAGGACTGGTCCGCCAAGGGCAAGGCGCTGCGAGCCGAGGCGCCGACGTCCGCGCACGATCACGCGGCGGCGGGTGACGGCCGGCCGAGCGTGGCGGAGTTCTTCGCGCGAACCAACGAAGGCCGTCTGCCGGAACTGGTGGAACTGCGGCGCGAGCGCATGCTCGCGTCGCCGTTCACCTTCTACCGCGGCACCGCCGGGTTGATGGCCGCGGATCTGGCGGGGTCGCCGTCGTCGGGGCTGACGGCGCAGCTCTGCGGGGACGCGCACGCCGCGAACTTCGGGCTGTACGGCACGCCCGAAGGCCAGATCGTCATGGACATCAACGACTTCGACGAATCCGTGCCGGGCCCGTGGGAATGGGACCTCAAACGGCTCGCCGCGAGTCTCGTCCTGGCCGGACGCGAAGGCGGCATCAGCGAGTCAGACTGCCGTGAGGCCGCCGAAGACGCGGTGAAGTCGTACCGGCGCACCATCCGGGGGCTGGCGGAACTGCCGTTCCTGCGATCGTGGAACGCGCTTCCGGACGCGTCGGTGCTGAGCAAGGTCAAGGCACACGACCTGATCGACGACTTCGAGGAAGCGGCCGAGAAGGCACGGAAGAACACCAGCGCCAAGGTCACCGCGAAATGGACCCGGCGGATCGACGACCACGAAACCGGCCTCGAACGGCACCGGTTCGTCGAGGACCCGCCGGTGCTCACGCACGTCGACGACGCGACGGCGGAGGCGGTCGTCACCGGTTTGGTGTCCTATGTGGACACCCTGCGCGAGTCGCGGCGGACGCTGATCTCGCGGTACCGGGTGTCCGATGTGGCCTTCCGGGTGGTCGGCACCGGCAGCGTCGGGCTGCGCAGCTACGTCGCGCTGCTGCACGGAAACTCGGGCGAAGACCTTGTACTGCAAGTGAAACAGGCCAACCCGTCGGCGCTGGCCCCGTATCTCGGGCTGGCCGCGCCGGAGCACGAGGGCCGCCGGATCGTCGAGGGCGCGCGGCTCGTGCAGGCCGAGACCGACATCCTGCTCGGCTGGACCACCATCGACGGCGTGCCGTACATCGTGCGGCAGTTCCGGAACCTCAAGGGCGACATCGACCCGGCGGAACTGAAGAAGGACCACCTCGACGACTACGGCCGCCTGGCGGGCGCGTTGCTGGCGCGGGCACACGCGCGGTCACTGCATCCGCGAATGCTGGCGGGGTACTTCGAGGACGACGAAGACCTCGACGAGGCCATCGGGGCTTACGCCGTGCGCTACGCGGATCAGACCGAAGCGGACTTCGCCACCTTCGCCGCTCTCTAACCCACCGCCCGCAATTCGTCACCTACTTGCGTGGGTGACCGGCGCAATTCGTCACCTACTTGCGCTGTCGGCGTGACGCAAGTCCGTGAAGGCCTCCTTGAGGGACTCTGGGTCCCTCAAGGAGGCCTTCACGGACAGTGGAACGCGCGTGCAGAGACCTTCCCGAGTACATGAAGGACCCCTTCCGTGCGCCTAGCGCCGT
The DNA here is from genome assembly GCF_044547565.1 of Amycolatopsis sp. NPDC052450. Lineage (NCBI taxonomy): Bacteria > Bacillati > Actinomycetota > Actinomycetes > Pseudonocardiales > Pseudonocardiaceae > Amycolatopsis > Amycolatopsis sp. NPDC052450. The sequence goes on along the minus strand of NZ_JBIUAQ010000006.1, from coordinate 270,500 downwards.
GAAGGACCCCTTCATGTACTTCAGCTCGGTACCGGAAGCGCCCGGCGCCCAACGCAATTCGTCACCTACTTGCGTGGGGTGACAGCGCAAGTAGATGACGAATTGCGGCGGGGAAGGGTCACACCAGGGCCAGGACGTCGTCCGCGCATCCCCAAGCCACCGTGATCCCGGCGCCCCCGTGCCCGTAGCAGTGCACGACACGCCCTTCCCGCTCCAGCCGGACCTCGGGCCGGAAAGGCCGCAGCCCCACCTTCGCGCCCAGCACGGGCGCGTCGGCCAGCGCGGGCACGAGTTCCCGGCACCTCCGCACGATGTCCGCGGTGACCCCGGGATCGGGCTCGACGGAGTCGCGCCCCGGTTCCTGCGTGCCGCCGCAGACGACGTGCCGTCCGTGCGGGATCACGTGCCGCAGCACCGGGGTGGCCCCGTCGACGATCCATTCGGTCAGCCCCGGATCGGCGAGATGGACGACCTGGCCGCCGACCGGCACCACGGTGCCGTCCCCCGCCAGCCGCCCGCCGCCGAGCCCGGCCGCGTTCACCACGAGATCCGCGTCGAGATCGTCCAGTCGCGTGACGGTGCGGCGCTCGGTGCGCGCGCCCAGCGCGGCGACCTCGTCGGCGAGCCAGGCGAGGTACACCGGGGTGTCGACCACGGCGGTGGTGAAGGTGAGCCGTCCGGGTTCGTGGTCGAGGCCGGGCATCGAGAACGCCCACGACGGCACCGGCGCCTCGCGCGGGTCGAGGTAGGTCCCCCGGACCATGCGGATCCCGGGCGCGCCGAGCGAGCGGTACTCCCTCACGCTCGCCGCGGTCCAGCGATCGACCCGGCCGGAGTTCGCCGCCAACGGCGGGAAGAGCACGCCACCGGCGACCGCCGACGTCGTCTCCCCCGGTCCGGCGTCGGTGAGCACCGTGACGTCGTGCCCGGCCCCGGCCAGCCGCCGCGCGCAGCTCAGCCCGATCACACCGCCACCGACCACACTGATCCGCATCGAAAGCCCCCTTCGTCCTCGCGAGCCGTCCCTGCATGGTGACTGATCACCCGTCACGTAATCTCGCCGGATGAGCGGAAGAGCGCCCTACGGGCTGGTCGCGGTCACCTGCGCGGTGATCATGGTCGTGCTCGGGATGCTGGTCTCGGGTGAAGGCCTGTCCGGCCCCGACGAGCTCGCCGTCAAGTGGGTGGAACGCACCTTCGGCCGCGACACCGGCCTTCTCCGGCTACTGGTGCTGCCGACCGAGGCCTACGTCCTCATCCCGGTCGCGGTCCTCGCCGCCGTTCTCTGCCTGATCGGCGGGCGACGGCTCGAAGCGGTGCTGACCATCGTGGGCCCGCTCATCGCGATCCTCGCGAACACCTGGGTGCTCAAACCGCTCTTCGACCGCTGGAAGCACACCTACCTCGCCTACCCGAGCGGGCATACCGTCGCGCTGGTCGCGGTGCTGACCGTGCTCGTCCTGCTCGCCCGCCCCGGGGTCGCGACGGCCGTCATCGCGGTCGTGGGCGCGGTGGTGCTGGGCGGGGTCACGATCGGCATGATCGGCCTCGGCTACCACTACCTGACCGACGTCGTGGGCGGCACGCTGTTCGCCGTCGCGACCGTCTGCGCGACGTGGGTGCTGCTCACCTGGGCTGCACGGCGTCGCGCGCCAGTGCCGTCAGACGGCTGACGGCACGCAGGTACTTCTTGCGGTAGCCGCCGTTCACCATCTCCTCGGTGAACAGGTCCGGCACCGGCTCGCCCGACACCACCAGCGGGATCGCGCGGTCGTAGAGCCGGTCGGCGAAGGCGACCAGCCGCAGTCCGACGTTCTGGTCGGGAACCGGGTGGATGTCACGCAGGTGCACCCGGGTCACGCCGTCGAGAAGCCTGCCGTAGCGCGAAGGATGCAACCCGCCGAGGTGTTCGCACAACGCGTCGAAATCGTCCACAGTAGACTCGGGATGCGTGGCGGCGGAGGCTTCCAGCTCCTCCGCGGTCGCCGGCGGCGGCGCGTCCGGCAGGCCGCGGTGGCGGTAGTCCGGGCCGTCGACCCGGCAGACGCCGAACCGGGCGGACAGCGACTGGATCTCGCGCAGGAAGTCCGCCGCGGCGAACCGGCCCTCGCCGAGTTTGTCCGGCAGCGTGTTGGAGGTCGCCGCCACGAAGACGCCCGCCGAAATGAGCTCCTGCAGCAGCCGCGTGACGAGCATGGTGTCGCCGGGGTCGTCGAGTTCGAACTCGTCGATCGCCAGGAACCGGTGTTCGGAGAGCCGCCGCACCGCCTCGGCGAACCCCAGGGCGCCGACGAGGTGGGTCAGCTCCACGAAGGTCCCGTACGCCTTGGGCGACGGAGTCTCGTGCCACGTCGACGCGAGCAGGTGCGTCTTGCCGACGCCGAAACCGCCGTCGAGATAGAGCCCCATCGGCCCGGACGGCGCCTCGTCCCCGCCGCCGAACAACGCGCGCAGCTTCGACTTCGGCTTCCGGTTCGACGCCTCCGCCACGCGCTTCGCGAACGCGCCACAGGTGACGACGGCCTCGGCCTGGCTCGGCTCGTCCGGATTGGGCACGTAGGTGGAGAACCGGACCGCGTCGAACCGGGGCGGCGGGACGAGCGCGGAGATCAGCTCGTCGGCGGACAGCTCCGGACGGCGATCGATCAGGCGGGCGGGCATTCGCCGAGGGTAACGGCACCGGTGTCGGCCGTTCACCCTCCCTGACCGGGCGTATCCCCCGCTCAGCGGTGCCGTCGGACGCGTGCTGGGATGTCGGTGTGCAGCTTTTGTGGCCAACGACACCGGCGGAACCCGTCTCCGACGCCGACCTCGAGCGGCTCTACGGGTACCCGGAAGACCTGACCCGTCCCTGGGTCCAGGTCAACTTCGTCAGCTCCGCCGACGGCGCGGCGGCGGTCGACGAGCTGTCCGAGGGGCTTTCGCACCCCGCGGACAAACGGATCTTCCTGCTGGGGCGGCTGCTTTCCGACGTGATCCTGGTCGGTGCCGGCACCGCACGCGCCGAGGGCTACCGCGGTGCGCGCGTCAGTCCCGAACGCGCGGCCCGCCGGGTCGCGCTCGGGCTGTCCGAGGTTCCGCCGATCGCGGTGGTGACCCGTTCCGGTGAACTCGACCCCGAGGGCCCGTTGTTCACCGACACCAAGGTCCCGCCGATCGTCATCACCACCGAGAAGGCGCCGCGCACCGCGCTGGAGCGGGCGGGGGCCGAGGTGCTCGTCGCGGGCGCCGAGGACGTCGACCTCCACCGGGCGCTCGACCTGCTGGGTGAGCGCGGGCTGCGCCGCGTCGACTGCGAGGGCGGGCCGACGCTGTTCGCCGACCTGATCGCGGCCGACCTCGTCGACCAGTTGTGCCTGACCGTCGCCCCGCTGCTGGCCGGAGCGGGCGAGAGCCGGATCGCCCACGGCCGTCCCGCCCCGGAACCGCGCCGGATGGACCTCGCGTCCGCGCTCTTCGAAGACGGCTTCACCATGCTGCGCTATCGCCGCCGGGAGAGCGGGTGAACGAGGCCGCGCCGGTTCCGGACGAAGAACTGGTGGCCCGGGCCGCCGCCGGGGACCACGGTGCCTTCGACACCCTGGTCCGGCGGCACACGGCCAGGATGTACCGCGTGGCGCTGCGGATCACCGGCAGCACGTCGGAAGCCGAGGACGTCGTCCAGGAGGCCTGGCTCTCCGCGTGGCGCGCGCTGCCCCGGTTCCGCTACGAGTCCGCGGTGTCCACCTGGCTCTACCGGGTGACGACGAACGGCGCCCTCGGGCAGGTCCGGCGGCGGAAACCGACCGTGCCGCTCGACGAGGGCGACGCGGGTGTCGTGCCTGGTCCGGAGGGTCAGGTGGTGAGCGCCGAGCAGGTCGGCAGGGTGCTGCGCGCGATCGCCGAACTGGACGTCGGCCAGCGGATCCCGCTGATTCTGCGAGAATTCGAGGGGATGACCTACGACGAGGTGGCCGAGGTTCTGGAAGTCAGCGTGCCCGCTTTGCGCGCCCGCCTGCACCGCGCCAGGGTCGCGCTGCTGGCGAAACTCGGTGACAACTTCCGACCCGGGGAACGGTGATGAGCGAGGATCCGCGCGACGACCCCCGGTGGGAGCAGGTGCGCGCCGCCGCGAGCCGTCCGGTGCCGACGCCGCCGGGACTCGTCGAACGGGTGCTCCGCTCGGTCGGCGGCGCCCGCGGCAAGCACACCACCGCCCCGCTCGACCTGCCTTCGGCGGGCGGCAAGACCCAGGTGTCGGAACGGGCGCTGGTGCTGATGACCAGGAAGCTCGCCGCCGAGATCGGCCGTGACCTCGGCGGCGTCCACGTCTCGGCCGTCGCGCTCGAAGAGGACGTGCTGCAGGTGCTGGTCACCGTCCGGTTCGGCGTCGAAGCGACGGTTGCGGACGTCCTGCGCCGCCGGGTCGGCGCGGCACTGACCGGCCAGCTCGGGTCGGCCCCGCCCGCGATCAACGTCCACGTCGTCGACGTGCACCCCGACTGAATCCCGGAACTGATTACCCCATTCGGGGGACATCCCGTGACGGCTCGCCATGCGCGCGTGTCCTGGTCGGTGAGAGCGTAGGGAGCGCCGCGCGCGCAGGTCGCGCGGCACAGGCCGAGAAGGAGCGAACTTCATGGCGCAGCCGAGCGCGAGCAAGCCCGACACCCTGGTCACGGGGTCGTCCCTCAACGAGGAAGGAGCCGCCGGCAAGACCACGATCTCGTCGGTGGTGGTGCAGAAGGTGGCGGGGCTCGCCACCCGCGAGGTGACCGGGATCCACGCGCTCGGCGGCGGGGTCTCGCGTGCTTTCGGCGCGATCCGTGAGCGCATCCCCGGTTCCGGCACGGTCACCACGTCCGGTGTCTCGGTCGAGGTCGGCGAGAAGCAGGCGGCGATCGACCTCGACGTGGTCGTCGAGTACGGCGCGCGCATCGTCGACGTCGCGCGAGCGGTGCGCCGCAACGTGATCGGCCAGGTCGAGCAGATCACCGGCCTCGAGGTGATCGAGGTCAACATCGCGGTCAACGACATCCACCTGCCCGACGAGAACGGCGGCGAGACCGAGACCTCGCGGGTCGAATGATGAACGGCACCCAGACCGGCCTGCTCGCCGGCCTCATCCTCGGCCTCGCCGCGACCCAGGGCTTCACCGCGTTCCTGGTGACGCTGGCCGTCGGCGTCATCGGCCTCGTCCTCGGCCGGGTGCTCGACGGCGAACTCGACCTCGGCGACCTGTTCGGCCGGGGCCGCGACAAATGACCGTCCCGCCCGAACCGGAGGATCGCGGCACCCTCACCATCGCGCCCGCCGTGGTCCGCAAGATCGCGCAGCACGCCGCGGACCAGGTCGACGGGACCACCCGCGCCGAGCGGCGGATCGCCGGGCTCGGGCTGGGGACCCACGGCGCGAGCGCGAAGGTCGGCGGCGAGGGCAACGACGTCGATCTCGTGCTGGACGTGGCGTTGCACTATCCGGCGCCGGTGCGGCGGATCGTCGGCGATCTGCGCGCCAGGGTCACCGAGGAGGTCGAACGGATCACCTCGTACCAGGTCCGGGACGTCTCGGTGACGGTCTCCGCGCTCCTGCCCGACATCGCGCCCCGCGTCCGCTAGAAGCCGGTTCAGCGGAGCTGAGATGTATTCCCGGAAGGCGACCATACGCGTGAACCCGCCCGGCCGAAGGTCCCGCTATCGCGGTGGCAGGGCGCCCTGTTCGCAGCGGCGACGTGGACGACCAGGTAGCGCCCTGCCGACGTCGATCGCGGTCGCGGGTTCACCAGCACTCTAGAAGGAGCACCGGTATGCGTTTGTTCGTCCGCCTGCTGTCCGCCCTGATCGGGCTGGCGCTGGCCGCCGCCGGGGTTTTACTGGCGCTGGAGGTCGGCTGGGGCTGGTGGCGGCCGGGGCGCGGACCGCTCTTCGTCCCGTGGGACGGCTGGCGCGACAGGCTCGCGGAACTGTCCTGGAACGCTTCCTCCGTCCGGTACCTCGCGATCGCCGTCGCGGTCGTGGGGCTGCTGCTGATCCTGGCGGCGGCCTCGGCGGGGCGGCGCGCCATCCGGCTGACCGATCCGGCGAACGAGGTCAGCGTGACCACCTCGCCGCGTTCACTGGCGAGGCTGGTGGGCGTGACCGTTCGCGCGCAGGAAAACGTCGCGGGCGCGAAGGTCACCGCCACCGCCAAGAAGATCCGTGTCCGCGCGACGAGCAGGCTGGAAACCGAAGGCGAGCTGCGACCGCGGCTGCTGGAGACGGTCACCGGTCTGCTCGACGACGTCCCCCTGGTGCGGCGGCCGAAGGTGTCGGTCGTCGTCGACTCCCCGAAGGACCGCCGATGACCCGTTCGGTCTCCGCCAAGGCACTCGGCCGGTCCACCGGCACGGAACGCACTTTGACCGTCCTCATCGGACTCCTTTTGCTGCTCGGCGGGGCCGCGGTGGTCGTGGTCGGCGCGGGGTGGCTCGGCACGCATCGCGCGAACCGGCCGCTCGTCGATCCGATCGCCCTCGACTGGCTGTCCCAGCACGCGCTCGCCGCCCGGATCGGTGCCATCGTGCTCGGCGTCCTCCTGCTGTGGCTGGGACTGTGGTGGTTCTTCCGGTCGCTGCGCCCGGAAGGCCGCCCGGACCTCGAACTCGACGAAGACCTCGTGGTGACCTCTTCGGCCATCTCCGAGGCCGTCCGCGTCGACGCCGAGACGGTCGACGGTGTCGGGCGCGCCAGGGTCCGCGCGGTCGGTGACAAGGAGAACCCGGCGCTGCGGATCACGCTCTGGCTGAGCGAGGGCACCGACCTGAAACGGGTCTGGGAACAGCTCGACAGCACGGTGCTGGCCCGCGCGCGGGAATCGCTCGGGGTCGACGTGCTGCCGACCGCCGTCCGGATCGAACTCGACACGGCGGCACCGCAACGGGTGCGCTGACCGCGTCGATACGGCAAGAATGGCCGTCATGTCGCTTCCCTTGACGCCGCCGATCAAGCCGATGCTCGCCAAACCGGCGAAGACGATCCCCGATTCCGGCGGGCTGCTGTTCGAGCCGAAATGGGACGGGTACCGCTGCCTGGTGTTCCGCGACGGCGACGAGCTGACGCTGCAATCGCGCTCGGAGAAGCCGCTCAACCGGTACTTCCCCGAGGTCGTCGAGCGGCTGAAGGCCGCGCTGCCCGAGCGGATCGTGCTGGACGGCGAACTCGTGGTCGCCCGGGGCGGGAAGCTGGACTTCGACGCGCTCACCGACCGGGTCCACCCGGCCGAAAGCCGGATCAAGCTGCTGGCGGAACAGACCCCGGCGGAATTCGTCGCGTTCGACCTGCTGGCACTCGGCGACGAGTCCTATCTGGACGAACCCACGTCGAAGCGGCGGGAGCGGCTGGAGAAGCTGGCCTCCGACGGCATACACCTGACGCCTGCCACTTCGGATCCGGCGATCGCGCGGCACTGGTTCGATCTGTTCGAGGGCGCTGGGCTCGACGGCGTCATCGGCAAACCGCTCGACGAGCCGTACAGCCCCGGCAAACGCGTGCTGCTGAAGTACAAGCACTCCCGCACCGCCGACTGCGTGCTCGCGGGGCTGCGCTGGCACGTCGACGGCGAACCGGGTGAGCTGGTCGGCTCGTTCCTGCTCGGGCTCTACGACGAGAACGGCGTGCTCCACCATCCCGGTGTCGTCGGCTCGTTCCCGGTCACCCGGCGGCGTGAACTGGCCGAGGAGCTGGCGCCACTGATCACCGACGGCGCCGATCACCCCTGGCTGGGTGACAACGTGCGAGAGAAGCAGCGGATCCCCGGCGGGATCACCCGGTGGAAGTCCAAGGAAGCCCCGTGGGTGCCGCTGAAGCTGGAGAAGGTGGTCGAGGTCGGCTACGAGCACACGGAAGGCGGATACCCGTCGCGGTTCCGTCACACCGCGCAGTTCAAACGCTGGCGTCCCGACCGCGAACCGGACTCCTGCACCTACGCCCAGCTCGACGAGGTCGCCCGCTACGACCTGGACGCGGTCTTCCGCGGCGAGGTGAAACGCACCCGCTAACCGGGGCCTGACACGTCACCTGCGAAGCTCGTCCACGAGCTTTTGTCATGCCCGGAAAGTGAGGACCAGCCCGTGCGCCCCGCCAGCACCGTCCGCCGCAGGCCACGGCTGATCCTGATGACGACCCTGGTCACGGCCGTGCTCGCGGGCTGCACCGCCGGGCCGTCGGTACGGCCGGCGGTGATCGACAACGACGGCAAACCCGACTCCGGTGGTACGACGACGGCGCAGCAGGTGCCGCTGCCGCCGCTCACCGAACCGCGGTCGCCGTCGATCAACTGGGAGGACTGCGACGAGGCGACCCGGCAGCGGCTGGGCCAGCCTTCCGTGCCGGACACGCTGAAGTTCTCCTGCGCCAGGGTGCCCACCACGCTCGACGCGCCGGACCTGCCCGGCCGCGGCCTGTCGCGGCTGTCGGTGGTCAAGACCGGCGGCGGGCCGATCCCGCTCGCCGTGGTCAACGACGTCGACGGTGAGCCGGGCTCGCTGTACGCCGCGCGGCTGGCCGCGACGCTGCCGCCCGAGTTCCTGCAGAAGTTCTCTCTGATCGGCGTGGACCGGCGCGGGACGGGGACGTCCGCGCCGGTGCAGTGCATCCCGGCGGAGATCCGCACCGACCTGCTCGGGGGCGACCCGGCCGCGGGCGACCTCGAAGGCGTCGTCGACGCGGCGCGCCGGGCCGGCCAGCAGTGCGCCATCGAACTGGACGATTCGCAGGTCGCGATGGACAGCTGGCGCGCCGCGGGCGACCTCGAAGAACTCCGGAAGCAACTGGGGCTGGACAAACTGCACGCGCTGGGCCGCGGTGACGGTTCGAAGGTCCTCGCCGAATACGCCGTGCGGTTCCCCGCGCAGGTCGGCCGCATGATGCTCGACGGCCTGCCCGACCCGGCCCCCGACGCCGCGGCCGTGCAGGAGTCCGTCGCCGCGAGCGCGCAGGCCACCCTCGACGCGTTCGGCGCCGACTGCATCGCGAGGGGCTGCCCGATCGGTGACGCCCGTTCGGCCGTGACCGCCGTCGCGGACCGGCTCCGCTCCGCCCCCGCGACGACCACCGACGGCGCGCAGATCACGCCGGGGATCGCGCTGTACGCCGTCTATTCCGGGCTCGCGCAACGCTCACGCTGGGTCGAACTGGCGGAGGCGCTCAAGACCGCGCAGACCGGCGACGTCACGCCGCTGGCCGCGTTCGCCGACCCCGTGCTGAAGGACTCCCGTGCGCGGCCGTCGCGACTGGACGGCACGATCGCGACCAAATGCAACGACAGCGCGACCCGGCTCTCCGCCGAAGAACTCACGCGGGCGACCACGACCCTGCGCGACAAGCACCCGCAGTTCGGTGTCTTCGCCGCCCAGCAACTGGCGTGGTGCAGCCCGTGGCCGGTGCGCCGCGAACCGCTCCCGCCCGCCGGCGCCCCGGGCGCTCCGCCGATCCTCGTCGCGGGCACCGCGACCGACCCGGTCACGCCGGAGCAGGGCACCGGCCGGGCCGCCGACCAGATGCCGAGCGCGGTGACGATCACCTGGCAGGGCGCCGGGCACGGGGCGCTGAGCCTCTCGCCGTGTGTCGCGGACGCGACGCGGGCGTTCCTGATCGACGGGAAGGTGCCGGTCGACGGGACCCTCTGCCCGGCGTGACCCTGCTCCGGGCCGCCTCATGAAGTGTCATGAAAGGGTCGTTCAGGACATTTTTCGTCCTGAACGACCCTTTCATGACATTTCGGGACCGTGAGACTCCAGTCAGCGCTCTCACCGGGCCCCGCGCCTAGCCGCTTCTGGGCCGTGGCGCGTTGCGAAGCCACTTTCGCAACGCTCACGCCGCCGTATCCCCGCCCTCGCCAGCGTGAGATGAAGGACGCTTTCATAGCAAAATTTGCTATGAAAGGCCCCTTCATTGCACGCGCGCGGGGGTCGGCCATGGTGTTGCGGAAGCCACTTTCGCAACCTCCCGCGCCTCACTCCCCCGCCCGCGCGCCATGAAAGGTCCTTTCCTTGCAAAATTTGCAAGGAAAGGACCTTTCCTAGCATCGGCCGGGACCGAAAACCGCTACTGCCGGTAAGACTCCACCTCGGAGATCGGCCGTGCCGAAGCCTGGTCCGGATCCTCGTCGAACTCCACGCGCGCCCGCCGCTGCCGCAGCAGGTCCCAGCACTGGTCCAGCTGCTCTTCCACACTCGCGAGCCGGGACCGGTCGTCCGAGCTCAGCCCGGTGCCGATCGCCCGCGAACGGAGTTCGTGCTCCTCGCTGACCAGCTCGTCGATGCGGCTGAGGATGTCACCGTCGGCCATCTGCGCCTCCTGCGAAACCTGGGTTGCTCCATCCGAGACGCTACGCGCAATCGCGGGAATGCGCGTACCGCCCGATTCGTTACGCCGGACATGAGCACAGTGGAGCTGACCGCCGCCAACTTCGATCAGGTCGTTTCGGAGAACGACTTCGTGATCATCGACTTCTGGGCGGGCTGGTGCATGCCGTGCCGCCAGTTCGCGCCGACCTACGAGAAGGTGTCGGGCAATCACGACGACATCGTTTTCGCGAGCGTCGACACCGAGGCCGAGCAGCAGCTGGCCGCGGCCTTCGACGTGCGTTCGATCCCCACGCTCGCGGTGATCCGCGACAAGACGGTCATCTACGCGCAGCCGGGCGCGCTTCCGGAGAAGACGCTGGAGGACCTCATCCAGCAGGCGCGCGACATCGACATGGACAAGCTCAAGGAAGAGGCGGCCCAGGAGGCCTGACGAGCATGGAGAAGGCGCCCTACCCGGCGGGTTTCGCCGGGTAGGGCGCCTTTGTCTTTCAGCGGAACAGTGCCGCCGGGGGCCGGGTCAGCCCCGGGTGGCGAGTCCGCGCAGGAAGAACGCCAGGTTCGCCGGGCGTTCCGCCAGCCTGCGCATGAAATAGCCGTACCATTCGTCGCCGTAGGGGACGTAGACGCGCATCGTCTTGCCGTCGCCCGCGATCCGGCGCTGCTCTTCGGGACGGATCCCGTACAGCATCTGGAACTCGTGGTCGTCCGCCTTGCGGTCCGCGTCCATCGCGAGCTTTTCGGCGATCGCGATCATCCGCGGGTCGTGCGAGGCGACCATCGGATAACCCTTGCCCTGCATGAGGATCTTCAGACAGCGCACGTAGGACTTGTCCACTTCGGACTTGTCCTGGAACGCGACCTCCTCAGGCTCGGCGTACGCGCCCTTGCACAGCCGCACGCGGGAACCCTCGGTGGCCAGGTCGCGGCAGTCCTGTTCGGTCCGCCGCAGGTAGGCCTGCAGCACCGCGCCGACCCACGGGTACTCGGTGCGCAGTTCCTTGAGGATGCCCAGCGTCGAGTCGGTGGTGGTGTGGTCCTCCATGTCGAGGGTCACCGTGGCACCGACCGCTTCGGCGGCCGCGCAGATCTTGCGGGCGTTCTCCAGCGCGACCTTCTCGCCTTCGGCGGGCAGGAACTGGCCGACCGCGGAGAGTTTCACCGAAACGTCCGCGCCGAACGCGAGGCCGTCGGCCGCCAGCGCGGTCAGCAGTTCCTCGTAGGCACGGACCGTCGTCGCGGCCTGCTCGGCGTCGGTGGTGTCCTCGCCGAGGTGGTCGAGGGTGACCCGGAGGCCGTCGTCGGCCAGTTCGCGGACCACCCTGGCGGCGTCGGGCGTCTTCGAACCGGCGACGAACCGGCTCACCACCGATCGGGTGGCGGGGACGACCTCGACCAGCTTGCGCATCCGCCGGGATCGGGCGGCGGCGAGCAACGGGGCACGCAACATCACGGACTCCTGGAGAACTCAGCCCTGGTGGGGGTAGCGGACGCTGGTGGGCGGGACGAAGGTCTCCTTGATCGAGCGGGGGCTCGTCCAGCGGAGCAGGTTGAACACCGAACCGGCCTTGTCGTTGGTGCCGGAAGCGCGGGCACCGCCGAAGGGCTGCTGGCCGACGACCGCACCGGTCGGCTTGTCGTTGACGTAGAAGTTGCCGGCGGCGAAGCGCAGCGCCTCGGCCGCCTTGGCGACGGCCGTGCGGTCGTTCGCGATGACCGCGCCGGTGAGCGCGTAGTCGGCGGTCTCGTCCACCAGCTCCAGGACCTTGTCGAAGTCCTCGTCCTCGTAGACGTGCAGCGCGAGGATCGGGCCGAAGTACTCGGTGCGGAAGATCTCGTGCTTCGGGTTGTCCGAAACCAGGATCGTCGGGCGCACGAAGTAGCCGACGCTGTCGTCCGCGGTGCCACCGGCGATGACGTCGATCTCGGCGTCCTCGGCGGCGCTCTTCAACACGGCCGCGTGCTTGTCGAAGGCGCGGCGGTCGATCACGGCGCCACCGAAGTTGTCCAGGTCGTTGACGTCGCCGTAGGTGATGGCCTCGGTCTCGGAGACCAGCTCGTCCTTCAGGCTCGCCCAGAGCGAACGCGGGACGTAGGCACGGGACGCGGCCGAGCACTTCTGGCCCTGGTACTCGAAGGCGCCGCGGATCAGCGCGGTGCGCAGGATGTCGACGTCGGCCGAGGCGTGCGCGAGCACGAAGTCCTTGCCGCCGGTCTCGCCGACCAAACGCGGGTACGTGCGGTAGCCGGAGATGTTGGCGCCGACGGTGGCCCACACGTGCTGGAAGGTCGCGGTGGAGCCGGTGAAGTGGATCCCGGCCAGGTCGCGGTGGGTCAGGGCGACCTCGGAGACGGCCTTGCCGTCACCCGGGAGCAGGTTGATGACGCCCGGCGGCATACCGGCCTCTTCGAGCAGCCGCATCAGCATGTGCGCGGCGTAGCTCTGCGTCGGCGACGGCTTCCACAGCACGACGTTGCCCATCAGCGCGGGCGCGGTCGGCAGGTTGCCGGAGATCGCGGTGAAGTTGAACGGCGTGATGGCGTACACGAAGCCCTCGAGCGGGCGGTGCTCCATCCGGTTCCAGATCCCGGGCGAGCTGACCGGCTGCTCGGCGAGGATCTGACGGCCGAAGGCGACGTTGAACCGCCAGAAGTCGATCAGCTCGCAGGCGGAGTCGATCTCGGCCTGGAAGGCGGTCTTCGACTGGCCGAGCATGGTGGCCGCGTTCAGCTTGGCGCGCCACGGGCCGGCCAGCAGGTCGGCGGCACGCAGGATGATCGCGGCGCGGTCGTCGAAGGACAGCGCGCGCCAGCCGGGGGCGGCGGCCTTGGCCGCGGCGATCGCGTCGTGGGTGTCCTGCGCGGTCGCGCTGTGGATGACGCCCAGCACGGCCTTGTGGTTGTGCGGCTGGACGACGTCGATCTTCTCGCCGCCGCCCTTGCGCTGCTCACCACCGATCGTCGCGGTGATGTCGATGGGGTCGGCGTTGCCCAGCGACTTGAGCGCGCCCTCGAGTTCAGCGCGCTCAGCGCTGCCCGGTGCGTAGTTCAGCACCGGCTCGTTCTTCGGGGCGGGGGTCTGGGTCACGGCGTCCACTGACTGCTCCTGACTGCACTTCGCCGGGTAGAGGTCTCACCCCGAACGGTAGACCGGACAGCACGCCAGCGGCTTGTCCGACTGGCTAGAATCAGGGTGACCATCTTGTCCGATCGGCTTAATCGGTGATGACAGCGACTACTCAGACGACCCCTGGCGCTTCCCTGCGGCACGTCCTCGCCACGCTCGGGGAACCGCTGGTCAGGGTGCTCGCGGCACCGAACGGGCTCGGCGTCGGCGTCGACGACGTCGTCATCCACGATCCGGAGGATCCGCCCGACGCCCATCCAGGTGACCTCGTCCTGGTGATCGGCGCTCGCGGACGCTCCGCCGCGGGGGCGATCCGGGCGGCGGGACGGTCCGGCGCGGCCGCCGTCGCGGTCAAGAACGGCATGGCCGCGGTGAACGTCGCGGCCGACGCGGGGATCGCGCTGATCGAGGTCGGCCACGAAGCACGCTGGGAGCAGGTCGAGGCGTTGGCCAGGGGCGTCGTCGACGCGGCCCGCGCGGGTGGCGAGGCGGACAGCGGCGAGGTGCTCGGCGACCTGTTCTCGCTCGCGCAGACCATCGCGACGCTGACCGGTGGCCTCGTCAGCATCGAGGACACCGCGAGCCGTGTGCTGGCCTACTCGCGGGCGGGCGACGAGGTGGACGAACTGCGCAGGCTCTCGATCCTCGGCCGCGAAGGTCCGGAACGGTATCTCGCGATGCTGCGCGAATGGGGCGTCTACCAGCGGCTTCGCGCCGGGGAGGGCATCGTCCGCATCGACGAGCGGCCCGATCTCGGCATCCGGCGGCGGATCGCGGCGGGGATCCACGCCGGGTCGCAGCCGCTCGGCACGATCTGGGTCCAGGAGGGCGCGCATCCGCTCACCGAAAGCGCGGAAGTCGCCTTGCTCGGCGCGAGCCGCGCGCTCGCTCCGCAGCTGATCCGGCACCGGACCTTGCCCAGCCCCGAACTCCGGTTACGCGAGGATCTGCTGGCCGGCCTGCTCGACGGCCGTCTCGACGTGGAATCCGTCGCCGACGACATCGGCGCCGATCCCGGGAAACCCGCGATGGTGCTGGGGTTCTCGCTCCCCCGCGACCGCGCCGCGACCGACCGGCAGCTGCGCCGGGCGGAGCTGGTGCACCTGATCACCGTGCACACCGCCGCGTACCGGCGGAGCGCGCTGGTGAGTGTGATCGGCGGCCGTGTCTACGCGCTCCTTCCCGACCTCCCCGAGCACGCCGAGACACGGATCCTGGCGCTGGCCAAGGAAATCGTCGGCACCGCGCAACGTCATCTCGACGTCCGGGTGCGCGCGGCGCTGGGCGGGGTCGTGCCGCGTCTCTCCGACGCGGCGGCCTCGCGTGGCGACGCCGACCGCGTACTGGCGACGATGGCGCGCGGGCACGGGACGGCGGACGTCGCCTCGCTGGCCGACGTCCGCGCCGAAGTCCTGCTCTCGGAGGTGCTCGCTTTCCTGAGCGAGCAACCGAGGATCCGCGATCCGCGGCTGGCCGAACTGGTCGCGCACGACGCCGAGCACGGCGGCATCCTGGTGCCCGCGGTACTGGCCTACCTCGACGCGTTCGGCGACGTACGGAAGGCGGCACGCGAGCTGAACATCCACCCGAACACGGTCCGCTACCGGGTGCGCCGCGCCGGCGACGTGTCCGGCATCGACCTGGACGACCCCGCGCAGCGCATGCTCACCCAGCTTCTTCTGCGCCTCTAGGGTTTTCCCGCCCAGAACCCGAGCCGGTGCGTGGCGGCGTAGTCCGTGCCGCCGCGCTCCCCGGGTGCCAGGCGTTCGACGTGCTCGAAACCCGGCCAGCCCGGATCGCCGTCCCTGGCGAAGGCCGCCCAGTGGCGGGTCATCCGGTCGGCGAGCTCCCGCTGTGGCGCAGGAAGTCCCGGACGGCCTTCGAAGTCGAACTGGTAGACCAGGGCACTGGAATGCTGGGCACCGGCGGGGAATCCCGGGACCAGTGACGGCGCGTTCTCGTCGGCGAACTCGCAGAACCAGGTGCCGGTGTGCGCCGCGAGGGCCTTGGCCAGTTCCCACGAGGGTCGCGCCCAGGCACGGTCCGTGGAGATTCGCGCCCACGCCAAGCTCGGGGTTTCGTAGTCCCGCAACGGATATCTGTCGGCGACGTCGTCCGCGTAGCCGCCGAACGCTTCGGCCAGCAACCGCGGATAGCTCTCGGCGGTGACCGGGTTCCCGGCGAGCGTGACGAAGAACCGGGCCTCGTCGAGCGTGGTCCCCAGCAGCACCGGCACGCGGTGGAAACGCCCGGCGGCCAGCGCGGCGGCGGGTGACTCGGGCAGTGTGGCGCCGCCGAAGGCCGGCCGGATGAACGCGTCCGAGACTTCGAGCAGGTCCTTCACCGGAACCTGCCGGAGCTGCGCGAGCGCGTCGGCGTCTCCGGTCACCCAGCCGCGCTCGGCCGCGACGGCTGCCCCGATCGCCGCCAGCTCCGCTTCGGGAGCCCAGCGAGGTGGCAGCTCCGGGAGACCGGGCATGAAGGTGTGCGCCGGCGTCGTGCCCAGAACCGAGAACACGCTCTGCACGATCGCTCGGTGGAACAGCCCCGCCGAGCCAGGGGCGGTCAGGTGTGCCGCGACCATGGTGGCGCCGTAGGACTCCCCCATCAGCGTCACGTTGCCGGGGTCGCCGCCGAATCCGGCGATCTCCCGCCGCACCCAGCGGAGGACGGCCTGCTGGTCCTGCAGGCCGAAAGTGCCGCCGCCATCGAGGCCCGGGTATCCGAAGCAGCTCAGGACACCGAGCCGGAAGTTCGGCGCCACCACGACGAGGTCACCGGTGACGGCGAGGCGGCGGGCGTCGTAGTCGGCGGCGTTCCCGTTGGTCCCGCCACCACCGTGCAGCCAGACCAGCACGGGACGGCCTTCGCCTGGCGTGCCGGGGGTGGTGACGTTGACCGTCAGGCAGTCCTCGTCGAGCGAAGTCGTGCCGTCGAAGGACGCCGCGGGCTGCGGCGCGGGATTCCCCGGTTCGAACGCGTCGCGGACACCCGTCCATGGCTCGACGGGTGCGGGCGGGCGCCACCGCAGGTCGCCGACCGGCGGCGCGGCGTACGGGATCCCCCGGAACGAGACGTGGCCGTCGAGGCGACGGCCACGGACGGTGCCGTTGGTCAGCCGCACCTTCGAGTTTTGCCATATGTCCATATTGCAAAGATACTCATCCGAGCCCACCTCTGTCAGGCGGACCACCGCCAGCGAGTGAAGACGGCGGCGACGGAACGGCGCAGGACCTCACATGCGGGGAACGCCTCAGCCCCCGACAGCGCGACCTGATCCGCCAGGCCCTGGACGGTCGCGAGGATCATCCGCGCGGCGAGTCCCGCGTCCGTTCCCGGCGCGACATCGCCGCCGTCCTTGCCCCGCTCGACCACCGAGGTCACGTAACCGAGCAGGTCGCGACCCGACCGCCGGGCGACGTCGGCGAGCCCGTCGTCGTGCGCCGCCTGCGCCTGAAGTCCTTGCCGGACGCGGTATTCCAGCTCGCGCTCGGCGTCGAGCGGCAGCAGTTCGGCCAGGGTGCCGAGCAGGACCTCCGCGATCGGGAGCCCAGCGGCCTCACCGTTGCGGACCCGCGACCGGACCCGCTCGCCCATCCGGCTCACGGCGTCGTCGTAGGCGAACCGGAGCAGGACGTCCTTGCCGGCGAAGTAGTGCTGAATGGATCCGACTGAGATCCCGGCCTCGGCCGCCACCTTCGAGAACGAGACGCCGGCGAAGCCGTCCGCGGCGAGCAACCGCTGGAACGCCCGCGCGATCCGGGCTCGGCGCTGATCATGATCGACGACGCGAGGCATATGGATATAGTACAGTCATATTGCCAAAGTCCCCGAGACAGGGAATCCGGACCATGCGTGCCAACCTGCGTGACGAACTGAAGACCGCCCTCAAGGCCAAGGACCGCGTCGCCATCTCGGCCCTTCGTTCCGCGCTGGCGGCGATCGACAACGCCGAAGCGGTGCCGCTGGACTCGGTGGACCAGGCCCCCGGGATCACCACGAACGAGCAAGTCGCGGGAACGGCGGTGGGACTGGGCGCGGCCGAGGTCGAGCGCCTTCACCTCACCGAGGACGACGTGCGGGACATCGTGGCGCACGAGATCAGGGAGCGCACCGTCTCCGCGGACGAGTACGAGCGTCTCGGCCGCGCCGACGCCGCCGACCGCCTGCGTGCCGAGGCCGCCGTCCTCGAGCGTTCTCTCACGCCCCGCGATTAGTCACCTACTTGCGGTGGACGCGCCTGGAACCCGCCTGCCGCCGATGTCATGAAAGGGTCGTTCAGGACATTTTTCGTCCTGAACGACCCTTTCATGACACTTCCGGGACGGGGCCAGGCGACGGCCAGGCTGAACCGCCGAGTCACGACACGGCGGCGAGGCTGCGCAACCCCGCGACCTCGGCCAGCGCGCGGTAGGAATCCAGCCGCTCCGTTTGGTCGAAAGTACTGGTGGTCACCAGGATCTCGTCGGCGCCGGTCTTCGCGACGAGGTCGGCGAGCCGGTCACGCACCTCGTCGGGGGTGCCGGCGAGCTGACCGTCGAGGGCCCGGTCCAGCCGCTCCCGATCGCGGTCCGGCAGCGACCCGGCGAGGATCTCCTCCACCGGCGAAAGCGGCGGAAAGACGCCGTGCGTGCGTGAGTAGACCGTCGACCACGCTTCGGGGATCAGCAACCGCCGGGCCCGTTCAGCCGTCTCGGCGACCGCGATCGCCGTGGACACCACGACATACGGTCGCGAAGCCTGCGCGGAAGGCCGGAAGCCGGAGCGATAACCCTCGATGGCTTCGAGCAGCGGCCCCTCGCCCCGGACCGGCGCGATCACCAGCGGCAGCCCCAGTTCCGCGGCCAGCTTCGCCCCGGCACCGGTCGCCAGCAGGAACGCGGGCACGCGCAGTCCTTCCGCGGGAATGGCGTGCACGCCCGGATAGCTCGTCTGGTCGCCCGCGAGGAAGCCCAGCAGCTCGCGAACCTGGTCGCCGAAGCGATCGGCGTCGTCCTTCTCGTGCCCGAGCGCCTGCCGGACGCCGCCGGTGAACCCGACCGACCGGCCCAGCCCCATGTCGATCCGGCCGGGGAAGAGCGATTCGAGCACGCCGAACTGTTCCGCGACCACGAGCGGACGGTGGTTCGGCAGCATCACGCCGCCGGTGCCGACCCGGATCCGTTCCGTCGCCGAGGCGACCGCGGCCGCCAGCACCGTGGGCGCCGAGCCGGCGACGCCGGGCACGCTGTGGTGTTCGGAGACCCAGAACCGGTGATAGCCCAGCGCTTCGATGTCCCGCGCGAAGGCGACCGTGTCCCGCAAGGCGCGAGGCGCGTCGCCGCCGCGGCGGGTCGGGGACCGGTCCAGTACCGAAAGCGTGATCACCTTCGAGTCAACGCGTCCGGACCCGGCGGGCATTCCCCGCTCAGGGGCGCCAGCGCTCGCTGTAGTCCGGGTGATCGGCGTGCGGCAGGGCGAGCAGCCGCAGGGTGAGGCACCAGTTCGTCCCGGCCTCGTCGGCGGGGACATGGCAGGTCTCGCACCAGTACTCGTTGCCGTACAAGGGGAATCCCGGGACCTTCTCGGAAACCGTGGTGCGGTGCGCCTGCAGGAGCCGCCGGGTCGCCTCGATCTCGTTGATCATCTGGTTGACCGTGTCGAGTTCAATGTCGTTCATCGAACGGATCTTCTTTTCGATGACGACCTTGGTCTCGCCACGATTGAGCGATTCGTTGATCTCGGTTTTCTTGACCGCCTGCATGATCAACGCCTGGCGTTGCCCCACACGCGCGGCGAGAAAGGCGATCAGGTCGTCCACGGGTACTCCTTCGTCCTCCCCCAGCCTAGTGTTCGGAGGGAAATGTCGCTGGCAGGAAGCCCGGCGTTACGGCCGGGTCCCGTGCGTCACACAGTCTCGTATCGATCCACCGCGCGACGGTGACTGGTTTCTGGATCGACACGAAAGCGCAATCACTCCGGGAGCAAAACGAAGGAAAGGCGCGAATTCGTCACCGAGAACGCACATATCGTCACAAAATGCGTTCCCGACCGAGATGTACAGCCTTAGTTGCGCAGTTGATCCTGCGGGTTTTAGCCTGCGATCATGACCGAGAACACCTCCGCGTCGAGTGCCCGCGCCGCCCACGACATCCGCCTGGCCTTCAGCAGGCTTCGGCGCCGCCTCCGCGAGAACTACGGCAGCGGTGACCTCACGCCATCCCAGACCTCCGTGCTCAGCCGGCTCGACAAGGACGGTGAAGCGGCGGTCAGCGAACTGGCCGCGCTCGAAGGCGTCCGCCACCAGTCGGTGGCCACCACCGTCGGGGTACTGGTGGAGCGCGGACTGGCCGCGCGCCGCCCGGACCCCGGCGACGGACGGCGTCAGCTGGTCTTCGTCACCGAAAGCGGGCACGCCTTCCTGGCGGAGCGACGGCGCGCCGGGGAAGGCTGGCTCGCGCGGATGCTGGAAACGCGGTGCACCGAAGCGGAACGCCGCACGCTGATCGAGGCGGCGGCCCTGCTGGAACGAGTCGTGCGGCGATGAGCACCCGGTTCGACCGGCGGCTCCTGCCGCCGATGATGCTGGGTGCGGCCCTCAACCCGGTCAATTCGTCCATCATCTCGGTCTCCCTGGTGCCGATCGGCGTGGCCTTCGGTGCCCCGCCCGCGGAGACCGCGTGGCTGGTCTCCGCCCTGTACCTGGCCACCGCGATCGGGCAGCCCGTGGTGGGGCGGCTCATCGACCTCTTCGGCCCCCGCCGCCTGTTCCTGGCCGGGGCGGCGCTGACCGGGGTCGCCGGGGTCGCGGGCATGCTCGCCCCCGGCTTCGGCGTGCTCGTCGCGTCACGGGTCCTTCTCGGTTTCGGCACCTGCGCGGGCTATCCGGCGGCGATGTACCTCATCCGCGCCGAGGCCCGGCGTACCGGGAAGGACAGCCCGGCCGGGGTCCTGACGGCGCTCGCGGTGACGACGCAGACCATCGCCGTCGTCGGGCCCAGCCTCGGCGGCCTGCTGATCGGCGTCGGCGGATGGCGCGCCACGCTGGCGATCAACATCCCGCTCGCGCTGGCAGGCCTCTACTTCGGTGCCCGCCGCCTCCCCGCGACGCGCGCCGACCGGCCTCCCCGGGGATTCCTGCGCGAACTCGACCTCCCCGGCATGGGCCTGTTCGCCACCGCGCTCGTCTGTCTGCTGCTCTTCCTGATGGACCCCTCGGGTGACGGCTGGTGGCTGCTGGCCGTCACGGCCGTGGCGGGCGCCGGATTCGCCTGGCGTGAACTCCGGACGCGGCAACCCTTCATCGACGTGCGCCTGCTCGGCGGCAACCTGCCGCTGCTGGCCACCTACGGCCGGGCGCTGCTCGGTTTCGTCGTCGGCTACGCCTTCCTCTACGGCTACACACAGTGGATGGAGCAAGGGCACGGGCTTTCGGCCTCGCAGGCGGGGCTGGTGCTGCTGCCGCTCTTCGGTGTCGCGATCGTCGCCTCCACCGTCACCGGACGCCGGGACACCGTCCGCGGCAAACTCCTGGCGGGCTCGGCAGGCCAGGTCGCGGCGTGCGCCCTGCTTCTGCTGCTGAACGCGGACAGTCCGGTGTGGATGCTCGTGGCCGTCGTGGTCGTCCTCGGTGTCCCGCAAGGACTGAACAACCTCGCGCTGCAGAACTCCGTGTACCACCAGGCCCACTCGGAACGCATGGGCTCGTCGGCCGGACTACTGCGCACCTTCGGCTACCTGGGCGCCATCGTCGCCTCCGCGGCCAGTGGCGCCTTCTTCGGTCCACGCGCCGACAGCGCCGGCCTGCACCACCTGGCCGCGTTCATGCTCGTGGTCAGCGTGCTGTTCCTCGTACTGACCGTCGCCGACCGCTCGCTGGCGCGCGTGGGACGCGCCTAGGTGTCGTCGCGCGCTTTGCGCCCAGGCGGTCCCTGACCTAGAGGCGAGAGCAAAGGTCCCTTGCTCTCTCGCGCGGTGACCGTGTGGATTTCGGGACATCTGACGCCCCAAAATCCACACGGTCAGCGATGGCCCTGACAGCGAGTGAGGGGTGTGTGGATATAGGGACACTCAACGTCCCTATATCCACACACCTAGGTGTCGTCGCGCGCTTTGCTCGGCTGGACGCGCTTCGGCTCGCCCGGCATCTTCGGATAGTCCGGCGGATACGGCATCTCGCCGAGACCGTGGTCGCGTTCGTCCCGCGCGTACCACTCCAGCAGGGTCTCGATGCCGAACGCCCGCTCGTCCATCGGCGCGTGCAGGTCACCGCGCTCGGCGTAGAAGGCGCCGGCGGTGAGGACGTCGAAGTCGTCCGGGTCCACTTCGGTCAGCAGGTCCCAGGTGAGCGGCATCGACACCGTCGCGCGGGGTGTGCCGCGGACCGACCAGGCCGACGCCACCGTGCGGTCACGCGCGGCCTGGTTGTAGTCGATGAACACCCGGCCGCCGCGTTCTTCCTTCCACCACGCGATGGTCGCCTTCTCCGGGATCCGGCGCTCGACCTCGCGGCCGAGCGCGATCACCGCGTGCCGCACGTCGATGAAGTCCCACTCCGGCCGGATCCGCACCAGGACGTGCACGCCGCGGCCACCCGAGGTCTTCGGGTAGCCGGTCAGCCCCGCCGAGTCGAGGACCTCGCGCACCACGGCGGCGACCTCGACCGCGTCGGAGAACCCCGCCTCGTCGGGCGGGTCCACGTCGATGCGGAGTTCGTCGGGGTGGTCGACGTCGGGCCGCCGCACCGGCCACGGGTGGAAGTCGAAGGTGCCGAGGTTCGCCGCCCAGGCGAACACGGCGGGCTCGGTCGGGCAGACCTCCTCCGCCGTCCGGCCCGACGGGAAGGTGATCTTCGCCGTTTCCACCCACTCCGGGGCGCCCTTCGGCACGCGCTTGGCGTAGAACCAGTCGCCCTCGACGCCGTCCACGTAGCGCTTCAGCGTCGTCGGCCGCTCCCCGATCGCGCGCAGCAGCGGCTCGCCGACCGCGACGTAGTGCTCCACGACCTGGCGCTTGGTGATCCCCGTTGCCGGGAAGTACACCTTGTCCGGACTGGACACCCGGACCTTGCGCTCGCCTGCCTCGACCTCGATCGGCTCACCGTTCTTGGGCATGCGCACACCGTATCGCCGATCAGGGCCGGGGATCGGTCCCCAGAACGGCCATCGTGATGACGTCATGCCACTCGCCGTCCCACCACAGCGCTTCCCGCTGGAGCCCCTCGCGGACGAACCCGGCCTTCTCATAGGCACGCTGGGCTCGCGGGTTGTAGTCGAAGACCTCCAGCGAGACACGGTGCAGCCCGACGACGTCGAAGGCGTACTCCAGGACCAGCTTGGTCGCCTCGGTGCCATAGCCCTTGCCGAAGAACTCCGGGCCGTTCAGCGCGATGCGGAACGCCGCGGAGCGGTTGTCCTTGTCGACGTCGGTGAGCGCCAGATCTCCGATGTGCGCCCGATCCTCCTTGCGCACGATCGCGTAATCCGCGCGATCGTCGAGCCCCGGTCGTCCGGCCAGCCAGTCCCGGATCTGCTCGGGGGTGAACTGGGTATGGGTGCCGGTCAGCCGGATGGATTCCGGCTCCTGCAGGGCCTTCCACGCGGTCTCGAAGTACGTCTCGTCGAGCTGGGTGAGCACGACGTTCTCGCCGGTGAGTTCGGGCTGCGTCCGCAGCGCCTCGGTATCGATCACGGCGGATACCGTACGGTTGACGCAGTGTCCGGCCGTACCAAATTAATTCTCGCGCTCACCGTGCTCGCCCTGTTCGTGGCGGCCGCGGTCCTGCTGCCGATCCCGAGCCCGGCCGGGCTCCGTGCCTGGGCAGCCGAGACCGGCCCTGCCACCCCGCTGGTGTTCTTCCTGCTCTATTCGGTGCTGACGGTCGCGCCGATCCCCCGCACCGTGTTCAACCTGGCGGGTGGGCTGCTGCTCGGCGCCACGACGGGCATCGTCGTCGGCATCCTGGCGACCATCGTCGCCTCCGCGCTCTCATTCACCCTTTCGCGGGCACTCGGCCGCGATCTGGTCACCCGGCACCTGCACCGAGCGAAGGTCCGCGCGGTCAACGACCGGCTTTCCGACGGCGGGGTGCTGGCGATCACCTCCTTACGGCTGATCCCGATGGTGCCGTTCGCTCCGTTCAGTTACCTGTGCGGAGTGTCATCAGTCCGTTTCGCTCCGTATCTGATCGGGACCGCGCTCGGCAGCCTTCCCGGCACGATCGCGGTCGTCGTCCTCGGCGACGCGCTGACCGGGGAAACCCCGCCCGCGCTGCTGATCTGTTACGCCGTGTTCGCCGCCGCGGGAGCCATCGGACTGCTCAAGGTCTTCCGGCGGAAAGCCCGTCCGATGCCCGGAACGAGCGATGAGGAAGAATTGCCCGCCTCCGCACCGGCGAGCTGACGGGGAGCCGAAACCGCCGCCCGCTACACTCGATCGGGTGCGCGGGACCTGTCAGGTCGCGTAACGCCACCATCACCCGGGATGTGTTCGTCAAAGAATGTGTCAGGAGCAGTCGCCATCGACACCGGTCAGCTGATCGCTGGGCACTACCGCCTGGTCGAGCAAATTGGTAGCGGTGCCATGGGGGTGGTCTGGCGTGCCATCGATGTCCGCCTGGAGCGCTCGGTGGCGGTCAAGCAGATCCTCCCGCAGCCGGGTGTCTCCGAGGCCGAACGCGACAACATGCGCCAGCGCGCCATGCGCGAGGCGAAGAACGCGGCCCGTTTCCAGCATCCGAACGCGATCGTGGTGTTCGACATCGCCGAGCACGGCGGCGACCCCTGCCTGGTGATGGAGTACCTGAACGGCCCGAGCCTCTCGGCGATCATCTCCGAAGAAGGCACGCTGCCGCTGGGACGCGTCGCGAAGATCGGCGAGCAGGTCGCGTCGGCGCTGGTCGCCGCGCACCGCGCCGGCATCGTGCACCGTGACGTCAAACCCGGGAACATCCTGATCGACGAGTCCGGCACCGCGAAGATCACCGACTTCGGCATCTCGCGCGCGGCGGGCGACATGACGCTCACCCAGACCGGACTGATCGGCGGCACCCCGGCGTATCTCGCGCCCGAGCTGGCGCGCGGCTCGGACCCGGTGCCCAGCTCCGACGTCTTCGCGCTCGGCGCGACGCTCTACCAGGCGATCGAAGGCCAGACCCCGTACGGGAACAGCTCCAACCAGCTGGCGCTGCTGTACGCGGCCGCGAACGGGCAGATCAACCCGCCGCAGCAGGCGGGCCCGGCGACGGCGCTGCTGATGAGTCTCCTGCGCACCGAGCCGACCGAACGCCCGACCATGGCCGAGGCCCGTGAGCGCCTCGCCGCGCTGGCGGCGAGCGAATCCGCCGCGGGCACGGCGGCGTCGCCGCGGCTCTTCGGAGCGGGCGGCGGTAGACAGCCCGCCGTGCCCGACACCCCGGGGCACGGCATCCCCGGCGGAGACCGCCCGCCGTGGCAGCGGACCGACAAGCCGGCGCAGTCCGCCGCGGCGGCTCCTCCGCCCACCAAGACACACACGCCGACGGCCGCCTTCATCCCGATGCGCTCGCCGTCCGCCCCGCCGAACACACCGCCGCGGCCGGTCGCCGCGATGAGCCCGCCGCCGTCCGCGGCCGCACCGATGCGGCCGTCCCCGGCGAAGCCGGCCGACGCCAAACGCAAGGCCGTCCTGTTCGCGGGCGGCGGTGCCGCGGTCGTGGTGATCGCCGTGATCGTGTTCCTGGTGCTGAATTCGGGCAACGGCGCCAACACCCCAGGGAGCAACAACGCCGGGGCGAACCCGCAGACCAGCGTCTCGGCGCCCAAGTCGAGTGCGCCATCCTCGTCGCGTCCCGCGCCTGAGGGCCTTGGCAAGACGCCGAGCGAAAAGATCACGAGCTACTCGAGCGTGGGCGAGTTCCTGCTGGACTTCTTCGACACGGACAAGATCGGCACCTCCGCGAGCTGGAACAAGCTCACAGACGCGGCGAAAGCCGTGTACGGCTCGGAGCAGGCCTTCGCCGACTACTGGACCGCGCACAAGGTCACCGGTGCCGACACCGCGCGAGCGGACAAAGGCGGCGGCAACGCCGACGGCTCGATCGACATGAACATCACGCTCAACAAGGGACCGCGGCCGGCGCTGCGCGTGGTCCAGGTCGGCGGCCAGTACCTCATCGACGCCGACACGCGAGTACTCGGCAACTGACGCAGCGTGGCGGTGGTGAGACCCGCCTCGCTGGTGGTAGGCCAATCGCCGATCGTGGCTTACTGTTGCCGGTATGGCCGATAGCGGACCTTTCGGACCTGGCCAGAATCCTCGTTTCGACGAGGACCTGGTAGGCCTCGACCCGTACGATCCCGAAGCCCGTGCCTTCGCCGAGCATCTGGACCGCATCGAACGCTGCGGCCCGAACTTCACCGTGGAAGCCTGCCTCGACGGTGTCTCCGATTTCGCCGACTCCAGCAACCGGCTCGGCGGTCTGCGCTGGTGGATTTCGGCACTCGTCGTGGTCCTCATCGTGCTCGGCGTGATGGTCACCGCATGGGACATCATCGGCCGGGCCATCGCGTGGCTCGCGGGGTAACGTGGAACCGGTGAAAGGCATGAAACCCGTTGTCGGAGCCACGCCGCGCGTGGTCAAATCCGAGCAGGAATGGCGGGAGCAGCTCAGCCCCGACGAGTACGCCGTGCTTCGCAAGGCGGGCACCGAGCGCCCCTTCACCGGGGAGTACACCGACACCGAGACCACCGGTGTCTACCAGTGCCGGGCCTGTGGCGCCGAACTGTTCCGCAGTGACACGAAATTCGAGAGCCATTGCGGCTGGCCGTCGTTCTACGACCCGGCCGACACCGACGCCGTCCTCCTCCGGGAGGACACCGCCATGGGGATGCGCCGGATCGAGGTGCTGTGCAAGTCGTGCCACAGCCACCTCGGGCACGTCTTCGAAGGCGAGGGCTACGACACGCCGACGGATCAGCGGTACTGCATCAACTCGATCTCCCTGAAGCTCGTTCCCGAGTCGTAACCGAACGAAGCCAACCGCCGCCCTCCTTGACGCGTTCCCGTTGTACAGGAACAGCGTCGGGGAGGGCGGTGTCGTTCATGAACGAACCTTGGGGAATCTCCGGGCCGGCTTTCGCCTGGCTGTACGGAGTCTGTGCCGTACTGCCGATCGCGCTCGCCGTGGCACACGAACTGTGGCTGCGTCGTGACACCGGCGCCAGGACGGTGCCCGGCCTCTATCACCTGGCCGCGCTGGCCGACGGCGTCGAGCGGGTCACCGACACGGCCGTCGCCGGTCTGCTCGAACGGAACTTCCTGCGGCCCGACGGCCGCGGCATCCTGCACCCGGTCAAACCGGTCCCGGCCGATCCGTTCCAACGCGCGGTCGTCCTGCTCGTGCACGGCCACGGGACCGGCCTGCGCGAGCTGCGCTCGATGATGGCACGGCACGAGGTCGTCCGGGAGCTGCGCGCCGATCTGGAGCAGCGAGGTCTGCTGGTCCACGAGAACCGCCGCCGGAAGGGCTGGCAGTACGCGATCGCCGCGTATGTGGCCGTCTTCGCGCTGGGTATCGCGAGACTGGCGAACGCCGTACCGCTGAAACGGCCGGTCGGCGTCCTCGTCGTCCTGATCGTCGGTGTGGCAGGCGGGATCGGCCTGGCCGTGTGGCGGCAATGGCCGGACCGCTTTGGCCGGGCGACCGCCGCGGCGGGCCTGGCGCTCCGTTTCGGCGATTGGGACCGTGGCCTGGCCGGCTCCGCGGCCGGGAAGGTCGCCCTCCACGGGTTGCAGGCCTTCCCTGACCAGATCGTCGCGATCACCCTGATCAAGACCAGCGGTACCAGGGCCAGGTTGTTCGCCGACTCGGCGAGCAACTGCGGCGGAGGCGCGTCGTACGCCGTCGGTTCCTCGTGTGGTGGTGGCGGTTCTTCGTGTAGTAGCGGAGGTGGTTGCGGTGGCTGAAACCTGGGGCATCCCGGGACCGGAATTCGCGTGGCTGTACGGCTTGGCCATCGCGCTCCCCTTCGCCATCGCGGGGCTTCACGCGCTTTGGCTCCGGCGCGGCTTCCACGACGGCGGCAGGCTGCCGAGCGTGCACCATGTGGCGGCGTTGGCGGGCGGCACCTCGCGGGTCACGGACACGGTGGTCGCCGCGATGCTCGAACGCGAACAGGCCCGGCTCGGCCGTTCGGGCAGGCTCTACCGCACCCCGCTGGTCCCGGTCGATCCGCTGGGGCTGGAACTCGCCGGCGTGCTCTCCGTGATACCCGACTACCGGCTGCGGGCGTGGATGAGCCGCGGGCCCGCGATGCGGGCACTGTGGGCCGACTTGGGCCGCCGCGGCCTGGTCGTCGCGGAAGGGCGACGACGGCTCACGTGGAGGATCACCGCCGCCGTCCACGGCGTTCTCCTGGGGATCGGGACGGTCCGGTGGATCGCCACCGGCGGCACCTGGGTCTTGATCGCGCTTCTCGTCGTCGCACTGGCACTGCTGATCGTCGCCCTCCTGCTCGGCCGGACCGACTACGAGGGCAGGACGACCGCCGCGGGCCGTGCGGTGCTGGCCGAGGCGGAAACGGATCAAAGCCTCGTTTCGGGTGCGGCGGGCGCGGTGGCCCTCGGCGGCTTCGGCGCCTATCCCGATCGCGACCTCGCCGGCATCCTGAGCCGCCACAGCGGGCGACCGGGCAAGGACACCCGCACCTTCGCCTGGGGCGACGGGACGGCCTCCGAGTCCTATGGGAGTGCCGGCAGCTTCTGACGGTCCAACTGCCGTCGTGAAAGCCCACTCCGGATGGTCGAATCACGGAACCACGACCGGACGGAAAAGCGTCCGGCTACGGTAAGTGCACCTGCTCGTGAAAGGCCCGTGCGATGGAAGACACTTGGGGCATCCCCGGACCCGCTTTCCTGGCGATCTATGGCGCCCTGCTGGTGTTCCCGCTGGTCGTCGGTCTCGTGTGGAGGGTCGCGGTCAAGCTCGGTGTCAAGGCCCCGCGCGCCACCGTGAGCGGACCGGAGCCGACGGTGTACGAACTCGCCTATCTCGCCGGCGGCCCGGACCGGGTGGTCGACACGGCCATCGCGGCGCTGGTCGACCGCGGGACGTTGCGGGTCAGCAGCACGAAGCAGCTCCAGCTCACCGGCCCCGAGCCCGCCGACCCGATCGAAAAGGCCGTCGCCAAGGGCGCACGGCCGGGGTACAAAGCCACGACGCGCGGCATCCGCGACCGGTTGCGGATGTCGGGGCCGATGCAGGCGCTCGCCAAGGGGCTGGAGGAGCGGGGACTCGTGGTCGCCGACCGGGCGCCGCGGATCCGCCAGGTCGTGTTCTTCCTGTACCTCGCCGTGCTCGTCCTCGGTGTGGCGCGCCTGATCGCCGGGATCTCCGGTGACCATCCCGTCGGTTTCCTGATCCCGCTGCTGATCGCGGCCGTGTTCGCGACGCTGGTCGCGCGGGCGGTCAAGAACAAGCGGTCGGGGCCCCGGCCGACCAGCGAGGGCGGCCGGATCCTCCATCGCGCCAAGTCCGCCCACGGACGGGAGCGCAAACGCGGCATCCCCAACAGCACCTCGATGGGTGGCATGGCCGGTGGCGCGCTGCTGGGCGGTGCCGCCGCGGCGGTCGCGTTCGGTGGTCTCTCCTATTACCCCGACGAGGAACTGAGCGCGGCCCTGATCCCGCCTCCGGTCTCCGGCGGTTTCGGTGGCGGTTCGTCCGGCGGCGGCTCCACGTGCAGCACCGGCGGCGGAAGCTCGTGCAGCGGCGGCGGAGGTGGCGGGAGCTCCTGCGGAGGCGGCGGCTGTGGTGGCTGACGGGCCGGGCACGCTCGGGATCGGCATCGGCTGGCGGCACGAGCTGGACTTGTCGATCGCGCGGCTGCCCGGCGTCGACTGGGTCGAGGTCGTCGCCGAAAACCTGCACGCCGGGCACCTGCCCGAGACCCTCGTCGCGTTGCGCGACAAGGGAATCCCCGTCCTGCCGCACGCGGTTTCGCTGTCGCTGGGCGGGGCGGAACCGCTGGACACCGCACGCGTCGAGCATCTCGCGGAGGTCACCCGCGAGCTCGGCGCGCCGATGGCCAGCGACCACGTGTGCTTCGTACGCGCGGGCGGCCTCGACTCGGGGCATCTGATGCCACTCCCCCGCACCCGGGAAGCACTCGATGTCCTGGTGGACAACGTGAAACTGACGCAGTCCATCGTGGGCGTCCCGTTCGCGCTGGAGAACATCGCGGCGGTGCTGGAGTGGCCGGACGCGGAGTTCACCGAGTCGGAGTTCCTGCGGGAGCTGACCGACCGGACCGGTTGCCTGCTGATCATCGACGTCGCCAACCTGTACGCCAACGCCCGCAACCTCGGCACCGATCCCGGACGGTTCCTCGACGAGATCCCGTGGGAGCGGCTGGCGTACACGCATATGGCGGGCGGTGTCGAACGCGACGGCGTCTACCACGACACGCACGCCCATCCGGTGGTCCCGGAGGTGCTGGACCTGCTGCGCGAGCTACGGCGGCGCACCGAGCCGCCGGGTGTCCTGCTGGAACGCGACGACGACTACCCGCCCGACAGCGAACTGGCGGCCGAACTGGCCGCGCTCAGGGAAGCGGTCTCGCCGTGACGTCGCCCCGGGAGCGGCTCGCCGCGCGGCAGGCCGAGCTGCTCAAGGCGCTGCTCGCCGGGGGCGACGCTCCGGCGGGCTTCGACGCGGACAGGCTCCGCATCGAGGCGAACGTCCTGTGGAACAAGCAAAGCAGGCTGGTCGCCTACCTTCGCCCGGACCTCGCCGAGGCACTCGGAGACCGGTTCGGCGCGCTCTTCCGCGAGTACGCGACGAGCAGCCCGAAGACCGACGCGATCCGCGCACGGGCCTACGCGGACGCCTTCGGTGCGTGGCTCGTTGAGCGTGGTGAGGTCCCGAAACCGAAGAGACGCCTCGCCAGCCGCCTCCGGCTACGCCGCAATTAGTCACCTACTTGCGGCGGTTTCACCAGACCGGGCGGTCGCTTCCGGGTACGTGCGTCGCTTCCGTCCACTGTGGATTCGAGCCGGGCAGCGTGCCGGCCATCTTGACCCGGGTGACCCGGCCGAGCTGGCCGTCGACCTCTTCGGTCCATTCGCCGCCGTCGAAGCCGGCGGTCCCGGCTTCCTTGCGTCCCAAGGAGTTCAGCCACTCCCCGGTCCCGGCGAGCGAGGTACGGACGTACTGGGTGCCGCCCTCGGTGGCCGCCCGGCGGAGCGCGGTCATGATCGCCGCCGCGGTGAGCCAGCCGGTCGCGTGGTCGAGTGCCTGCACCGGAAGCGGTCCCGGGCCGTCGAGCCCGGCGGTCTTGCCGCCCTCGTCGGCGATCCCCGACGCCATCTGCACCAGGCTGTCGAACCCGCGCCTGCGCGCCCATGGCCCTTGCCAGCCGTAGGCGGACAGGTCCGCGACCACGATTCCCGGCCGGAGCTCCGCGATCGCTTCCGGCGAGAACCCCTTGGCCACCAACGATCCCGGCCGGAAACCCTGCAGAACGACGTCGGCGCGGGCGATCAGCTTGCGCAGCCGTGAACGCCCGGCCTCGGTCTCCAGGTCGACGTACGCCGAGAGCTTGCCCATCCCGGTGTCGACGGCCAGCGGCGGCACGGTCGGCAGCCGGTCAGACCCGATGTGCATGACGGTGGCGCCGTGCGCGGCGAGCACGCGGCCCGCGACCGGTCCGGCGATGACGTGCGTCAGGTCCAGGATCCGCACCCCGCCCAGCGGCCGGTCGGACTCGAACAGCCGCACAGGTTCCGACGGCCCGAGCGGCCGGATCTCGGCGACCGGCAGCCCGCTGGCCGCCTGCCCTTGCTTGTGCGCCAGCCACTCCTCGCGGGAACGCAGCACGGCGGCCGCGCCGCCGGCACCGATGACCGCCGACTCGACCTCGTACTTCGACTTGGCCGCCACGACCTTCTCGAACGCCGCGCGGGTCGCGGGCACGCCCAGGCCCCAGCACACGGCGGAGACGTGACGCGGGTAGTTGCAGTGCAGCCGCACCCAGCCGTCGTTCGCGCGGTAGTCGCCGGACAGCGGCGCGCTGAACGGCACCGGTTCCCCGTCGACCCGGATGTACTGCTCGCTGTGGAACGACGCCGCGGCGTGCCGGGTGTCGACCGAGACCTTGCCCGGCTCGATCCCGCGCAGCCGCAACAGTTCACCGGCGGCCAGCGTCGCGGCGGCGATACTCGTCGTCGCCGCCTCCTCGACCCGGAAGGTCCCGGGCAG
This sequence comes from Amycolatopsis sp. NPDC052450, assembly GCF_044547565.1. Taxonomy (NCBI): domain Bacteria; kingdom Bacillati; phylum Actinomycetota; class Actinomycetes; order Pseudonocardiales; family Pseudonocardiaceae; genus Amycolatopsis; species Amycolatopsis sp. NPDC052450. Next base: position 238,837 of record NZ_JBIUAQ010000006.1, on the reverse strand, counting down.
CACCGACCCGGGGCCGGTGATCTCGACGGCGCCCTCGGCGAGGGTGTCGCCGGTGAGCGTGGTCCAGACGCGCGTGTCCACGGAGGCCTTCACTAGGGCAGGAGCGCGATCAGCTCGGCGGGGGCCACCTTCGTCCCGGTGTAGAACGGGATCTCCTCGCGCACGTGAAGACGGGCCTCGGTGCCGCGCAGATGACGCATCAGGTCGACGATGCGGTGCAGCTCGTCGGCCTCGAAGGCCAGGATCCACTCGTAGTCGCCCAGTGCGAACGACGCGACCGTGTTGGCGCGGACGTCCGGGTAGTCGCGGGCCTCCTTGCCGTGGTCGGCGAGCATCTTGCGGCGCTCGTCGTCCGGCAGCAGGTACCACTCGTAAGAGCGGACGAACGGGTAGACGCAGATGAACTTGCGGGCCTCTTCACCGGCGAGGAACGCCGGGATGTGGCTCTTGTTGAACTCCGCAGGGCGGTGCAGCGCGACCTGGCTCCACACCGGCGCCGAAGCGCGGCCGAGCGGGGTGTGCCGGAAACCGCTGTACGCCGCCTGGACCTGCTCGATCTCCTCGGCGTGCCACCAGATCATGTAGTCGGCGTCGGCCCGCAGCCCCGAAAGGTCGTAGACACCGCGGACGATGACGCCCTTGGCCTCCAGCGCGTCGAGGTACTCGGTGGTCTCCGCTGTCGCCTTCGCGCGGTCTTCGCCGAGCTTGCCCTGCTCGGCCCGGAAGACCGACCAGGCGGTGTAGCGGATGGTGTCATTGAGCTCGTTGTAGTTCAGCCGCGCCATACCGCCATCTTGGCACTGCCGGTGCTCAGGAGCCCTCGTGGGTCGGTGTGATCCCGGCGATGCGGCGGGCGGCCGCGTCGGCGGTGGCGATGCAGGCCGGGATCCCGACGCCGTGCAGCGTCGCGCCCGCCACGGCGAGGCCGGGAACGGCGGCGACGGCACGTTCGATCCGCTCGACGCGGATGAGGTGCCCGATGCCGTACTGCGGGAGCCCGCCGCCCCAGCGGGTCACGAGGGTGTCGATCGGCTCGGCGGTGACACCGGTCAGCCGGGCCAGGTCGTCGCGGACCACGCGGACGAGTTCGTCGTCGTCGGCGTGCAGCGCGCCCGGTTCGCCGAAGCGGCCGACCGAGCCACGCACCAGGACCGGGCCTTCGCCGTAGTGCGCCCACTTGCGGGAGGAGAAGGTGAACGCCTTGGCGGCGAACGGCTTCCCGGCCGCGTCCCGCTCCCCCGCACCGATCAGCACCCCGGAGGACTCCGGCAACGCGGTCCCCGGCGGAAGCGCGAGCGCGACCACCGCCATCGACGCGAGTTCGACCTTCGCGAACACCGACGAGGCCACTCCCGCGACGCCGTCGAGCAGCCGTCGTGCCGAAGGCGCCGGGACGGCGAGAAGGACGGCGTCGGCGTCGAGGTCGTCGACCTTCCAGCCGTCTGCGGTGCGCTCGAGCGCCGTCACGGTGGTTCCGGTGCGGACCTCGGCGCGGGACAGCTCCGCGAGCCGCGCGATCAGCGTTCCGAGACCGCCCAGCAGGGTGCCGAAGACCGGCGCCGTACTCGGCGAGGCGGGCATGAGCGACGCGGCGGCTTCGGTGAGCGAGCGTGCGCCGCGATCGATCGCGGACGCGAGACCGGGCATGGTCGCGCGCAGCCCGAGCCCGTCCGCTCCCCCGGCGTAGACCCCGCCGAGCAGCGGATCGACGAGCCTGTCGACCAGTTCGTCGCCGAAGCGCTCGCGCAGCAGCGGGCCGAGCGGCACGTCCTCCGCGGCCGGTTTCAGCGGAGACAGCGACGCCTCGGCCTCGACCAGGGCGCGGCCCTTCTCCGACAGCACCCCCGTGACCGCGTCGGCCGAGGCCGGAACACCCATGACCGTGCCCGGCGGCAACCCGAGCACGGAGCCACCGGCGTGGATCTTGGCGCGAGCCTTGGTGGGGTGGACGAGGCTTTCGCCCAGCCCGACCTCGCGGACCAGGGCGAGCGCTTCGGGATGGCGGGCGAGGAAGGCCTCCGCGCCGACGTCGTAACGTTCACCGGCGAGTTCGACCGTGCGGAGCTTCCCGCCGAGGGACTCCGTCGCTTCGAAAACGACGATCCGGGCGTCTTCGCCGAGCAGCGTCCGCAGCCGGTACGCCGCGGTCAGTCCCGAGATACCGCCGCCGACGACGGCGATGGTGCGCACGGGCTTCACGGCTGGAGCTCGTGCACCAGCCCGACCACGCGCGTCAGAACGTCCGGGTCGACGCCGGGCAGCACGCCGTGGCCGAGGTTGAAGATGTGGCCGTCGGCCGCGCGGCCCTCGGCGTGGATGCGCCGGACCTCCGCTTCGAGCACCGGCCAGGACGCGTGCAGCAACGCCGGGTCGAGGTTGCCCTGGACCACCCCGCCGCCGAGCCGCCGGACCGCTTCGTCGAGCGGGATGCGCCAGTCGACGCCGACCACGTCGGCGCCCGCGTCGCGCATGGCCACCAGCAGCTCGCCGGTGCCGACGCCGAAGTGGATCCGGGGTACGCCGTAGCTCGCGACCGCGGACAGGACCTTCGCCGAATGCGGCAGGACGAACTCGCGGTAGTCCCGCTCCGAGAGCGCGCCCGCCCACGAGTCGAACAGCTGGATCGCGTCGGCCCCGGCGTCGAGCTGCGCGGAGAGGAAGGTGATCGCCATGTCCGCGAGACGCCCGGCCAGCTCGTGCCACAGCTCCGGCTCGGAGTGCATGAGCGCCTTGGTGTGCTCGTGGTTGCGGCTCGGGCCGCCCTCGATGAGGTACGACGCCAGGGTGAACGGCGCGCCCGCGAAGCCGATCAGCGGTGTCTCGCCCAGCGACCCGACCAGGAGCCGGACGCCCTCGGCGACCCGCTCCACCTGCTCCGGGTCCAGCACCGGCAGCGCGCGCACGCCCGCGGCGTCGCGGATCGGCTCGGCGACCACCGGCCCGGTGCCCGCGACGATGTCGATGTCGAGGCCCGCCGCCTTGAGCGGGACGACGATGTCACTGAAGAGGATGGCCGCGTCGACGCCGTGACGGCGGATCGGCTGGAGCGTGATCTCGGCGAGCATCTCGGGGTCGAAGCAGGCTTCGAACATCGAGGTGCCCTCGCGCAGCGCCCGGTACTCGGGCAGCGACCGGCCCGCCTGGCGCATGAACCACACGGGGGTGTGGGCGGGGCGTTCGCCGCGCGCGGCGGCCAGGAACGGCGCACCGGGCAGGGCGCGACGGGCCGCGGGAACGGTCTGCGCGGGAGAAGCAACTGAAGGAGACATCACGGTTCATGGTGCCATGGGCGCTCAGGGGCCTTACTCTCGGCGCGCCTGCGCCCCGAACCGGACTATCCCGTCCTACAGTCGGTTGGTGACCGCGATGACATCAGTACCCGATCTCTTCCGTGAAGCCGTCGCGGCGTTGCAATCGGTCCGGCCCCGCCCCGAAGTGCAGCTGGAGACGATGCGCCCGCCGCAGCGTCTGGCGCCGTGGTCCTACGCGGTGAGCTGCGAGGTGGAAGGACCGGCGGACGTGCTGGCGTCGGGACGGCTGGTGCTGCTGCACGACCCGGACGGCCAGGAGGGCTGGGACGGGGTCCTGCGGCTGGTCATGTACGTCCGCGCGGAACTCGACCGCGAACTGGCGACCGATCCCTTCCTGCCTGCCGTGGGCTGGTCGTGGCTGACCGACGCGCTGGAGAGCTCCGGCGCGGACTGGACGGCACTGGGCGGCACCGTCACCGAAACGTCCTCGGCGCGCTTCGGCGACATCTCCGGGCCCTCGCGCACCGACGATCTCGAACTCCGGGCGTCCTGGACGCCGACCGACGCCGCGTTGCGGCCGCACGGGCAGGCCTTCTGCCAGGTGATGGCGAGCGTCGTCGGACTGCCGCCGGTGGGCGTGACCCTCTTCGAGCAGCGCCAGTCCTCCTGACGGTCGGCTCAGCCGAGGGACTCGACCTTCACTCCTTCCCCAGTACATGAAGGACCCCTTCCTTGCGCCTAGGTACAGGAAGGGGTCCTTCATGTACTTCTACTTCTCACGAGGCCAGCCCTCCCGAAGGTTTTGCCAAGGTCCGTGAAGGCCTCCTTGAGGGACCCTGGGTCCCTCAAGGAGGCCTTCACGGACTCGACAGCGGTCTCGACAGCGGTCTCGACAGCGGTCTCGACACGCCGAATCCCATCAATCGAGACATAGCATTTGGGTTATTCTGCGAGTTCTGGCCATCTAGCGCCGCTAGGAAAGCTAGCGAGACTAAAGGTCCCTTGCTATCGCCCGCGGATCCGTGAGGGCCTCCTTCCCTACTCTCAAGGTAGGGAAGGAGCCCTCACGGACAGCCGCGACGTTCGCAGAGGCGGCGCGAAGCGACCGAAGGCGCCTTCGCCTACTCCATCCGCGAGCCCCTGAGAGCGTCCGTACGCCGTCGAGAGGCCCTTAGCGGCCATCTTGGACTAGACCAGCCCCGACCAGCGCGGAGCCGGTCGAACAGAGGTCTGAACCACCCCGTTCGTGCTAACCCCGCTGTCACCGTGCGCAACAAGATCAAGTGAGCCCGAAACAGCCCTGCGGGCACTCCGAGACCCTTCCGGAGCGTTACCGCCACAGTCACTGAGCGGAGCGATCATGACTCTCCGCGAAGTTGATCAAGCCCCATGCCGGGGCCGCTTTCCGGGCCCCGGCACACTGCCCTCCGAGCGTCCCGGGCAGAGGCACCGGCAGGTGCACGGCTCATCTGCACAGTCGCTTGGGCCCCGGTATCCCCAGTGCATCGTGTTCGTTCGGCGATGTGTTAGCCACCGGCTGTGTACTAGCCCGATCGTGTTACTACGAACTCCCTGAGTGACCACTGGTTTGAGATAGATACCCATTCGATCCCCCCGTGAAGGCCTCAGGGCGGCTACAGTGCCATCGACGACACCACTTTCGGTCTAAAGCTGGCGCGGCTGAACGGCCGAAAGTCCCGGTGCCGGTCGGGGGGCACGACCGACTCCAGGGAGGTAGTGACGTGGCTACCGTCGGCATTTCTCAGGCCGTCCGATCCACGCCAGCCGGTTCATTGCCGGCGAGCATGGTTCCGCACCCGCGGGAAGAGCTTTTTTCCGTGTTGGTGGTCGATGACCACCCGCTGTTGAGGGAGGCAATCTCAGCAAGACTCGCACAGATGGGTGCGGGCACCGTCCACGAGGCCGCCACGGTGGCCGAGGCGAGGGCGCGAGCACAGGCCACAGGGCCTTGTGATCTGGCGATCCTCGATCTCGGACTGCCGGATGGCAGCGGCATCGAGCTGGTTACGGAACTCCGTAGCCATGGCTGGCCTCGAGTAGTGGTGCTCGCTTCATCAGACGACCCGTACGCGGTCAGGTCGGCGTTCCAGGCCGGCGCCCAGGCATACCTGCTCAAGTCGGCATCGCCGGTCGTAGTGACCGACGGCGTCCGCAGGGTGCTCGAGGGCGGCGTCTACGCGGACCCGAGCGTCGCACCGGTACTGGCCACCGGCACCCGAGTCGCCGGCACCGACAACACCCCGCGCGAGCTTTCGGCGCGCGAGGTCGAGGTGCTGCAGCTCGTCGCCGACGGCCAGAGCAACAAGGAGATCGGCGAGGAACTCAGCCTCTCCGCGCTCACCGTGAAGTCTCACCTCTCCCGCATCGGGCGCAAGCTCGGCACGGGTGACCGGGCTCAGATGGTGGCGCTGGCCATGCGTGCCGGCGTGATCCGCTGACAAAGGCGAACAGCCCTGCGGGGCGGGCGGACCAGGCGCGGTCCGCTCGTCCCGTAGGGTCTTCACCTATGGAAGGCGACCGACCCGGAGAACCGCAGACGGACCCGAAGAACGGCACCGATGACACCGGTGGACCGGTTCTTCTGCGTGAGCCCGCCGAGGGCACTCCGCCGGTGATCGCCGACGCGGCAGCCCTCGCCGAAGCCTGCGCGAAGATCGCGGGCGGCAGCGGGGCCATCGCCGTGGACACCGAACGCGCGTCCGGCTACCGATACTGGCCGAAGGCCTATCTCGTGCAGCTGCGCCGCGAAGGTGCCGGCTCCTTCCTCATCGACCCCATTCCGCTCGAAGGGCAGCTCGAACCCCTCGCGGAAGTGCTCAACAACGCCGAATGGGTGCTGCACGCGGCCTCTCAGGACCTGCCGTGCCTCGCCGAACTCGACCTGCACCCGAAGAGCCTGTTCGATACCGAACTCGCCGGACGGCTCGCCGGGTACGAACGGGTCGCCCTCGGCACCCTCGTCGAACTCCTTCTCGGCTATCAGCTGGAGAAGGGCCACAGCGCCGCCGACTGGTCGAAGCGCCCGCTTCCCGTCGACTGGCTGAACTACGCCGCCCTCGACGTCGAGCTGCTCATCGAGCTGCGCGAGAAACTCGAGGCGGACCTGGCCGCCCAGGGCAAGCTCGAATGGGCCCAGCAGGAATTCGAGGCCGTCCGCACCGCGCCGCCGCCCGCCCCTCGGGCCGAGCCGTGGCGCCGGACCTCTGGCGTGCACAAGATCCGGAGCGCCCGGGGTCTCGCCGCCGTGCGCGAACTGTGGCAGGCGCGGGACGAGCTCGCCCGCAAACGCGACCGCGCGCCGAGCCGGATCCTGCCCGACACCGCCATCATCAACGCCGTCACCGCGGACCCGAAGACCGTCGAGCAGTTGCAGGCGCTGCCGGTGTTCAGCGGCCGGGTCCAGCGCAAGTACACCGCGAGCTGGCTGCGGCATCTGCAGGCCGCCCGCGCGCTGCCCGCCGACGAACTGCCGACCCCCGCGCAGCAGACCGACGGCCCGCCGCCGGTGAACCGGTGGTCGGACAAGGATCCCGACGCCGCCGCCCGGCTCATCGCCGCCCGCGCGGCGCTGGCCGCGATCGCGGAGGACCGGCGGCTGCCGGTGGAGAACCTGCTGCTGCCGGAACTGGTGCGCCGCACCTGCTGGCGTCCGCCCGCGGAGCTGAGCGAGGACGCCGTCGCCCAGGTGCTCCGTGACGGCGGCGCCCGGCCGTGGCAGGTCGAGCTGACCGTGGCGGCGCTGAGCAAGGCACTGCACGCCACCGCCGCCGCCTGACCCCCTTTCAGTCCTCCAGCAGCATCCGGGCGGAGGCACGCAGCCCCGCGTCCGGTTCCCCGATACCGGCGAGCCTCAGCACGCTGTCGGCCCCTTCGACGGCGTGCGCTTCGACGTCCAGATCCGGCTGGTCACGCCGGACGATCGCGATGCTCTCGACGAGCCCGAACACGAGGTCGCTCCGGATGCCGACGAGGTCACCGGGTACGCCGGCCGCGGCGACGAGCGAGCCGTAGACGCGTTTGAGTTCCGCCCGTTCGGCGCGGAATCGCCCCAGCCTCGGCGACGAGATCTCCGGCAGCAGGTACAGGGCGCCGAGGTTGTGCCGCGCACTGCCGAGCAGATGGATGTCCGCGTACGCCAGCGCCCACAGCCGCGCGCCGACCGGCGCGAGCTGCGCCGAAAGTCCGCCCGCGACGTCCAGTGACGGCCGGACGGTGTCCTCCAGCAGCGCCGCGAGAATGTCCTCTTTGGACGGAAAGTGGTAGTAGAGGGACGCCTGGCGCAGACCGGCGCGTTCGGCGATGGCTCGGGTGGTCGTCGCCGCGTACCCGGCGCCGGTGAACAGCTCCCCCGCCGCGTCCAGTACGGCGAGCCGCGCTTCCCGCTTGCTCGCCGCGGCGCCGCTGGCTCTCGGCCTTCCCACCCCGGTCGTTTTCGTCATCTATCCGATCCTGCCATTTCTTCGCGAAGATCTTTGTTACGTCCGGTGGTCGGCCCAGGTTACCCAATCCGGTATCTGTTAACACCGCGCTTACCCGGCGGAGATCGGAAGGATCCCGCACGCGCTTAATTTCGGTCAGCCGATCGAAATTCGGCCCTTGAGACAGGAGCCTCCGCAAATGCCTTCCGAAGACCTTTCCGCCTTCGGGTACCGCCAAGAACTTCGCCGGACACTCGGCGGATTCTCCGCCTTCGCCGCCGGTTTCTCCTTCGTTTCCATCCTGACCACGGTGTTCCAGCTGTTCGCCTTCGGCTATTCCTTCGGCGACACGCTCTTCTTCTGGACATGGCCGCTGGTCATCGCCGGGCAATTGCTCGTCGCGCTCAACTTCGCCGAACTCGCCGCCCGATTCCCGCTGGCCGGATCGGTTTACCAGTGGGCGAAACAGCTCTCCCCCGGATTCGGGGGCTGGCTCGCCGGCTGGATGATGCTGGTCGGGTGCGTCGTCGCGCTCGCCGGTGCCGCGATCGCGCTGCAGGTGGTCCTCCCGTCGGTCTGGAGCGGTTTCCAGCTCGCCGGCGGGGATCCGGCGATCACCTCCCCGACCGGCGCCAGCAACGCCGTCCTGCTCGGCACCCTGCTGATCGTCGTCACCACCGCGATCAACGCGGGCGGGGTACGGCTCATGGCGCGGATCAACGACATCGGGGTCGCGGCGGAACTCGTCGGCGTCCTCGTGCTGGTCGTCGGTCTCGCGTCGTTCGCGGTCCGTGGCCCGCAGGTGGTGACGCAGCCGGCGGGCGAAAGCCCGGGAGCCGGCGGCGTTCTCGCTTCGGCGCTGATGGCCGCGTACGTTCTCTACGGTTTCGACACCGCGGCCTCGGTCGCCGAGGAGACCAAGGACGCGCGCCGCATCGCGCCGCGCGCCGTGCTCCGCGCGCTCTTGGTCTCCGGGGTCGGCGGGCTCGCCGTCGTCCTCACCGCGCTGATGGCGGCGCCGAGCCTGACCGACGGGCAACTGGCCGGGAAAGGCCTGCCGTATGTGATCACCGCGGTCTTCGGCGACACTCTCGGCCGGATCTTCCTCGCCGACGTCGCGATCGCGGTCGTCGTCTGCACCCTCACCATCCAGACCGGCACCGTGCGGCTGATCTACTCCATGGCCCGCGACGGCGCGCTCCCCGGCGCCAGGCGGCTTTCCGCGGTGAACGCCCGCACCGGCACACCCATCGCGCCCGCCGTGCTGTCCGGGATGCTCGCCATCGGGCTCCTGCTGCTGAATCTGGGGAACCCGACCATCTTCAGCACGATCACCGGGACTTCGGTGGTCGTGGTATACCTCGCCTATCTCCTGGTGACCGGGCCACTGCTGCTCCGGCGCCGTCAAGGCCGTTTCAGCGCCGAGCCCGGCCATTTCTCCCTGGGACGATGGGCTATTCCGGTCAACATCGCGGCAGTAGGGTACGGCGCGATGATGATCGTCAACATCGCTTGGCCACGAGCCGAGATCTACGACCTCGCGGGCACCGGTTCCGTCTGGGTCCTGTTGTTCCCGATCGAGTTCGTCGGCGCCGCGCTGCTCACCGGCTACCTCTGCTGGCGCCGCCGCTCCGCGCTCACCACGGTTCCCGTCCCCGTGACCTGAAGGAAGGTTCCATGAGCACGACATCGACCACGTACGGCGCTCGCGACCACGCCCGCGCCCAGGCGGGCACGGTGACCGAAGCGATGCCCGCCATCCCCGCGTCCACCTGGCCGGACCCGCCGCCCGGGATCGACCCGGCGAAGCTGGTCTGGGCCGAGACCGTCGCCGGCGGCGGCTACACCCACAAGGTCCTCGCCCGCGGCACCGAACTGCGGCTGACCGACGTCGAGGGCGACGCCTGCGCGCATCTGCTGCTGTTCAACGCCGACCAGCCCTGGGAGCGGCTGAACGTCGCGGACACGGTGAAGGTCCAGTGGAACGCCTACCTCGGTGAGGCGATCGCGCTGCTTTCGGATCAGGCGCGGGTGCTCGCGACCGTCGTCACCGACGAGAGCGGCAAGCACGACGCCCTCTGCGGAACGTCCACTGTGGACGGCAGAACGCTGTTCACCCTCGCCGCGGCCAAACACGGCCTCACGCCGCGCGATCTCCCGCCGAGCCTGTCCTTCTTCCAAGGCGTCCGCGTGGAGGCCGGCGGCGGACTGACGTTCACCGGTTCGGCCGGTCCGGGCAAATCCGTGGTCCTGCGCACGGAGCTCCCCGTCGTCGTCCTGATCGCCAACGTGGCGCATCCGCTCGATCCGCGCACGGACTACCCAGTCACGCCGCTGCGCGTCCTCGCGCAGCGCTCCGCGCCGTCCACTCCGGACAGTCCTGAATGGACCGCGTCGCCCGAGGCCCAGCGCGCCTTCGAGAACACCGCCGACTACCTCACCGCAAGGGGCCTCGCATGACGATCATCTCCGACACCGAGGTCGCCGCGCGGGCGCCGTATTCCACCGTGCTCCGCGAAGGTGAGACGCTCGCGATCATCGATCTCGGCGGCAACCAGGCCGTCGACTTCCTCTGCTACGACGCCGCCGACACGGCGAAGAGATACAGCGCGGCCGCCACGATCGCCGCGCAGCGCAACATCTTCCTCACCACCGGCAGCGTGCTGCGCACCGGCGAGGGCGCGCCGCTGCTGACCGTCGTCGAGGACACCTGCGGGCGGCACGACACGATCGGCGGCGCCTGCAGCAAGGAGTCGAACAGCCTCCGCTACGGCCAGCACACGCGATACCAGCACGCCTGCGTCGAGAACTTCCTGACCGAAGGCGCCAAATGGGGCCTCGGCAAACGGGATCTGGTCAGCAACGTCAACTGGTACATGAACGTGCCGGTCGAACAGGACGGCACGCTCGGCATCGTCGACGGCATCTCGGCGCCCGGCATGGAAGTCAAGCTGCGTGCCGAGACCGACGTCCTGGTCCTGGTGTCGAACTGCCCGCAGATCAACAACCCGTGCAACGGCTTTGACCCGACGCCGGTCCGGATGATCGTCACCGGCGGTGCCGGGTGAAGCTGCTCGTCGCCAACCGGGGGGAAATCGCGGTCCGGGTCATCCGGACCGCCAGGGAGATGGGCATTCCGACGGTCGCCGTCCATTCCGACGCCGACCGTACGGCCGCGCACGTACGGCTTGCCGACGAAGCCGTCCGTCTCGGCCCGGCACCGGCGAGGGAGAGTTACCTCCTCGCCGACGCCATCATCGAAGCCGCGTTGAAGACCGGGGCGGACACGATCCACCCCGGTTACGGCTTCCTGTCCGAAGACGCCGCTTTCGCCAGAGCGGCGGAAGCGGCGGGGATCCGGTTCGCCGGACCCACCGCGGACCAGCTCGAAGTGTTCGGCAGCAAGCACACCGCGCGGCTGAAGGCCGTCGAGGCCGGTGTCCCGATGCTGCCCGGCACCGGGCTGCTGGACACCCTGGCCGACGCAGAAGCGGCGGCCGCCGAGATCGGCTATCCCGTGATGCTCAAGGCGACCGGCGGTGGCGGTGGGATCGGCATGCGTGCCTGCGTGTCCGCCGAGGAACTGCGGGACGCCTGGGAAGCGGTGCAGAGCATCGCGGCCAAGAGCTTCTCGACCTCAGGCGTGTTCCTCGAACAGCTGGTGACCCGCGCGCGGCACGTCGAGGTCCAGGTGTTCGGCGACGGCGCGGGTAAGGTGCTGGCGCTGGGCACGCGGGACTGCACCCTGCAGCGGCGCAACCAGAAGGTGCTCGAAGAGTGCCCCGCGCCGGGCTTGCCTGAAGCGGTGCGGGAGAAACTGGTCTCCGCGGCCGTCGACCTGTGCGCATCGGTGCGCTACCGGTCGGCCGGGACGGTCGAGTTCATCTACGACCCGCGGCGGGAAGTGGCCGCGTTCCTGGAAGTGAACACGCGGCTTCAGGTCGAACACCCGGTCACCGAGGCGGTGTACGGGATCGACCTCGTCGAGTGGATGCTCCGGCTCGCCGACGGCGACACCGGAATGTTCACGACCACGCCGGCGCCGCGCGGGCACGCGGTCGAAGCGCGGGTCTACGCCGAGGATCCGGCCGCCGGGCACCGGCCGAGCGCGGGTCTGCTGACCCGCGCCGACTTCCCCGACGGCGTCCGGGTCGACACCTGGGTCGAGGCCGGGGCGAACGTGACGACGCATTACGACCCCTTGCTCGCCAAGGTGATCACCGTCGGCGCGGACCGGGAGGAGGCGCTGGGCGCGTTGGGCGAGGCGCTCCGCGAGAGCCGGGTGGACGGCGTCCGGACGAACCTCGGCCAGTTGCGCGCGGTCGCCGCCGATCAGCGGCTGCGCGAGGTCACGCACGACACCGCGACACTCGACACGATCACCGATCCCGAACCGCGGATCGAGGTCCTGCGGGGCGGCACGATGACCACCGTCCAGGACTGGCCGGGACGGCTGGGGTTCTGGCACGTGGGTGTCCCGCCGAGCGGGCCGATGGACGATTTGTCACTGCGCCTTGGCAACCGCGCGCTCGGCAATCCCGAAGGCGCGGCGGGCTTGGAGTGCACCGTAGACGGTGTCTCGCTGAAGTTCACCGACGCCGCAATCGTTTGCGTCACGGGATCGCCGTCGCCGGTGTCCCTTGACGGCTCGCCTGTTCCACAGTGGACTCCGCTCGAAGTCCCCGCGGGCGGCGTACTCGACGTCGGCGCCGGCACCGCCGGGCTCCGCGCGTACGTGCTCGTCCGCGGCGGGATCGACGTGCCGGACTTCCTGGGCAGCGCGGCGACGTTCACCCTGGGCGGCTTCGGCGGGCACGGCGGGCGCGCGCTGGCGACCGGTGACGTGCTCTCCCCCGGTCCGGAGCCGGAGAACGCCGTCACCGGAGCGGTTCCCGAAGGCGATCGCCCCGTCTTCACGACGCACTGGGAGATCGGCGCGTCCGAGGGACCACACGCCGCACCGGAGTTCTTCACCCCGGACGACGTCGAAACGTTCTACGCCACCGGCTGGGAGGTCCACTTCAACTCCGCGCGAACCGGCGTCCGGCTCGTCGGGCCCCGGCCACGCTGGGCACGGGAAGACGGCGGAGAGGCGGGCCTGCACCCGTCGAACATCCACGACACGCCGTACGCGATCGGCGCCGTCGACTACACCGGCGACCTGCCGATCCTGCTGGGACCGGACGGGCCGAGCCTCGGCGGGTTCGTCTGCCCGGCGACCGTGGTGACCGGGCAGCGCTGGAAACTCGGCCAGCTGCGGCCGGGCGACACCGTACGATTCGTGCCGATCACCACCGAGCATGCCTCTTCCTTGCGGGACACGCCCCACACCGCGGTCGAGGCGAGCCGGAAACCGATCGACGACGGCGGCATCCTCGGCCGTCTGTCCACATCGGACGAAAACCCCGAAGTCACCTACCGGCGCAGCGGCGACGACAACCTGCTGATCGAGTACGGGCCGATGAAACTCGACCTGGCCCTGCGGATGCGGGTCCACGCCCTGGCCGATCGGCTGGCCAAGGAAGGTCTCGACGGTGTCGTGGACCTGACCCCGGGCATCCGCTCGCTGCAGGTCCACGTCGACCCGGACGTGCTGCCGGTGCCGAAACTGCTCGGGCTCGTCCAGGAGGTGGAGCACGATCTGCCGCGCACCGCCGATCTCGTCGTGCCGAGCCGGACCGTGCGGCTGCCGTTGTCGTGGGACGACCCGGCGACACGCGAGGCGATCGAGCGGTACATGGCGGGCGTCCGCGACGACGCGCCGTGGTGCCCGTGGAACATCGAGTTCATCCGGCGGGTGAACGGTCTGTCCAGTGTGGACGACGTCTATCGCACGGTGTTCGACGCGGAATACCTGGTGCTCGGCCTCGGCGACGTCTACCTCGGCGCGCCGGTGGCCACTCCGCTGGATCCGCGGCACCGGCTGGTCACCACGAAGTACAACCCGGCCCGCACCTGGACCGCGGAGAACTCGGTCGGCATCGGCGGCTCGTACCTGTGCATCTACGGGATGGAAGGCCCCGGCGGGTACCAGTTCGTCGGGCGGACCGTGCAGGTGTGGAGCGGCTGGCGGCAACGCGGGTCGTTCGAACCGGGTTCGCCGTGGCTGCTGCGGTTCTTCGACCGGATCTCGTGGTACCCGGTGACCGCCGAGGAACTGCTCGACCTTCGGGCTCAGAGTTCGGCGGGGGAACTGGAACTCGACATCACCGACGGCGAGTTCGCGCTGGCCGGCCACGAACGGTTCCTTGCCGACAACGCCGCCGACATCGCGTCGTTCCGGGCGAAGCAGAGCGCGGCGTTCGAGGCGGAGCGGCAGGCATGGGCGGCGGCGGGCGAATTCGACCCGCGCCCCGAGCTTGTCGGCGTGAAGGTCCCGACCACGAAGGTCGAGGCCCCGCCCGGCGGACACGTCGTCGAGGCACCGTTCGCCGCGACCGTGTGGCGGGTGGACGTCGAACCCGGCAAGAAGGTCGACCCGGCGGAGACGCTGGTGATCCTCGAAGCGATGAAGACCGAGGCGCGGATCCCCGCGCCCGCCGCCGGGGAGGTCGTCGAGGTGCTCGTCTCCCCCGGCGATCAGGTCGCCCCCGGCACGCCGCTGGTGGTACTGGGAAGGAGCGCGGGATGAGTGTGCTGGAACGGGTGCGCGCCGCGTACCACCGGATCGCGCGGGCCGACCGGCCCGAGATCTGGATCGACCTGCGTCCCGAGTCGGACGTGCTCGCCGACGCGGAAAAACTGGAAGCCCGTCGTGCGGCGGGGGAACCCTTGCCGCTGTACGGAAAACTGGCCGCGGTCAAGGGCAACATCGACGTCGCCGGGCTGCCGACGACGGCGGCGTGCCCCGAGTACGCCTACCTGCCCGCCGAGGACGCGCCCGTGGTGGCGCGGCTGCGGGCGGCCGGGGCGCTGATCCTCGGCACGACCAATCTGGACCAGTTCGCGACCGGGCTGGCCGGCACGCGCAGTCCGCACGGGGCGGTCCGGAACGCGATCGATCCGGCCTACGTTTCGGGCGGGTCGAGTTCGGGGTCGGCGGTCGCGGTGGCGCTCGGCATCGCGGATCTCGCGCTCGGCACCGACACCGCCGGATCCGGGCGGGTCCCGGCGGCGTTCAACGGGATCGTCGGGCTGAAGCCGACGCGGGGACTGCTGCCGACGACCGGTGTCGTGCCCGCGTGCGCGAGCATCGATTGCGTGACGCTGTTCGCGCGGACGGTCGACGAGGCTTCGGCGGCCTTCGCGTGTCTCAGCGAGCCGCGGGATCTTCCGGTGGTCCACCGTCCTTTGCGGATCGGTGTGCCGGACGCTCTCGGTCCCCTTCAGGAAGGGTGGGCGGACGCGTTCTCCGCGGCGGCTCACGAGTTCCGTGACGCGGGAGCCGAGCTGGTCACTGTCGACATATCGGCGTTTCTCGACGCGGCGCGTCTGCTGTACGAAGGCGCCTTCGTGGCCGAGCGCTATTCCGCGGTCGGCGAGTTCATCGACGCCCACCCGGCTGCCGTCGATCCGTCCGTGCGGCAGATCATCGGTGCGGCGAAGGACATCCCGGCGCACCGGTTGTTCTCCGACTTGGCCGCGCTCGACGGTCTTTCGCGTGCGGCGTCGGCCGTGTTGTCCACTGTGGACTGCCTGCTGCTGCCCACGACGACCGGGCACCCGACGATCGCCGAGGTCGAGGCCGACCCGCTGGGTGTGAACGCCGGACTGGGCCGGTTCACGAACTCGACGAACCTGCTGGGCCTGTCGTCGCTCGCCGTGCCCGCCGGCACCGTCGGCGGGCTGCCGTTCGGGGTGATGCTGGTCGGCCCCGCGTACGCCGACCGGATCCTCGCCGACGTCGCCCGGCTGGTGCCGCGAAGGACACGGATCGCCGTCGTCGGCGCCCATCTGCGCGGGCAGCCGCTGAACCACGAACTGACCTCGCGGGGCGCCCGGTTCGTTTTCTCCGGATCGACGGCGGCCGAGTACCGGCTCTACGCGCTGGACACCGTGCCGCCCAAACCCGGTCTCGTCCGGGTCGCCTCGGGTGGCGAACCGATCGAGGCCGAGGTGTGGGACCTGCCGTTGAGCGGCTTCGGCGAGTTCGTGGCGGGCGTTCCCGCGCCGCTGGCGATCGGGAAGGTGCGGCTGGCCGACGGGAGCGAGGTGTCCGGGTTCGTCTGCGAACCGGTGGCCGTGGAGGGCGCCGAGGACATCACCGGCTACGGCGGGTGGCTCGGATACCTGAGCCGCTGAGTCACGTCGTGAGTGGCGTTTCGGGTTCTATTGAGGGGTACGGCAAAGGTGGCGTGGTCGTGGGGTGGGGCCGGTGGTGAGGTGAAGGCGTCCTTCGTCGCGTCCGATGCGGTGAAGGACGCCTTCACCTCTGGGTCTTTGGTTATTGAGGGGTAAGGCAAAGTCGGGAGGTTGCGAAAGCCACTTTCGCGACGCCTGGCGTCGCGAAAGTGGCTTTCGCGGCACGGTCGCCCACGGCCCGCGAGCGAATCCCCGCGACCCGACACCTTTGCCGTACCCCTCGATACCCGAAACGCCGCTCACGACCTCCCACCAGTCGTTTTCCGATTCGGTTGGCCTTCCGGGCGGTTCTGGGAACAACCTCACAAACCGTGGCGCCCCGCCGGACACTGGGTAGCTTCGGGGTGGTGCCGACCACCTCTCCCTCCAGCCGCCGGACCGCGATCAGTGTGCTCGTGGCGCTGGGTCTCGTCGGGGCCACGATGGTGACGCTGGGAGCCACCGGCGTGGCCGTCAAGACGGTGAACGGGCACCCGCTCGCGATCCTCGAAGAGGTCCCCGGCCCGGAGAGCGGGCCGACGTGCGCCGTCGACAAGCGTTATGTCGACGAGGACACCTTCGGTATGCGTCCGGACGTGATCGAAGCGTGGAACGCCATGCGTGCCAAGGCCAAGGCACAGAACATCACGCTCTGCGTGAACGACGGCAAGCGCAGCCGGGCCCAGCAGCAGCGCGAGTTCGACAAGGCCGTCGAGCGGTTCGGCTCCGTGGAGCAGGCCAAGAAGTGGGCGCTGCAACCGGAGACGTCCATGCACGTCAAAGGAATCGCCGTCGACATCCAGCCGCTGAACTCGGCCGCGTGGGTGGACAAGAACGGTGGCGCCCTCGGCTGGTGCCGCCGCTACGACAACGAGAAGTGGCACTTCGAGTACGACCCGACCTACAAGACCGGCGGTTGCCCCGCCCTGCTCCCCAGCGCCACCGGCAACTAACGCGTAACTCGCGTGATCGGGCGCGTAACTCGCGTGTTCGAAGGCGTAACTCCTCCAATCACGCGAGTTACGTCTTCAATCACGCGAGTCGCGCCTCCAGACACGCGAGTTACGCGTCCGATCACGTGAGGGTTTCGGCCACGTACTTCGCGGCCTCGGCGAGCAGCGCCTGGTCGTACGGTGCGTCCTTGGCCGCCTTGCTGGACATGATCGCCAGCACGATCGGCGCTTTGGCCGGCGGCCATACGACGGCGATGTCGTTCAACGTGCCGTAGGCGCCCGTCCCGGTCTTGTCGGCCACGGTCCAGCCGGACGGCAGGCCCGCCCGGATCCGGTCGGCGCCGGTGGCGTTGCGCTGGAGCAGGTCGCGGAGGAAGTCGCGTTTGTCGGCCGTCAGCGTGTCGCCCAGCACGATCTCGCGGTAGTCGGCGGCGAAAGCGCGCGGAGTCGTGGTGTCGCGAAGGTCGCCCGGGGTGGCCTCGGTGATGGCCGGTTCGACCCGGTCCATCCGCGTGACGGTGTCGCCGAGACTGCGCGTGAACGCCGTCAGCGCGGCGGGACCGCCGAGGTCCCGCAGCAGCAGGTTGCCCGCGGTGCCGTCGCTGAACCGGACGGCGGCGTCGCACAGCTGGCGGATCGTCATGCCCGTGGCCACGTGCTGTCCGGTGACCGGGGCGTGTTTCATCAGGTCATCCCGGGAGTAGCTGACCCGGGTTTCCAGATGCGACAACGGGTTGCGCTGCAGGACGGCGGCCGCCGCGACGCCTTTGAACGTCGAGCAGAACGCGAACCGCTCGTCCGCGCGATGTTCGACCGTGCCGCCGCCTTCGGTGTCGAGCGCGTACACGCCGAGCCTGGCGTCGAACTTCTTCTCCAGCTCCATCAACCGGTCGTGGAACTGCCGGGAAGGTGAAGGCGGGGGCGGCGGAGGAGGGGCCGAAGGGCTCGGAGGCGGCGTCCCGCGAGTGCAGGCGGCCAGCTGCACCAGGACCGCCATCCCCAGCAACGCGCGACGGGTGACGGCCGGCCCCGGCGATGTCATCGTGATCCCTCCCCCTGATCACGTCGAACATAGCAACTTCCCCACCGCCCCCGGATCGGCCAAGCGGCCGAGGCGGGTGACCCCGGGAGTGTGCCTTCCCCCACTCGACCGGGCCACCATCCTGGTTACCGACGGGTAACCGGGGCTAGGGTGCGGTCAGGACTACCTCTACTTCAGGAGCATTCGTGGCCGCAGGAGCAACACCGCTCGCGCCGAACGCGCGGTCGGTACGCAATGTCGCCTTCGTCGAAGGGGTGCGAACGCCCTTCGGCAAGGCAGGCGAAAAGGGGATGTACGCCGGCACTCGTGCCGACGACCTCGTCGTCAACGCCATCCGTGAACTGCTGCGGCGGCATCCCGAGCTGCCGCCCGAACGCGTCGACGAGGTGGCGATCGCCGCCACCACCCAGATCGGGGACCAGGGCCTGACCATCGGCCGCACCGCCGCGCTGCTGGCGGGCCTGCCCAAGTCGGTGCCCGGCTTCGCGCTGGACCGCATGTGCGCGGGCGCGATGACCGCGGTCACCACCACCGCGAGCGGCATCGGCTTCGGCGCGTACGACATCGCCATCGCCGGCGGCGTCGAGCATATGGGCCGCCACCCGATGGGCGAGGGCGTCGACCCGAACCCGCGCATCATCGCCGACAAGCTCGTCGACCCGACGGCGCTGGTCATGGGCCAGACCGCGGAGAACCTGCACGACCGGTTCCCCGAGATCACCAAGCAGCGCACCGACGCCTTCGCCGCGCGCAGCCAGGAGAAGTACGCCGAGGCCGTGAAGACCGGCAAGATCGGACCCGAGCTGGTCCCGGTCGCGACCCGTTCGAAGGAACTCGGCTGGGGTCTCGCGACCGAAGACGAGCCGCCGCGTCCGGGCACCACCGTCGAGCAGCTCGCCGGGCTGAAGACGCCGTTCCGTCCGCACGGCCGGATCACCGCGGGCAACGCGGCCGGTCTCAACGACGGCGCCACCGCGGCCCTGCTCGCCGACGAGGACACCGCCCGCGAACTCGGCCTTCCGATCGGCATGCGCCTGGTGGGCTACTCCTTCGCCGGGGTCGAGCCGGAGGTCATGGGCATCGGCCCGGTGCCCGCCACCGAGAAGCTGTTCAAGCGCACCGGTCTGTCGATCGACGACATCGGCCTGTTCGAGATCAACGAGGCGTTCGCCGTCCAGGTGCTCGCTTTCCTCGACCACTTCGGCATCGCCGACGACGACCCCCGCGTCAACCAGTGGGGTGGCGCGATCGCCTGCGGTCACCCGCTCGCCTCGTCCGGTGTCCGGCTGATGACGCAGCTTTCGCGCCAGTTCGCCGAGCGCCCCGACGTGCGCTACGGCCTGACCACCATGTGCATCGGTATCGGCATGGGCGGCACGGTCATCTGGGAGAACCCGGCCTTTGAGGGGGCGAAGTAATGACTTTCACCGCTGAGCAGGCGAAAGCCGCCTTCCCCGACGAGGTCGTCACGAACGCGGTCACGCGTCTGGTGAAGGTGCCCGGCCTCGACAAGCCGGTCGCGCTGATCACCCTGGACAACGGCCACGACCACACCCGGCCGAACACCTTCGGCCCGCAGGGCCTGGTGAGCCTCAACGCCGCGATCGACACCGCCTTCGCCGCGGAGCCCGCCGCGATCGCGGTCACCGGCAAGCCGTTCATCTTCGCCGTCGGCGCCGACCTTTCCGGTGTCGAAGCGGTCGCGGATCCGGCGCTGGCCCGGGAGATCGCGCAGACCGGGCACGACGTGTTCCGGCGCCTCACCGAGACCGAGATCCCGACGTTCGGGTTCGTCAACGGCGCGGTGATGGGCGGTGGGCTCGAACTCGCGCTCTCCTGCCACTACCGCACGCTTTCGGAGAACACCGCCGCGATCGCGTTCCCCGAGGTCTTCCTCGGCCTGTTCCCGGGCTGGGGCGGCACGCAGCTGCTGCCGAACCTGATCGGCCCGGACGCCGCGGTCACCGTGATCATCGAGAACGCGCTGGCGCAGAACAAGATGCTCAAGGTCGCGCAGGCGGCGGAGCTCGGCATCGTCGACGAGGTCTTCGGTTCGGCCGACTACCTCGAGCAGTCCCTGTTGTGGCTGGCGAAGGTCGTCAACGGCGAGATCACCCCCGCCCGCCGCGAGATCGACCGCGGCGCGGGCTGGGACGCCGCGATCGCCCGCGCCAAGGCCATTGTGGACGGACGCACCAAGGGTGCCTCGCCCGGCGCGACCAAGGCCGTCGAGCTGCTGGAGCTGGCCCGCGAGAACGATCTGGACCGCGGCTACGCGGCCGAGACCGACGGGCTCGCCGAACTGCTCATGGACGACACGCTGCGTGCCGGGCTGTACTCGTTCAACCTGGTCAACAAGCGGGCCAAGCGGCCGGCGGGCGCGCCGGACAAGTCGCTGGCGCGCAAGGTGAACAAGGTCGGCATCGTCGGCGCGGGCCTGATGGCCAGCCAGATGGCGCTGCTGTTCGTCCGCCGCCTCAAGGTGCCGGTGGTGCTCACCGACGTCGACCAGGAACGCGTCGACAAGGGTGTGTCCTATGTGCACGGTGAGATCGACAAACTGCTGGCCAAGAAGCGGGTTTCGCCGGACGGCGCGAACCGGCTGAAGGCACTCGTCACCGGCTCGCTCGACAAGGCCGCTTTCGCCGACGCCGACTTCGTGATCGAAGCGGTGTTCGAGGAACTGGGCGTCAAGCAGAAGGTCTTCGCCGACCTGGAGCAGTACGTCTCCCCCGAGGCGATCCTGGCGACGAACACCTCGTCGCTGTCGATCACCGCGATGGCGTCGCAGCTCAAGCATCCGGAACGCGTGGTCGGGTTCCACTTCTTCAACCCGGTCGCGGTGATGCCGCTGCTGGAGATCGTCCGCGCGGAGAAGACCGACGACGCCGCGCTGGCGACGGCGTTCGCGCTTGGCAAGCAGCTCAAGAAGTCGAGCGTGCTGGTCAAGGACGCGTCCGCGTTCGTGGTCAACCGGCTGCTGCTGCGATTCCTCGGCGAGGTGCTGGTGACCGTCGACGAGGGCACGCCGTTCGAGGTCGCGGACAAGGCGCTCGAGCCGCTCGGCCTGCCGATGACGCCGCTGACGCTGATGCAGCTGGTCGGCCCGGCGATCGCCCTGCACGTCGGGGAGACCCTGCACGAGGCGTTCCCGGACCGGTTCACCGTCAGCGAAAACCTCGACCGCTTCGTCAAAGCGGGCAAGAAGGGCGTCTGGCAGTGGGATGACAAGGGCAACGCCACCGTCGATCCCGAGGTGGCCGAACTCTGGCAGCGCGGCGACTCGCCGTCGACCTCCGAGCAGGTGCGTGACCGCGCGCTGGCGGCGATCGCCGAGGAGATCCGGATCATGCTCGACGAGGGCGTGGTCGCCGAGGCGCAGGACATCGACCTGTGCCTGATCCTCGGCGCGGGCTGGCCGTTCTGGCTGGGCGGCATCACGCCGTACCTGGACCGGGCCGGGGTGTCCGAGAAGGTCAACGGCAAGCCGTTCCTGGCTCCGGGCGTGGCGAGCGTTCCGCTCTCCTGACCTCCGCGAAGGCCACCGTCGGCGATCTTTTGATCGCAGGCGGTGGCTTTTTGCGTTTCTCGTGGATTTCGTGGCGAACAACCGCGTTTTCATGAACACTTAGCGTCTGTTCGAAAAGCTCGCCTCCCCGGCCATCCCCCGGGGAGGCGAGCTGCGTACCGCGACGGCGACGATCGTCACACGGCGCCGCGCGTTGGCCGTCCGGTCACCGCCCGTTCAGCGAAGCTCTTTAGCGTGCCGCCGGTGAACAGCGAAAAGCCCGGCGTCGACCGCCGCGGATTCCTCAAGCGTGCGGGCCTCGTGTCCGCGGCGGCCGCGGGTGCGCCGCTCGCCGCCACCACCCCGGCGGAAGCCCTCGACCTCGATCTCGACATCGATGTCAACCTGCTCTTCGGCCGCGACCGCTACCGGTGGCTGGTGGGCGACCACCACATCCACACACAGTATTCCTACGACGCGATGTACACAGTGGACGGAATCGCCGACGCCGCGCGCCGGCACGGGGCGGACTGGGCGGTGATCACCGATCACGGCCACGCCGCGCACGAGAAGTCGTCGGTGGAGCGGACGAACGCCGCGATCCGGGCGGCACAGCGCGAGCACCGCGATCTCCTGCTGTGGCAAGGCATGGAGTGGAACGTGCCGGGCGCCGAGCACGCGACGCTGTTCTTCCAGGCGGGCGCGGACCAGGCCGCGAAACTGCGTGAGTTCGAGCGTGCCTTCGACTGGCGGCTCACCGGGACCGAGACGGGCACGCCGGACAACGAGGCACTGGCGGTCAAGGCGATCCGCTGGCTCGCCGCCGAAGAGCGGGCCCGCCGGATCCACGCGCCGGTGGTGGTGATCAACCATCCGCTGCGCAACGGCCGGATCGCCCCGCACGAGATCCGGGCGCTGCGCGACGCCGCGCCCGGCATCGTCATCGGCATGGAAGGCGCGCCGGGCGCGCAGGCCGACGGCTTCCCGAAACCGCTCGGGAGCGGCGGTGGCGCGCGCGGCGGTTACGGCAACTCCCCCGGCGCGAACTCGTGGCCAGGCTTCCCCGAAACGGCCTACCGCACCTACGGCGGCTTCGACTGGAGCACCGCGACCGTCGGCGGGCTGTGGGATTCGCTGCTGGCCGAAGGAAAGCCGTGGTGGATCACCAGCAACTCCGACTCGCACTACAACCGCGGCGACACCCACGTCCGGCCCGGCGTCCCGGACGGGTACTACGACGAGCACGGCGCCTACCCGGACCCGATCGACACCGGCGTCCCGCAGACCCTGCCCCCGTACGCGGACTTCGCGCCCGCCGAGTTCAGCCGGACCGTCGTCGGCGTGTCCCGCCGAAGCCACGAAGGTGTGCTGGAAGGCCTGCGTGCGGGACGTGTCTGGGTAGTGCACGGCGGGCTCGCGCAAGAACTGGAGTTCGGCGCATACAGCGGCTGGAGCTCGGCGACGATGGGCGGCAGGCTGCGGGTCCGGCGCGGCTCCGATGTCACGGTCGTCGTCTCGGCGAAACTGGCGGCCCGGCCGAACGGCGGCGGCGCGATCCCCCGGCTCGCGCGGCTCGACCTCGTTTCGGGACCGGTGACCGGCCCGGCCGCCGACCGGGACGCGCAGACCGCTCCGGGCACGCGGGTCGTGCGGTCCTTCGAACCGGGGTGGGCGCCGGGGCGGCGGGTGGCCTTCCGGCACACGTTCCGCAACGTGCGCGAGCCGTTCTTCGTGCGGACGCGCGGCACGGACGGCAAGAAGCACGTGCCCGGCGGGATCGAACCGAGCGCCGACGTGATCGGGCGGTCGAACCCGTTCGAAGACCTGTGGCTGTACGGGAACCCGATCTTCGTGGACGTGCGCTAGCCATTTCGGGATGTCATGAAAGGGTCGTTCAGGACATTTTTTGTCCTGAACGACCCTTTCATGACACTTGCCGAACCCTAGGCGCCGAGCGTGTCCGGATCCGGTCCCAGCCGCTTCCCCTGCTCCAGCGTCGCGATCGCGGCGCCGTCGTGCGCGTCGAGGGCGAAGTCGAAGACGTCCATGTTCTCCTTGATCCGTTCCGGCGTGACGGATTTCGGGATCACCAGGTGGTTCATCTCGATATGCCAGCGCAGGACGACCTGCGCCGGGGTCTTGCCGTGCTTCTCCGCGATCGTGGTGATCTTCTCATCGGCGAGCAGCTCTCCGCCGCGCGCCAGCGGGCCCCACGCCTCGGTGAGGATCTCGTGCTTCTCGTGGAAGTTCCGGAGCAGCGGCTGCTGCAGCCACGGGTGGCATTCGATCTGGTTCACCGCGGGGACCGTTCCGGTCTCCTCGATCAGCCGCTCCAGATGCGGGATTTGGAAGTTCGAGACGCCGATCGCCTTCGCCCGGCCGTCCGAGGCGATCTTTTCCAGCGCCCGCCACGTTTCCACGTATTTGTCCTGCGACGGCAGCGGCCAGTGGATGAGATACAGATCGACGTACTCGAGACCGAGTTCGCTCAGGCTGGTGTCGAAGGCACGCAACGCCGAGTCGTAGCCGTGCTCGGTGTTCCACAGTTTCGTGGTGACGAACAGTTCCTCGCGGGGCAGCCCGCTGGTGCGGACGGCCTCGCCGACGCCGCGTTCGTTGGCGTACAGGGTCGCCGTGTCGATGGCGCGGTAGCCCGCCTCGATGGCGGTGCGGACCGCGCCGACGACCTCGTCGTCGCCGATCTTATACACCCCGAACCCGAGCTGGGGAAGGGACGTTCCGTTGTTCAGCCTCATGCTGGGGACCATCCTTGAACCGTAACCCCGGCGGCAGGTCAAGGCAGAGCGGGAAGGTGGACGGTCACCGAAAGACCGCCGCCCACAACGGGTTCCGCGGACACCGTGCCGCCGTGCGCCTGGACCGCGGCCCGCACGATCGAGAGCCCCAGCCCGGCGCCGGTGCGGGCGGTCCTGGCGACGCCTGCCCGGCGGAACGGCTCGAACAGTTCGGGGACCGCGGCCGGGTCGAGCAGACCGCCGGAGGAACGCACTCGCAGCACCGACCACTGTGGACCGGCCTGCGTGACGACGTCCAGCCAGCCGCCGTCGACGTTGTGCCGCACGGCGTTCTCCAGCAGATTGCCCGCGATCCGTTCCAGCAGCGCGGGATCACCGAACGTCGGCGCGCCCTGGGTCGCGAATTCGGCGCGGATACCGCGTTTCCCGGCATCGGCCCGCACCGCCCGCCACGCGGTCGCGACGATCACCGCGAGATCGGCCGGTTCCCTGGCCACCAGTCCCGCGCCGTCCGTGCGGGCGAGCAGCAGCAGCGAACCGACCAGCCGCTCGGCCCGTTCGGTCGCGTCGCGGACGACACCCGCCATCCGGCGTAATTCGGCTTCGTCGGCTTGCTCGTCGGCCAGGGTGACGTCGAGTTCGGTGCGGATGACCGCGAGCGGCGTCCGCAGTTCGTGGCTGGCGTTCGCGACGAAATGCCGTTGGGCGTCGAACGCGGCCTGCAACCTGTCGAGCATGTCGTCGAAGGTCTCGGCCAGTTCGGCGAGTTCGTCCTTGGTGCGGACCTCGCCGATCCGCTCCCCCATCGATTCGATCGAGAGGCGCCGCGCCGTCCCGGTGATCTCACGCAACGGCTGCAGGACCCGCGCGGTGAACGTCCACGCGAGGATCCCCGCCGCCAGCACGACGAAACAGAACGCGGCCGCGCCGAACAGCAGCACCCGGTTCCGGGCGTACACCCGCAAATGCTCGGTGACGGCGGAAGCGTCGACCTCGACGCCGTCGACCCGCACCGTGGTGCCCGGCGGCAGCTGCGGAACCGCGGAAACCGCGTCGCCGACCAGATTCCAGGTCAGCCAGAGCAACAGGAGGCTGACCAGCGCCACCAGCCCGGTCGCGAGCAACGTGACCCGCGCGCGCAGGCTGCGGGCACCGGACAGGTTCACCCGCGTGCGGTCCCCTGCTCCGGCACCCGATAGCCGGAGCCGACGACGGTCTCGATGATGCCCGGCTCGCCGAGTTTCTTCCGCAGTGTCATCACGGTGACCCGGACGGTGGTGGTGAACGGGTCGGCGTTCTCGTCCCACACCCGTTCGAGCAGTTCCTCGCTGCTGACCACCGAACCGGCGGCCGACAGCAGCACCTCCAGCACGCCGAACTCCTTGCGGGTGAGCTCGACCGGACCGCTCGCGCGGCGGACGGTCCGCCTCGCCGGATCCAGTTCGACGTCGCCCGAAGTCAGCAGCGGCGGCGCGGCCGGGGTCGCGCGGCGGCCCAGCGCCCGCACCCGCGCGACGAGTTCGGGAAAGGCGAACGGCTTGGCGAGATAGTCGTCGGCGCCGAGGGAAAGCCCGTCGACGCGGTCCGAAACGGAACTGCTCGCGGTGAGCATCAGCACGCGGGTCAGCTCGCCGGACGCGACGATCTCGCGGCACAGGTCGTCACCGGACATACCGGGCAGGTCGCGATCGAGCAGCACGACGTCATACCGGGTGACGGCGGCCTTCTCGTGCCCGTCGTCACCGGTGAGCGCGATGTCCACCGCCATTCCCTCGCGCCGCAGGCCGCGTGCGATCGCGTCGGCGAGGGGTTCTTCGTCTTCGACTACCAGAATTCGCACGACCCCACGTTGCCACAGATTCCTGAGAGTGACCTGATTGGAGTAAGCGTCACCCCCACCGCAGGGCGAACCACAAACGCATCCGGACCTCCGGATCCGCCAGGTCCACGCTCAGCGCCCGTTCGATCTGCCCGATCCGGTGCCGGACGCTGTTGCGGTGCACGCCGAGTTCGGCGGCCGTCCGATCCCAGCCGCCGTGGTGCGCGAGCCACGTCCGCAGCGTGCCGACCAGTTCGCGGTCGCCCTTCCGGTCGAGTTCGCGCAGCGGCGCCAGCGCTTGGGCAGCGAACCCGGCGGCCGCGTCCGGGGCGATCAGCGCGTCCAGGCCGAGCCCGGACGCCTCCGCCACCACCGGCCGTTCCAGCGCGGCGGCCCGCCGCAGCAGCGACTCCACTTCGGCGCGCGCCTCGGGGAGCCGGTCGGGTGGGACGGGCGAACCCACGACGGTGAGCCAGCCGTCGGCGCGGAGCCGGTCGAGGTCGCCGATCGCCGGCGCCTCACGGACGATCGCGGTGAACCGCGGCCCGGGCAGCAGCCGCACGAGCGGGGTGTCGAGCCGGGCGCGCAGCCAGTCGTAGCGCGCGGCGACCTCGTTCGGCCCCCGGCGGTAGGCGATCCCGGCGACCAAGCGGCGTTCGTCCCCGCCGACCACGTCGGTCTCGCCCAGCAGCAACGCCGTGGCGGTGGCACCCAGTCCGGCCGCGTCCGACCCCGCGCGGCCCACCAGCCCGAGCAGCGCCGCCCCGACCGACAGGATCGAGCGGTCCGCGCCGTCGAACCGTTCGACGCGGCCGACCACGACCAGATGTGACGCCGTCGCCTGCGGGTACACCGGTTGCGCGACGACGTGCGTGCCGTCGGCCAGTTCCGTCGTCGCGCTGCGGATCCCCCGGCCCGCCCGCAGCGTGGCGACCAGTTCCCGGACCTCGTCCGGCAGCGGGGACGGCGCGCCGTGGTCGGCGGCGAGGACGTCGCCGGCACCGACCAGCGCCACCCACGCCCGCAGCCGCCCGGCCAGCGCGCTCGCGAGTTCGCCGAGCCCGTCGCCCGCGGCCCTGGTCAGCGCCTCGCGCGCGGCCGCGATCCGCCGCTGTTCCCGCTGCCCCGCCTCGGCGAGCGCGACCGACACCGCGCGGCTGATCGCCAGGAACGGCGTCCGCGGCTGGACGACGATCAGCGGCAACCCGTGCCGCGCGCAGGCCGACCGCAGTGCCGGCGGCAGGGTCTCGTGGGTGCCCGGCGTCAGCCCGAAGCCGAGCGCGGAGATCCCGCTGCCGGCCAGCCGCCGGACGTAGCGGTCGACCTCGGACGGCTCCACCGGAAGGTTCACACCCGCGGTGAGCAGCAGTTCCGCCCCGAGCAGATACGGCGCGGGATCCCGCAGCTCGCTGACGTGCGCCCAGCGCACCGGGGCGTCGAGCGCGTCCGGGCGCAGAGTCTCCACGACCGGGTCGAGTGCCAGTTCCGGGTTGCCGACCACGGCCCGTAACGGGACATTCACATCCGAGTCGAACGGATCGCGAGTTTGGGTCATTTGGTCCTCGATTTCCGGCGCTTTGGATGGATCATCCCATGTCGTTCGAGGAGCGAACGAACCTACGGTGACCCGAACGAAGCGAACCGCCCCAAGGCAAGGAGGACACCGTGGCCGGTGACTACGCGGTGATCGCGCTCTACATAGCGGGCATGATCGGGGTCGGCTGGTTCGGCCTGCGGCTGGCCAAGACCAAATCCGACTACCTGGTCGCGGGCCGCCGCCTCGGCTGGTTCATGTACTCGGGCACGATGTCCGCGGTCGTCCTCGGCGGCGCTTCGACGGTCGGCGGCGTGAAGCTCGGCTACACCTACGGCATCTCCGGCGCCTGGCTCGTGATCGCGATCGGCGTCGGCATCCTGGTCCTGCACACGCTGTTCGCGCGGCGACTGGTGAAACTGCGCGTCTACACCGTCGGCGAGATGCTCGACCTGCGCTACGGCGGCTCCACGAGCGCCATCTCCGGCGTCGTCATGTGGGCGTACACGCTGATGCTGACCGTCACCTCGACGCTGGCCTTCGCCACCATCTTCAAAGTCCTGTTCAACGTCCCGAGCTGGGCCGGGATCGCCATCGGCGGGTCGATCGTGGTGCTCTACTCGGTGCTCGGCGGCATGTGGTCGATCACGCTGACCGACATCGTCCAGTTCGTCATCAAGACCATCGGCATCCTCTTCATCCTGCTGCCGGTCTCGATCGTCTCGGCGGGCGGCTTCGACGGGATGGCCGCGCGGCTGGACGAGAGCTACTTCGAACTCACCGCCATCGGCGGCGACACGATCCTCACCTACTTCCTCATCTACAGCTTCGGCCTGCTCATCGGCCAGGACATCTGGCAGCGCGTGTTCACCGCGAGGACGCCGGGCATCGCCACCGGCGGCGGCGTCATCTCCGGCGTCTACTGCCTGGTCTACGGCCTCGCCGGCGCGCTGATCGGCACCGCGGCCAAGACGCTGTACCCGAACCTCGCCAGCGCGCAGGACGCGTTCGCGACCATCGTCGAGGACCAGCTGCCCGCCGGGGTCCGCGGCCTGGTGCTCGCGGCGGCGTTGTCGGCCATGATGTCGACCGCGAGCGGCGCGCTCATCGCCTGCTCCACGGTCAGCACTTCGGACCTGCTTTCCAAGCTGGGCCTCAAGAAGGCCGCCAACGAGGTGACAAGGAACCGCGTCACCACCCTGATCCTCGGCATTGTCGCGATCGGCATCGCGATGGTCGTGGACGACGTCGTCAACGCGCTGACCATCGCCTACGACATCCTCGTCGGCGGTCTGCTGGTCGCGATCATCGGCGGGCTGGCCTGGAAACGCGGTACTCGTCAGGGCGCGCTCGCGTCGATGGTCGTCGGTACCGTCGTGGTCATCGCGTTCATGTTCGTCGACGGCGTCGAGGCCAACAGCCCGATCTACTGGGGTCTCGGCTCCAGCCTGGCGGTGTACCTGCTGGTCAGCTTCCTCACCCCGCGTACCTCCGACGAGATCCTCACCGTGTGGACCCGCCGTCTGAACGGCAGCGCGGCCGCCGAGGAAGAAGAGGCGGAACTCGCCGCTTCGAAGTCCTGAAACCCTTACACCCCAAGAAGGAGACACAGTGCCTGAGCAGAGCCCGATCGGCCCCGTCGACTCGTCCAAGGTGCCCCGGTTCGCCGGTTTCGCGACCTTCGCGAGGCTGCCGCGGATCGATCAGGTCGAGCGTGCCGATGTCGCCGTCGTCGGCGTGCCGTTCGACGCCGGGGTGTCCTACCGCCCCGGCGCGCGATTCGGCCCCGCCGCGCTCCGCGAGGCCAGCAGGCTCCTTCGCCCGTATCACCCGGAACTCGACGTCTCGCCGTTCGCCGAAACACAGGTGGTCGATGCAGGCGACATCGCGCTCAACCCGTTCAACATCGGCGAGGCGATCGAGACCCTGCAGGACGAGGCCGAGGCGCTGACCGCGAACGGGACACGGCTGGTGACCGTCGGCGGCGACCACACGATCGCGCTGCCGCTGCTGCGGGCGGCGGCGAAGAAGCACGGACCGGTGGCGCTGCTGCATTTCGACGCGCACCTCGACACCTGGGACACCTACTTCGGCGAGCCGTACACCCACGGCACCCCGTTCCGGCGGGCGTCCGAGGAAGGCATCCTCGACACCGAAGCGCTGTCCCACGTCGGCACGCGCGGCCCGCTGTACGGCAAGCGGGATCTGGAAGAGGACCGCCGTCTCGGATTCGGCATCGTCACCTCCGGCGACGTCATGCGCCGCGGGGTCGCCGAGACCGTCGACGCGCTGCGCCAGCGCATCGGCGGCCGCCCGCTCTACATCTCCGTCGACATCGACGTGCTCGACCCCGCGCACGCGCCGGGCACCGGCACCCCCGAAGCGGGCGGCATGACCAGCCGTGAACTGCTGGAGATCCTGCGCGGGCTGCGGGACTGCAACCTCATCGGCGCGGATGTGGTGGAACTCGCCCCGGCTTACGATCACGCCGAGATCACCGCCATCGCGGCCTCCCACGTCGCCTACGACCTGGTGAGCCTGCTCAGCCTGGGAAAGAGCGAATGACACAACGGATAGGCGGCGACGTCGTCGTCGAAACCCTCCGCGCGCTCGGCGCCGACACCGTGTTCGGCCTGCCCGGCCAGCACGCGCTCGGCCTGTTCGAAGCACTGCGGCGCACGGACGACCTGCGCGTGATCAGCTCGCGGGTGGAGAACAACCTGGCGTTCGCGGCCGACGGGCACGCCCGCGCCCGGCTCGCGGCGGACCCCGAAGGCCCGGCCCCGGTGACCCCGATGATCGTGTCGACCGGCCCCGGCGCGCTGCTGACCTTGGCCTCACTGCAGGAATCCCGGGCGGCGTCGGTCCCGGTGCTCGGCATCTCCAGCCAGATCCCGGTCGCCGGGCTCGGCGGCGGACGGCACGGGTACCTGCACGAACTGCCCGATCAGCAGGCAAGTTTCCGTGACGTCGTGAAGTCGGTGCACGTGGTGCGCACCGTCAGCCAGATCCCGACGGCGCTGCGCGAAGCCTGGGAATCGGCGGCGACCGCGCCGTACGGCCCGGTGTGGGTCGAGATCCCGCAGGACATCCTGCTGGCGCCGGCGGAGCTGCCGCGGATCACGTCGGTGACCGCACGGCCCGCGCCGCTCGCGCCGTTGCCGGAGCTCGTCACCGAGGCCGCGAATCTCCTTGGCGCGGCGAAGAACCCGGTGATCCTGGCCGGTGGTGGCGCACTGCGCTCGGGCGCGCACGCGGAACTGAAGGCGCTCGCGGAGGCACTGCGCGCGCCGGTGCTGTCGACGTTCGGCGGCAAGGGCGTCTTCGGCTGGGACCACGAACTTTCCGGGCAGTCGTGGGTCGAAGACTGGCACAGCACCGAGTTCCTCTCGGCCGCGGATGTGCTGCTCGTCCTGGGTTCCGGACTCGGCGAGCTGTCCAGCAACTACCGCGAGTTCGCCCCGCGCGGCCGGATGATCCAGGTCGAGGCCGATCTCGGGAAACTGGGGTCGAACTACCCGGCGCTGGGTATCCACGCCGACGTCCGCCTTGTCCTGCAAGGACTTCTGGAGCAGGTGCCGTTCCGGCAGTCCGACGGTGCGGCCGAAGCCGCGGTGGCGGATCTGCTGGCCAAGGTGCGTGAACGCCTCGACGCCCAGCCTCTCGAGGTCGAGCGCAAGCTGATCGAAGACATCCGCGCGGCGCTGCCCGAGGGCACGCAGACGTTCTGGGACATGACGATCGCGGCCTACTGGGCCTGGTCGGCGTGGAATCCCGAGGGCGCGCCGATCCACACCGCGCAGGGCGCGGGCGGGCTCGGCTACGGCCTGCCCGGCGCGCTCGGCGGCGCTGTCGCCACCGGCGGGCCGGTGCTCGCGGTGTCCGGCGACGGCGGCGCGATGTACGGGATCGCGGAACTGGCCACGGCGGTCCAGCACGGACTGGACGTCACATGGCTGGTCGTCGACGACGGCGGCTACGGCATCCTGCGCGAATACCTGACCGGCGCCTTCGGGCAGTCCACCGCCACCGAACTCGCACGGCCGGATTTCGCCGCGCTGGCGCGCTCTTTCGGCGTCGACGCGACCGTGTCCTCTTTGGACACCGTCGGAAAGGACCTCGCCGACGCGCTGGGCACGCCAGGGCCGTCCGTGGTCGTCCTTCCCGCCCTGCTGAAGATGTTCGAGCCGACCCACCTGGAGAAGAAATGACTCAGGTCCTCAATTTCGTCGACGGCGCCGGGGTACCGGCGTCGGGCTCGCGGACACTCGACCTGGTGGACCCCGCCACCGGCGAGGTCTTCGGCACCAGCGTCCTGTCCGAGCAGTCCGATGTGGACGCCGCGCTGGCCGCCGCCGAACGGGCGTTCAAGGTGTGGCGCAAGAGCACCCCCGCCCAGCGTCAGCTCGCCCTGCTGAAGATCGCCGACGCGGTCGAGGCGCGCGCGGAGGAGTTCGCCGAACTGGAGATCCGCGAGACCGGCAAGATCCGGTCCGTCGTGCTCGACGAGGAGATCCCGGAGTGCGTCAGCGCGCTGCGGTTCTTCGCCGGTGCCGCACGGCAACTCGAAGGCACCGCGTCCGGGGAATACCTGCCGGGGCACTCTTCGGCGATCCGGCGTGAACCGGTCGGCGTCTGCGCGCAGATCGCGCCGTGGAACTACCCGCTGATGATGGGCGTCTGGAAGATCGCCCCGGCGCTGGCCGCCGGGAACACCGTCGTGTTGAAGCCTGCCGAGACCACGCCGTCGACCGCCGTGCTGCTGGCCGAGGTCGCGGCGGAGTTCCTGCCGCGGGGCGCGTTCAACGTGCTGTGCGGCGACCGCGACACCGGCCGCGCATTGGTGAAGCACCCGATCACCGAACTCGTGTCGATCACCGGATCGACCCGCGCGGGCATCGACGTCGCCACCGTCGCGGCGGCCGACCTCAAACGCACGCATCTGGAACTCGGCGGGAACGCGCCGCTGCTGGTCTTCGGCGACGTGAACCTCGCCGAGGCGGCGGAGGGCATCGTCGGCGCGGCGTTCTACAACGCGGGCCAGGACTGCACCGCGGGCAGCCGGGTGCTGGTGGACGCGGCGATCCACGACGAGTTCGTCGCGGAACTCACCAAGGCCGCCGCCGCGCAGGCCCCCGGCCGGGACTTCGGCCCGCTCAACAGCGAGGCGCAGTTCGGCCGGGTGCGCGGTCTCGTCGAGCGACTGCCGTCGCACGCCCGCGTCGAAACCGGCGGCGTTCCCGCCGGTGACCGCGGTTTCTTCTTCTCCCCCACCGTGATCTCGGGCCTGACGCAGGATGACGAGATCGTGCAGGAGGAGATCTTCGGCCCGGTGATCACCGTTCAGTCCTTTGTGGACGAGGACGAAGCGGTCCGCCTTGCCAACGGCGTCCCCTACGGGCTGGCGTCCTCGATCTGGACCAACGACCTGGCACGCGCGACCCGCGTTTCGGGTGAACTCGACTTCGGCTGCGTCTGGGTCAACACCCACGGGCCGCTGGTCTCGGAAATGCCCCATGGCGGCTTCGGGCACTCGGGCCACGGGAAGGACCTCTCGTCCTACTCCTTCGCCGAGTACACCCGCGTCAAGCACGTCATGACCCGCTTCGCCTGACCGCATTTCGGCACCTGGTTGCGGTAGTTCGCGAAGCCAACGATCGCAAGCTGGTGCCGAATTGCGTATTTGGAGGTCCCCATGGGTGACAAGGTCACCGAAGTCGAGCAACACGGCATCGCGCCGATCCCGCCGGAAGAGCAGACGTCGCGGCCCCGCGACCTGTTCCGGATGGCGTTCGGCGGCGCGAACACCTTCGCCACCATCATCCTCGGGACACTCCCGATCGCTTTCGGCCTGAGCTTCTGGGCCGCGGTGGCCGCCACCGTCGCGGGCGTCGTCGTCGGCGCGCTCGTGCTCTCGCCGATGTCGTTGTTCGGCCCGCTCACCCGGACCAACAACGCCGTGTCCTCGGGCGCGCATTTCGGCGTCGTCGGCCGCTGTGTCGGCTCCTTCCTCTCCCTGCTGACGGCGATCACGTTCTTCGCCATCTCGGTCTGGGTGAGCGGCGACGCCGTCGCCGGTGCCGCGCAACGGCTCTTCGGCTTCGACGGCGGCGAGGTGCTCCGCGGCGTCGCGTACGGCGTCATCGCGATCGCGACACTGGTGGTGTGCATCTACGGCTACCGGTTCATGCTGCTGGTGAACCGGGTCGCCGTCGTACTGGGCACGGCGATCATGCTGCTCGGGATCGTGGCCTACGGCGGCACGTTCGACCCGGGTTTCGCCGGCACCGGCACCTACGCCCTCGGGGACTTCTGGCCGACCTGGATCCTGGCCGCGCTCACCACGATGGCGAACCCGATCTCGTTCGGCGCCTTCCTCGGCGACTGGACGCGCTACATCCCCGCGCGCCACAGCCGCCGTTCCCTGCTGGCCGCGCCGTTCCTGGCACAGGTCGCGACGCTGCTGCCGTTCGGCTTCGGCATCGCCACCGCGACACTGGTCGCGGATCCGGCCGACTACATCACCGGCCTGACCGCGATCTCCCCGCTCTGGTACGCGATCCCGCTGATCGTGGTCGCGCTGATCGGCGGACTGTCCACCGGCACGACGTCGCTCTACGGGACCGGGCTGGACTTCAGCTCGATCTTCGTGAAGCTGAGCCGGGTGCAGGCGACGCTGCTGATCGGCTCGCTCAGTGTGGTGTTCATCTTCGTCGGCAACTTCGTGCTCGACATGGTCTCCAGCATCAACGCCTTCGCCACGCTGATCGTGCTGTGCACCTCGCCGTGGATGGTGATCATGATGATCGGCTTCGTGCTGCGGCGCGGGTTCTACGATCCCGACGACCTCCAGGTGTTCAACCAGGGCCGCAAGGGCGGCCGCTACTGGTTCACCCGAGGCGTGAACTGGCGTGCGATGGCCGCGTGGATCCCGGCGACGACGCTGGGCCTGCTGACCGCCAACACCCCGATGATCGCCGGACCGTTCAAGGACATCGCGGGCGGCGTCGACGTCAGCATGGTGGTGACGCTGTGCACGGCGGCGATCGCGTATCCCGTGCTGGTGAAGCTCTTCCCCGAGCCGCGGGAGGTCTACGCGTACTCGGAGCCTGTCGCCACTCCGGCGGTCGCGATCGCCCAGGAGGCCTAGCGCGTGCTATGAAAGGCCCCTTCATTGCAAAATTTGCAATGAAGGGGCCTTTCATAGCGCTTGTCAGCGCCTGTCAGCGGTGCGTGTCCTCCGGCGCCGGTGTCCGGCTCGCCAGGTTCGCGGACCACTCGGTGACCCGCCGCGCGACGTCCTGCGCGGTGAGCCCGACGCGGGCCAGGACCTCTTCGCGCGAACCGTGGTCGTGGAACACCTGCGGCACCGCGAGATCGCGCAGCGGCACGTCGCACTCGGCGTCACGGAAGAGCGCGGCCAGCGCGGAACCGAAACCGCCGTGCCGTCCGCTGTCCTCGACGGTCACGACCAGCTTGTGCTGCTCGGCCAGCGCCACCAGTTCGGCGGGCGCCGGGACGACCCAGCGCGGGTCCACCACGGTCACGCCGATGCCCTGGTCGGCCAGCCGGTCCGCGGCGGCGAGCCCGAGCATCGCGAACGCGCCCACGGCGACCAGCAGGACGTCGGCGTCACCGTCGGGTTTGCGCAGGACGTCGACCGTGCCGACGCGTTCGACTGCGGGCACGGAGTCGATCACGCCGCCCTTGGAGAACCGCAGCGCCGTCGGCCCGTCCTCGACCGCGACGGCCTCCCGCAGTTCCTCGCGCAGCGTGCCGGCGTCGCGCGGCGCGGCGACCCGCATACCCGGCACCATGCCGAGCAGCGAGAGGTCCCACATGCCGTGATGACTCGGCCCGTCCGGTCCGGTGATGCCCGCCCGGTCCAGCACCAGCGTCACCGGCTGGCGGTGCAGCGCGACGTCCATCAGGACCTGGTCGAACGCCCGGTTCAGGAAGGTCGAGTAAACCGCGACGACGGGGTGCTTGCCGCCCATCGCGAGCCCGGCGGCCGAAGTCACCGCGTGCTGCTCGGCGATGCCGACGTCGTACCAGCGGTCCGGGTACGCCTCGGCGAACTTGTGCAGCCCGGTCGAGCGCAGCATGGCCGCGGTGATCGCGACGACGTCCTCGCGGTCGGCGCCGATCTTCACCAGCTCGTCGGCGAAGACGCCGGTCCAGCTCGGGCCCTTGACCGGCGGCAGGCCGGTTTCCGGGTCGATCGGGTCGGTCTGGTGCATCTGGTCGGCCTGGTTGGTCACCGCGGGCTCGTAACCGTGGCCCTTCTCGGTGACCACGTGCACGATGACCGCGCCGCCGAAGTCGCGCGCGCTCTGGAACGCCTTCTCCAGCGCGGCCAGGTCGTGCCCGTCCACCGGGCCGAGGTACTTGAGGCCGAGGTCGGAGAACATCATCTGCGGGCTAAGCGCGTCCTTGAGCCCCGCCTTGGCCGCGTGCAGCGCCGCGTAGATCGGCTTGCCGACGATGGGCGTGTGCCGCAGCAGTTCCTTGCCGCGGTCCAGCACGCGCTCGTAGCCCGGCTTGAGCCGCAGCGCCGCGAGGTGGTCCGCCACGCCGCCGATGGTCGGTGAGTACGAGCGGCCGTTGTCGTTGATGACGATGACGACCGGGCGGCGCGGGTTCGCGGCGATGTTGTTGAGCGCCTCCCAGCACATGCCACCGGTCAGCGCGCCGTCGCCGACCACGGCGATCGCGTGCCTGCCACCGCCGCCCAGCTCGAACGCCTTCGCCAGACCGTCCACATAGGACAGCGCGGTCGACGCGTGGCTGTTCTCGACGAGGTCGTGCTCGCTCTCGCAGCGCGCCGGGTAGCCGGTGAGGCCGCCGAGCTGGCGCAGCTTGCCGAAGCCGTCATGACGGCCGGTGACGATCTTGTGCACATACGCCTGGTGACCGACGTCCCACACGATGGCGTCGTTCGGCGAGTCGAAGACCCGGTGCAGCGCCATCGTCAGCTCGACCACACCCAGGTTCGGGCCGAGGTGACCACCGGCGAGCCGCACCTTTTCGACGAGGAAGTCCCGGATCTCCGCGGCCAGCTCGTCGAGCTGCTCCGGGGTCATCCGCTTCAAGTCGGCCGGTCCGTGCACGGACTCGAGCAACGTCACTCTCCCACCTCGCCTGATTCCTCTTCCGCCGTTCCGGCCAGTCTACGGAGGGTCCCTGAGAGTCTTCCGTCCGCCGCGTCACGGGTCACATGTCAGAAAATCACCACTCGGCACCCGACGGTGTGAACATGGTCTCTTTTGCCAAGTAGCGGTCACGTCGGGTGGCCGTAATAATCGCTGATCGACGGTTGAGCAGGAGCCGGTTGCGGAGGGCTTGATGGCGGACTTTTTCATCGATGGCGAGTGGGTCGACGCGGTCGGCGGTGGTCGCCGGGAGATCCGCTGCCCCGCGGACGGATCGCTGGTCGCGGAAGTCGCCGAAGGCACCCGTGAAGACACCGAAGCGGCCATCGCCGCCGCGAGGAAGGCGTTCGACTCCGGCCCGTGGCCGGGCACGCCCGCTCCCCAGCGCGGTGACCTGCTGTTGAAGGCCGCGGACCTGCTCG
Organism: Amycolatopsis sp. NPDC052450; assembly: GCF_044547565.1. Taxonomy (NCBI): domain Bacteria; kingdom Bacillati; phylum Actinomycetota; class Actinomycetes; order Pseudonocardiales; family Pseudonocardiaceae; genus Amycolatopsis; species Amycolatopsis sp. NPDC052450. The sequence continues at coordinate 201,681 of NZ_JBIUAQ010000006.1, read as the reverse complement.
ATCGCGACGCATCGGCCTTCGCCCGCGCCGAATCGCTCGACACCGGGAAACGGCTGGTCGAGAGCGAATACGACATGGCCGACATCGCCGCGTGCCTGCGCTACTTCGGCAAGCTCGCCGCCAACGACGCCGGTCGCGTGGTCGACACCGGCAACCCGGACGCGTTCAGCCGGATCGTGCACGAGCCGGTCGGCGTCTGCGGGCTGATCACGCCGTGGAACTACCCGCTCCTGCAGACCATCTGGAAGGTCGCCCCCGCGCTCGCGGCGGGCAACACGTTCGTCCTCAAGCCCAGCGAGCTGACCCCGCACACGTCGATCATGCTGATGAAGCTGCTGACCGAGGCCGGGCTGCCCGGCGGCGTCGCGAACCTGGTGCTCGGGGCGGGCGCGCAGGCCGGGGCTCCTCTTTCGGAGCATCCGGATGTCGATCTCGTCTCGTTCACCGGCGGCCTCGCGACCGGCAAGATCATCGCCGCCTCGGCCGCCGCGACCATCAAGAAGGTCGCGCTGGAGCTGGGCGGGAAGAACCCGAACGTCGTCTTCGCCGACTCGGATTTCGACACCGCCGTCGACTACGCGCTGACCGCGGTGTTCCTGCACTCCGGGCAGGTCTGCTCGGCGGGCGCGCGGCTGATCGTCCAAGAGGAGTGGCACGAGGAGTTCGTCGGCGAACTCGTCCGCCGCGCCGAACTGATCCGACTGGGTGGACCTTTCGACCCGAAGGCTGAAACCGGTCCGCTGATCTCGGCCGCCCATTTGGAAAAGATCGAACGCTACGTCGCGGCGGCGCTGGAAGAGGGCGCCGTCCTGCGCACCGGCGGCAAACGACCCGACGATCGCGAGCTCGCGAAGGGCCACTACTACCTGCCGACCATCCTCGACAACGTGAAGCAGGGCAGCAGCGCCGTCGTTGACGAATCGTTCGGCCCGGTGCTCACCGTCGAGACCTTCACCGACGAGGACGACGCCGTCCGCATCGCCAACGACACGCACTACGGCCTCGCGGGCGCGGTGTTCACCTCGGACGCCTCCCGCGCGCAGCGGGTCGCGAACCGGCTGCGGCACGGCACGATCTGGATCAACGACTTCCACCCGTACCTGCCGCAGGCGGAATGGGGCGGCTACAAGCAGTCCGGCTTCGGGCGTGAGCTCGGCCCGACCGGGCTCGCCGAGTACACGGAGGCGAAGCACATCTACCAGAACCTCCGGCCCGCACCACAGCGCTGGTTCTCCGGGGAGCCCGCGTCCAACTAAAGAGGGGAAATTGCCGATGAGCAATCCTTCCGACGACGGCCTCGCCGGTTTCGGCTACAAACAGGAACTCGAAAGAACGCTCGGCAATTTCCACACCTTCGCCGCCGGGATCAGCTACATCTCGATCCTGACCGGGACCTTCCAGCTGTTCTACTTCGGCTTCAGCTTCGGCGGGCCGGCGTACTGGTGGTCGTGGCCGATGGTGTTCGTCGGCCAGCTGATGGTGGCGTTGTCGTTCGCCGAACTGGCCGCGCACTATCCGGTCGCCGGTTCGATCTACAACTGGTCGAAACGGCTCGGCAGCCCGCACGTCGCCTGGATGGCCGGGTGGATGATGCTGACCGCCTCGATCGTCAGCATCGCCGCGGTCGCGCTGGCGTATCAGATCACGCTCCCGCAGATCTCGTCGTTCTTCTCCTTCTCCGGCGACAGCGCGGTGAACGCGGTCATCCTCGGCACCGTCCTGATCCTGTTCACCACGCTGGTGAACGCCTGGGGCGTCAAACTGATGGCGCGGATCAACAGCGCCGGGGTGTTCATCGAACTGATCGCCGCGGTCCTGCTGATCGTCGCGCTCGCGGTGAACATCACGCGCGGCCCCGAGGTCGTCATGCAGACCAACAACACCGGCGCCGACCAGCCCTGGGGGTATTTCGGAGCGTTCCTGGTCGCCTCGCTCGCGTCGACCTACGTCATGTACGGCTTCGACACCGCCAGCTCGCTCGGCGAGGAATCCCACGACCCGCGCAAGAACGCGCCCAAGGCGATCCTGCGCGCGCTGATCGCGTCGTTCGTCATCGGCGGGCTGATCCTGATCCTGGCGCTGATGGCCGTCGGCGACATCAACAACCCGCAGATCGCGACCGGCGGGCTCCAGTTCATCGTGCTCGACGTCCTCGGCAGCACGATCGGCACGATCTTCCTGCTCGCGGTCGTCATCGCGATCACCGTGTGCAACCTGGCCGTGCAGTCGGCGGCGATCCGGATGATGTTCGCGATGGGCCGCGACAACAACCTGCCCGCCGGGAAGCATCTGGCGCGGGTGTCGCCGAAGACCAAGACGCCCGTGATCCCCGCGATCGTGTCCGGCGTCATCGCGGTCCTGATCCTGGTGGTCAACGTCGGCCAGCCGCAGATCTTCACGGTGATCACCAGTATCGGCATCATCATGATCTACCTGGCGTACCTGCTGGTCACCGTGCCGATGCTGGTCAAACGCCTGCGCGGGCAATGGCCGCCGCCGAAGGTGGCAGGCACCAAGTACTTCTCGCTCGGCAAACTGGGACTGCCGGTCAACATCCTCGGCGTGCTGTGGGGCGGCGCGATCGTGGTGAACCTGGCGTGGCCGCGGCGTGAGGTCTACAACGCGACCGAGCCGTATCACTGGTACCTCGAATGGGGGGCCGTGCTGTTCGTCGGCGCGGTGGCCGTCGTCGGTTTCGCGTATTACTGGTTCGTCCTGCGGCACAAGAGCGGCGTCCTGGCCGATCACGCCGCGGAAGCACTTCCCGAGGAGGCAGCACAGTGACCGGAGAGTTCGACTACATCGTCGTCGGCGGCGGGACGGCGGGTTCGGTGGTCGCGGCGAGACTCTCGGAAGACCCGGACGTCACCGTGGCGCTCCTCGAAGCCGGTCCGTCCGATGTGGACGATCCGGCGGTGCTGGAACTGACGAAGTGGATGGCACTGCTGGAATCCGGCTACGACTGGGACTACCTGGTCGAACCGCAGGAGTCCGGCAACTCCTTCCTGCGCCACGCCCGCGCGCGGGTGCTCGGCGGCTGCTCGTCGCACAACTCGTGCATCGCCTTCTGGGCGCCGGCGGAAGACCTCGACGAATGGTCGTCGCTCGGCCTGCCCGGCTGGTCGGCCAAGGATGTTTTCCCGCTATACCAACGCCTCGAGACCAACGACGGCCCCGGAAACCACCACGGCCGTTCCGGTCCGGTGACCATCCGCTCGGTGCCGCCGAACGACCCGACCGGCGTCGCGCTGCTGCAGGCATGCGAGCAGGCGGGCATCCCGAGGACGCAGTTCAACTCGGGCAAGACCGTGACACACGGGGCGAACTGGTTCCAGATCAACGCGCGCGAAGACGGCACGCGGTCGTCTGCGTCGGTCTCGTATCTGCATCCGATCATCGGCAAGCGGCCGAACCTGGAGATCATCACCGGCGCCCGCGTCCGGCGGCTGCTGTTCGACGGCAAACGCTGCACCGGCGCGGAGTACCTCGCCGACGACCTGATCCACGGTGTCCCGCTGCGGGCGCGGCGCGAGGTCATCCTGTCCTCCGGCGCGATCGACACCCCGAAACTCCTGATGCTGTCGGGAATCGGCCCCGCCGAGCATCTGCGCGAGGTCGGAGTGGAAGTTCTGGTGGACTCCCCCGGCGTCGGCGAGAACCTGCAGGATCACCCGGAAGGCGTCATCCAGTGGGACGCCCTGCAACCGATGACGACCGAGTCCACGCAATGGTGGGAGATCGGCATCTTCACCACCACCGAGGAAGGGCTCGACCGGCCGGACCTGATGTTCCACTACGGCTCGGTGCCGTTCGACATGAACACCCTCCGGCAGGGCTATCCCACCACGGAGAACGGCTTCTGCCTGACCCCGAACGTCACCCGGTCACGGTCGACCGGCACCGTGCGGCTGCGCAGCCGGGACTATCGGGACAAGCCGAAGGTGGACCCGCGCTACTTCAGCGACGAGCACGACATGCGCGTGATGACCTACGGCATCAAACTGGCGCGCAAGATCGCCGAGCAGCCCGCACTGGACGAATGGGCGGGCACGGAACTGGCGCCCGGCAAGGACGTCAAGACCGACGACGAGATCGCCGACTACCTGCGCAAGACGCACAACACGGTCTACCACCCTTCGTGCACCGCGAAAATGGGCGGCGACGGGGATCCGCTGGCCGTACTGGACGCGCGGCTGCGGGTGCGGGGCGTCGAAGGCCTGCGCGTCGCGGACGGTTCGGCGATGCCGTTCCTGGTCGCCGTCAACCCGTGCATCACGACGATGGCGATCGGTGAGAAGTGCGCGGACATGCTGAAGGAGGACGCGCGCTCCTAGCGCTCGCTTGAGTGAGGCCCCCTTCGACCGGAGGGGGCCTTCGCTTTGCCCGGAAACCGGTGGAGCGGCCACCCTCAGGCCATTACCGTGCTGCCGGACCATGTGTCGAGCCCGAGGGCCTGCCTGCCTTTCGTCCTCCGCCGTTGCCACGCTTGCGTGTCCGGGCGTTTCCGGGCGAACGGCAAGTTCCGCGTCAACGCCGACCACAAACTCCTCGACGTCTGGCTCCTCGTGCGCTGCATCGGATGCGGGGACACCGCGAAGCTCACGATCCTGGAGCGGGTGGCCGTGCGCTCCGTCCGGCCTGAACTGCTGAACCGCCTGCACGAGAACGACCTCGCCTTGGCGGCGGAACTGCTCCAAGATCCGGTCGTGCGGCGCCGTAACCGCATCGCCCTCGATTGGGAGGGTGCCTGGCGCCTCGACACCGGCTCCTCGGGTGCCCGCGACTTTCGCGACGTCTCGGTTCACTTCGACGCTCGGATCCCGGTCCGGCCGGCGCGGCTGATCGCCGAGGGGTGCGGTCTTTCGCGAGGTGAGGTCGAGAGACTGATCGAGGAAGGGAAGGTGGTTTCGGCGGTGCGGTTGACCGGGAAGGTTTCCGGGGACTTCACTTTCACACTGAAACGCTGAGCTTGGGCTTGTGAGTGGTAAGGACGGTTAGAACCAAGGCCTGCACGCGCAAAACCCAGTACATGAAGGACCCCATCCTTGCGCCTAGGTACAGGAAGGGGTCCTTCATGTACTTCAGGCATCACGCAAGGAGCGCCGCAGGTCACGCAGTAGGCAACCAAGAGGGGCCTCGCCAGAACCGCCCTTACCACTCACGAGCGTCACGATGCACGGCACCCATATCACCCATCAGTGGTAAATGTGCAATTACCGTTGTTGCTTAAAATTACGAATGATTTCACGCACATTTTTCGGTAATATGGAGACGTGCCCGAGACGACCATTCCCCCGCTGCCGCAGGAACTGTGGCGCGCCGGCAAGCTGGAGCTTGCCCACGGCGTGACGCACCTGCTGCAGGCGATGAGGGTGGCCTCGGCCGGGTTGGGGAAGTACCTGGCTGAAGTCGAGTCGCGGGGCGCGGAAGACTTGTTCGGCTACGGGAGCGCGGCATCGTGGCTCGCCGATGTCGCCCGGATCTCCCGGGGTGACGCGCAAGACATGGTGGACCGGGCCCAGGCCCTGAACCCCGCACCGGGTGTCGGTGGTGAGGGGGCCGTGTTCGCGCCCGCGACCGCCGCCGCGGCCGAGGACGGCGCGCTCGGGGAGCAGCACATCGACCTGATCCTGGAGATCCTCCGCAAGATCCCCTCCGATGTGCCTGCGGAGGAACGAGCCGGGGCGGAGAAGATCCTCGCCGATCTCGCCCGCGAGGCCGGGCCGAAAGAGATCGCCGACGCAGGCGTGAACCTTCTCGCGCATCTCGACCCCGATGGCAACGAGCCGAAGGACCCCGAACCCACGCCGCCGAGGCGGGAGGTGTTCGTCGAGCGCCGCAAGGACGGCTTCTGGAAACTGTCCGGGCTCCTGGACCCCGAGACCGGTGCCCGCACCGCGGCCGCGCTGGACGCCTACGGGGCGAAGCGGCCGGTCGACGAGTTCGGCCAGGCCGACCACCGCACCCTGCCCCAACGCCGAGGAGACGCGTGGACCGACCTCGTCGACCTCGCCATCGCCTGCCCCGACCAACCGGGCACCTCCGGCTACCGCACGCTGGTGCATGTCACCGTCGGACTCGAAGCCTTGGAGACCGGACTCGGGACCGCGTGCCTCGACTTCGTCGGGAAGATCACCGCCCGCGAAGCCCGTTTGGCAGCTTGCGACTGCCTGATGATCCCCGTCGTGCTCAACGCCGCCGGTGAACCTCTCGATGTCGGACGGATGAAACGGTTCGTCACCCCAGGCCAACGCCGGGCCTTGAACATCCGCGACGGTGGCTGTGCGTTCCCTGGCTGCCATCGGGCGCCGAAGCACTGTCACGCCCACCATGTTCACCACTGGGCGGACGGCGGACCGACCGACCTGCGGAACCTGGTCCTGCTCTGCGGCTTCCACCATCGGCTCATCCACCATGGCGACTGGCAGGTTCGTATGGCGCCGGACGGGATACCGGAATTCGTGCCGCCCCAATACCTCGACCCGCTACAAGTGCCACGGCGCAACACACTCCATCGCGTCGTGACTTGATCCCGCACAACCCGAGGAGCCCGCCGTCCGCACCGGCGACGGGCTCCTCGGCATGCCCACGTTCAAAAGCGCCGTGCGTTCCCACGCCATTTACCACTCACGAGGGCTTGGCCGTCTCGGGCCTTGCCCGCCTGAGTACATGAAGGCCCCTTTATGTACCGAGTGTCCCGAGTCGGAAGTTCGTGTGGTAATTCGGCGTGGTGCCGAAGGATCTTGTTCTTGCTTCGCGCGGTGAAGATGCTGTCGCCTGAGGCCGTGAGCATTCCGCTGATTCAAGGTGTCGAGTCGCGGGGATTCGCTCGCGGGCCGTGGGGCGACCGTGCCGCGAAAGCCACTTTCGCGACCCCAGGCGTCGCGAAAGTGGCTTTCGCGACACACCTCATGCCCCCCGGTCCAGGCGCGAAACGGCCGGCTATCGATACGGATTAACGGCGCGAACTTCCGGTGCAGGACGCTAGGTACAGGAAGGGGTCCTCCATGTACTCAGCGTGGCGTGAAGCCTGGGAGCAACCGGCCGGAATCCGGCTTCCTTTCCCGAGAAGGTCAAATGGAAACGACGGCCGGGGTGCCCCGATTTCCGGACATCTGCTGCAGCGCCCACGCCTGCCCGAATTCCGCCAGCGCCGGACCCGACCAGTACGCCGAAATGCCGACTCCCTTCCACAACGGCATCGTCGGTCCGCTCAGCGTTCCGTGACCGACCTGCACCTGGACCGCGCCTTCCACCCACGTGAAGACGAAATGCGCGTACATGAACATCCACGCTTGCCTGCCCAGCAGATCCCGCGCGAGCACCGGCCCCTCTGACGGATAGGGCGCCGTGTAGATGACTTGTTTCCGGCCGTTCCGGTAACTGATCTCCTGCGCCGTGACACCGGGAGGAAGAACTGACGGTTCCATTCGTCAGTCCTCCACGATGGTGATCGTGCCGTGCCCGTCACAGCCGGCACAGCCTTTACCGTCACAATCACCGCATACCGAAGTGAGATAATCCATGATTCGGAAGTCCGTTCGCGTCGAATTGAGCTCAAGTTAGCGAGCACTCCGACACCCGGACAAGCCAAACGAAGCCAATCCATTCCGATGGATTACCGATAAGCCGTTATTGCAGCAAAGCAACGCATTCGACGTGGTGCGTCATCGGGAAAGCGTCGAAAGCGCGGAGATCCACCAACCCGTACCCGTGCCCCGCGAACAGCGCGATGTCGCGGGCCAAGGCGGCCGGGTCGCACGCCACGTAGACGATCCTGTCGGGTGAGCCTTCCACGATGGAATCGACGACGGCCTTGCCCGCACCCTTGCGCGGCGGGTCGAGGACGACGACGTCGACCGGTTTCGGTGCATCGGCCAGCAGGTGCTCGACGCGGCCGGAGCGCCAGCGGACCTGCGGGAGGTCGGCCAGGTTCTCCTCGCCGTCGGCGACGGCGCGACGGCCGGATTCGATGGCGAGCACGCGGCCACCCGGGCCGACCTGCTCGGCTAGCACCGACGCGAAGAGGCCGACGCCGGCGTACAGGTCCCAGGCCACGCCGTCGCGCGGCGCCTCGGCCCATTCGGTGACGACGGCGGCCAGCGTGTCGGCGGCGGCCGGGTGGACCTGCCAGAAGCCGTGGGCGTCGAGGCGCCAGTCGCGCCCGGCGGCGTGCTGGACGGCGAGGCCGCCCGCCAGCTGCCGCGACTTGGTCTTCCCGTGGACCGTCGACAGGTCACGGACGTGCACGTGCCCCGCGCCGTCCTTGGTGACCTCGATTTCACTGCCGGGGCGCCAGTTCCGCGACACGACGTCGTCGAGCGCGCCGGGGACGGTGATCGGGCAGTCGTCGATGGCGATCACGCGGTGACTGTGGTGCGCCCGGAAGCCCGCCTTGCCGTCCTTGCCCGCGACGAGCCGGACGCGGCTGCGCCAGTCCAGCGGTCCACCGTCGAGCGCTTCGACGACGACATCGCGCTCGATCCCGGCCAGCCTCTTCAGCTGTTCCGCGACGACCGCGGCCTTGAGTTCACGCTGGTGACCGGGAGTGGCGTGCTGCCAGTCGCAACCACCGCACTCCCCCGGCGCCGCGAGCGGGCACGGCGGCTCCACCCGTTCCGGGGATGCCTCCAGGACCTCGATCGCGTCGGCACGGCAGAACGACCCGCCCTTGTCCTCGGTGACCGAGGCGAGGACCCGCTCGCCGGGCAGCGCGTGCCGCACGAACACGACCCGCCCCTCCGCCCGCGCGACACAGTGCCCGCCGTGGGCGACCGCGCCGACCTCCAGCTCGATCGTTCGCCCGAGCCAGGTGCCGGTCGACGCGTCCACACTCATTCTGATTTTTCCTTGTCCTTCGTTTTTTCGATCTGCTTGACCACGGGGGAGAATCCACGCCGGACGTCGCCGGCCGCGGGCCGTGCCTTCCGGTCGCGTTTGATCGCCTTTTCCGACGATTCGAGCTGCCACGGCACGCTCGTCACCATGACGCCGGGCTGGAACAGGAGCCGCCCCTTGAGACGCAGCGCGCTCTGGTTGTGCAGTACCTGCTCCCACCAGTGCCCGACCACGTACTCGGGGATGAACACGGTCACCACGTTGCGCGGATTGTCGCCGCGGACGCGCTTCACGTAGTCCAGCACGGGTTTCGTGATCTCGCGGTACGGCGATTCGATCACCTTCAGTGGCACCTTGAAATTGTGGTCGTCCCATTCCTGGACGAGTTTGCGCGTCTCGACGTCGTCGACGTTCACCGTGACCGCTTCGAGGACGTCCGGCCGCACGGCCTTGGCGTAGGACAGCGCGCGCAGGGTCGGCAGGTGCAGTTTCGAAATCAGCACGATCGCGTGGTTGCGCGAAGGCAATACGGTCGGTTTGCGGTCCATCTCGCGCAATTCCTCCGCGACCCGGTCGTAATGCTTCCGGATCGCGGTCATCAGGATGTAGATCGCCACCATGGCCGCGATCGCGATCCAGGCGCCGAGCAGGAACTTCGTGACCAGCACGATGATCAGCACGGTGCCGGTCATGGTGAGGCCGATCGCGTTGACCGTCTGCGATCGCCGCATCCGCCGCCGCACCGCCGGATCGGTTTCCCTTGCCAGCAACCGGTTCCAATGCCGGATCATGCCCGCTTGGCTGATCGTGAAGGAGACGAACACGCCCACGATGTAGAGCTGGATGAGCTTCGTGACCTCCGCGTCGAACGCGATGATCAGCACCAGCGCGAACGCCGAGAGGAACAGGATGCCGTTGGAGAAGGCCAGCCGGTCGCCACGCGTGTGCAGCTGACGTGGCAGGTAACGGTCCTGGGCGAGGATCGAGCCGAGCACCGGGAAGCCGTTGAACGCGGTGTTCGCGGCCAGCAGCAGGATGATGCCGGTGGCGAAGGAGATGTAGTAGAACGCGGGGGTGAAGTCGGCGAACACCGCCTGCGCGATCTGCGCGACGATCGTCTTCTGCTCGTAGCCCGCCGGAGTGCCGGTGAGCTGCGTTTGCGGATGCTCGGCGAATTTGACGTCGGTGATGATCGCCAGCGTGATGATGCCGACCAGCATCGTCACCGCGAGCACGCCCATCATCAGCAGCGTGGTCGCCGCGTTCTTCGACTTCGGCTTCTGGAACGCCGGGACACCGTTGCTGATCGCCTCGACCCCGGTCAGCGCCGCCGCGCCGGAGGAGAACGTGCGCAGCAACAGGAAGAAAAAGGCGAAACCGGTCAAAGAGGCTTCTTCGTGCAATTGGAAGTCCGCGCTCTCGGCCCGCATGTCGGCGCCGGAGGCGGCCTCGATCAGGCCCCAGATCACCATGCCGAGGATGCCGATGATGAACCCGTAGGTCGGGATCGCGAACGCTTTGCCCGATTCGCGCACTCCGCGCAGGTTCAGCGCGGTCAGCACGACCACGATCACGACCGCGGCGATCACCTTGTGCTGCGCCACCCACGGAATGGCGGAACCGATGTTCGCCACGCCGGACGACGTCGACACCGCCACGGTGAGCACGTAGTCCACCAGCAGGGCGCTGGCGACGGTGAGCCCGAATTTGCCGCCGAGGTTGGTATTGGCGACTTCGTAGTCACCGCCGCCACTGGGATAGGCGTGCACGTTCTGCCGGTAGGAGGCGACCACGACCAGCATGACGAGGGCGACGGCGACGCCGATCCACGGCGCGAAGGCGTACGCGGACAGGCCCGCGACGCTGAGGGTCAGAAAGATCTCCTCAGGCGCGTAGGCGACGCTCGACAACGCGTCGGACGCGAAAATCGGCAGCGCGATGCGCTTCGGCAGGAGCGTATGCGAGAGGCGGTCACTCCGGAATGGACGTCCGAGGACGAGCCGCTTCAATACGGTCGGGAACTTCGACACCGCAGAAGCGTAACGGGCGGCCCTCACGGTAGGTTCGGCGCTGGTGTGTCTGGGTACCTGCGGACGGGTGAAACGTTCGCTGACTAAGGAGGCAGTGCGTGCACGTGGTGATCATGGGATGCGGCCGGGTCGGCGCATCCCTGGCCGCGGCGCTGGAGCGGCTGGGGCACGACGTCGCCGTCATCGACAAGAGCAGGCAGGCGTTCCGGCGGCTCGGCAGTGATTTCCACGGTCAGCAGGTGGTCGGCGTCGGCTTCGACCGGCAAGTACTGATCGAGGCCGGAATCGAACGCGCGGGGGCCTTCGCGGCGGTATCCAGCGGCGACAACTCCAACATCATCTCGGCGCGCGTGGCCAGGGAGAACTTCGGCATCGACAAGGTCGTCGCCAGGATCTACGACCACAAGCGCGCGGCGGTCTACGAACGGCTCGGCATCCCGACCGTGGCGACCGTGCCGTGGACGACCGACCGGTTCCTGCGCACCCTCCTCCCCGACGGCGTCGCCTCGGTGTGGCGGGACCCGTCCGGCAGCGTGGCGCTCCTGCAACTCCCGCTGCACGAGGGCTGGGTCGGGCGCAGCGTGCGCGAACTGCAGGACACCACCGGCGCCCGGGTCGCGTTCATGATGCGGTTCGGCACCGCCGTGCTGCCCGACACCAAGGCCGTGATCCAGGCCGACGACGTCGTGTACGTCGCCGCGAAATCGGGCACTGTCAGCGACGTGACCACCGTCGCCGCTCGCGAACCGGAAGAGGAGAACTGATGCGGGTCGCGATTGCCGGGGCCGGCGCGGTGGGCCGGTCGATCGCCGCGGAGCTGATCGACGGGCGCCACCAGGTGATGCTCATCGAACGTGAGGCAGACCAGTTCGAGCCGCACACCGTGGAGCAGGCGGATTGGGTGCTCGGTGACGCGTGCGAGGTGTCGATCCTGGAGGAGTCCGGGATCGAGGAATGCGACGTCGTGATCGCCGCGACCGGCGACGACAAGGCGAACCTGGTGGTGTCGCTGCTGGCGAAGACCGAGTTCGCGGTGCGCCGGGTGGTGGCGCGGGTGAACAACCCGGCCAACGAATGGCTGTTCAACGACGCCTGGGGGGTCGATGTCGCCGTGTCGACCCCGCGGATGCTCGCGGCGATGGTCGAGGAGGCGGTGAGCGTCGGCGATCTGGTGCGGCTGATGACGTTCCGGCAGAGCCAGGCGAACCTCGTCGAACTCACCCTCCCGGAGGAGACGCCGCTGGCGGGCAAGGCGGTCAGCGAGCTCAACCTGCCGCGTGACGCGGCGCTGGTGACGATCCTCCGCGGGGACCGGGTGATCGTGCCGCAGCCGGAGGATCCGCTCGAGCCGGGTGACGAACTGCTGTTCGTGGCGACCTCGGACGTGGAGCCGGAGATCCGGACCGCGCTGGGTTACTAGAACGACCCTTTCACTCCTCCTCGAACGCTATGAAAGGTCCTTTCCTTGCAAATTTCGCAAGGAAAGGACCTTTCATAGCACGCGGGGCTTGACGGAAGAGGCTAGTTCTCCACACCGGGCGCCTGCGCGTACTTCTCGCGCAGGCGGGCCTCGACCTCGGCGTCGGTCTCTTCACGCGGGGCCTCTTCGGCCTGCGCCTTGAGGTGCTTGTCCGATCGCCGCACCGCCCACACGACGGTGAGCAGGCCGAGCGCGTACAGCGGGTATCCCATCGCGATCTTGGCGAAGGCCAGCCAGCCGGTGTAGTCCTCGTCGTACAGCCAGCGCTGCACGACGAACCGGGCACCGAAGATCAGCGCCATGGCGCCGGTCGCGATCGAATAGGCGATCAGGGACTTCTTGTCCTTGCGCCAGGCGTGGCCGGTGCCGTTGAGCGCGTTCCACACCACCCCGGCGAGCGGCCAGCGGACGACGATCGAGAGCACGAAGACGCCGCAGTAGACCAGGCTCGTCCAGATGCCGAACAGGAAGAAACCCTTGGCCGATCCGGTCCGGTAGGCGATGAACGCCGCGATCGCCACCCCGAAGAATCCGGAGATGGCGGGCTGGAGCGGCTCCTTGCGCACGATCCGCAGCACGGTGATCGCCACCGCGCTGCCCACGGCGGCCCAGATGCCCACCGTGAGCCCGAAGATCGCGTTCGCGATCACGAACACGATGACCGGCAGCGAGGAATAGAACAGTCCTGACAGCCCGCCCATCTGTTCCAACAGGGTGGGCTGGGGCTTCTTGTCGTCGGTCTTCTGCTCGCCGCCGGCGGGTTCAGTCACGATGCGGGATCAACTCACAGGGCTCTGAAGTTCGTAATAGGGGTTGTACAGCACCTTCTGACCATCACGTTCGGCCATCCGGCCGCGCACCTTGATGGTTCGCCCGGGTTCGATTCCGGGGATCCGGCGGCGTCCGAGCCAGATTAGCGTCACACCCTGTGTGCCGTCGAACAGCTCGGCCTGCAGTGTCGCGGCCTCGTTGGTCGGGCAGAGCTCCACGCTGCGGAGTCTCCCGAGCACCGTCACCTCTTGACCCGACCGGCAGTCGCAGGCCCGCTGCGCTCCGCCGGCCTCGGATTTTTCGGACAGGTCGTCGGCGTCGAGATCCTCGACGTCGCTGGTCAGCTTGCGGACCAGCCGGCTGAAGTAGCCGCCGTCTTTGGCGGACATAACGGTGCTCCTGTGCTCCGGGGCCCCCGACTTGAACGGCCCGTGCGTAATCCAGCGTAACTGTGCTCCGACCAGGAGAACGGGTTTAGGGGAATATCGCAACGTGACCTCCGCTATTCCGCCTACGACGGCAGTAGTACTCCCCGGCACCGGGTCCGACGAAGTGTTCGTGCGCGCCGTGTTCGCCGGTCCGCTGCGGGCGCTCGGCATCCGGCTGCTCGCCCCGCCCCCGCCCCCCGGGGTCCGTCTCGCGGACGGCTATCTCCAGGAGCTGGACAGGCTGGCCGACGAGCACGGTCCGCTGCTCGTCGGCGGAATCTCGTTCGGCGCGCATCTGTCGGCGGAGTGGGCGGCCCGCAATCCGGGCCGCTGCACCGGCCTGCTGGCCGCGCTCCCGGCCTGGAACGGCCCGGCCGGACAAGCACCCGCGTCGCGCGCCGCACGGCTGTCAGCGGATCTGGTGGCCGAAAACGGGGTCGAGGGCGCGCTGGCGAAATCGGCGGACGGCGTCCCCGGCTGGCTCTCGGCGGAACTCGGCCGCGCGTGGCGGCGACATGGCGACGGCCTCGCGGCGAGCCTGCGGACGGCGGCGAGCCATCCCGCCCCCACGCTCGAAGACCTGAAGGGCCTCGACGTGCCCGCGGGGATCGGCGCTTGCGTGGACGACCCGATCCACCCGGCCGCGGTCGCGCACGCCTGGGCGGACGCCCTCCCCCACGCCGAAGTCGGCGAGTCGACCCTCACCGCCCTCGGCGCCGACCGGGAATCCCTGGGCCACACAACCGTCCAAGCCTGGCTGACCGCAACCAACGCTTAGCCCCGGCATGCACCACAGGTTTCCCGACCCGAACGACGCCACCGAACGGTCTCCCAAAGGGCGCCCCGCGCCCGACGGAGACTTCACCCGTCGCGCGCCCTCTCTTGGGCCGAAGGCCCACGGAAACGTGATGAAGGGGCGCCCTCCGCACCCAACCTGAGTTGCAAGCGGCCCCGGCGCCCCTTCGGCACGTTTACGTCAGCGCGCGACAGATCAACTCTGCTCGGCGATGTGCTGCGCGACGGCGTCGGGCAGCGTGATGGTGAGCGGGGTGCGGACCGGCATCGGCGCGTCGCCGCGGTCGACGATGGTGTGCCGCACGATCTCGCGCAGCACCGCGGGCGCCTGGGACGCCTGCGACTGGGGGCCGGCGATGACGCCGCGGAGCATCCAGCGGGGCCCGTCGACCCCGACGAACCGCAGTGCGACGTCGCCGACGATCGCGGACAGCTCCAGGCCCCATTCCCCCATGCCGACCGAGACTTTGGCGCCGTCGGCGCGCAGTTGCTCGGTGAGTTCGGTGCTGACGTCCTTCCACAGGCCGCCGGACCGCGGTGCCGCGTAGCCGCTCACGGTGATCTGGCCCTGTTCGGTGACGACGTGCACCGCGCGGACGCCGCCGCTCTCCGGGTCCATCTCGACCTGGACCTGGGAGCCGTCGGGTACCGGCACCTTCACCGAACCGAGGTCGATCCTCGGGATGCCGTCCTCGGGCGCGTCGGCGAGGTCGAAGGGGCCGTCGGAGGTCTCCGACAGCTGCGACTCGATCTCGTCGGCGCCGTCGTCACCGGGACGGTCTTCGACCTCGGGCGCGGCGTGCCGTCCGCTCGGCTTGGCCTCGCGCTTGCGTCCGAAAATCCCCACTAGTTCTCCGTTCCTTCCCTGGCTCCGGCTCCCAGTGTGGCGTGTCCGCCCGTGGAGCCATACCCGCCCTCGCCGCGCTCGGACGGCTCGAGTTCGGCGACCTCGACGAAGTCGGCCTGTTCGACCCGTTGCACGACCAGCTGCGCGATCCGGTCGCCGCGGGTGAGCACGACCTTCTCGGAGAGATCATGGTTGATCAGGCAGACGCGGATCTCACCGCGGTACCCGGAGTCGATGGTGCCCGGCGTGTTGACGACCGAGAGGCCGACGCGGGCGGCGAGACCCGAGCGCGGGTGGACGAAGCCCGCGTACCCGGGCGGCAGCGCGATCGCGACGCCCGTTCCGACGACGCCGCGTTCGCCGGGCGCGAGCACGAGATCCGAGGTGGTGACGAGGTCGGCGCCCGCGTCGCCGGGGCGCGCGTAGGCGGGGAGTGGGACCGAAGGATCGATCCGGGAAAGCAGTACCTGAACGGTGGACACGGGCGGCGAGACTACCCTGAAGGCGTGGGTGAAAGCGTGAACACGGCCGAAGGCGGCGCCGTCAAGCATTCAGAGCGGCTCTACGTCCCGTGGTGGGGCTGGCCGTTGCCGCTGCTGGGCGGCGGGCTGCTGGCGGCGGAGATCGACATGGGCTATCCGGGGCTCCGCGGCTGGCTGCCGTACGTGGTGCTGATCCCCGCGGTGATCGCGCTGATGGTTTCGCTCGGCCGGTCCCGCGTCCGGGTGACCGGTGGCGCCGAGCCGGAGCTGTGGCTGCGCGACGCGCATCTGCCGCTCAAGTTCGTCGGCGACGTCGACGTCATCGACAAGGAAGCGAAGCGCAAGGCGCTCGGCCGCGACGCCGATCCGGCGGCCTTCGTGCTGCACCGGGGCTGGGTCGGCCCGGTCGTGCGGGTCTGGCTCACCGACCCCGAAGACCCGACGCCGTACTGGCTGTTCAGCACCCGGCATCCGGAGAAGGTGGCCGCACTGCTGCGGCAGACCGCCTCGAAGTCCTGAGCACAGGAAAGGGGGCCGGCCACTCGGCCGGCCCCCTTATTCCTGTTCGAACCCCGAAACCCCTGTCGCGCCGTCCCCTGTGCCCGTAGGCTCAGGCGCAGTCGCGGCAGATGAGCCGTCCGCCACTCTCTTCCGCCAGCCTGCTGCGGTGGTGCACCAGGAAGCAGACGGAGCAGGTGAACTCGTCGGCCTGCTTGGGCACGACCTTGACGGTCAGGTCCTCCCCGGAAAGTCCGGAGAGGTCCGCGCCCGGCAGCTCGAAGTTCTCGGCGGTCGCGTCCTCGTCGACGTCCACGACGCCGGACTGGTTTTCGTTGCGCCGTGCCTTGAGCTCTTCCAACGAGTCTTCGGCCAGCTCGTCGGCTTCGCTGCGGCGCGGAGCGTCGTAGTCGGTCGCCATTTGTCCCTCACCCCTGCGATGCTTTCGATGTCAGATGGCCCGGACCCAAGAGCGCGCGGCTCGTGAGTCCTTCGTGCCGCTGGTTAACGTCCCAGCGCCCCTGTTTGTGCCCGGCTGGGCAGTGAGCGAGGTCTCTCTTTTGCGCCTCTTACTGCCGCCTGAGCCCGCGAAGGGTAGCTCACGTCGATACCGGCTCTGCAACGAGTCAGACATAGCCGGGATTACGTCACCCAACAGGGGGAACCCTGCTGTCAAGACGCCTGTCGTCCGAATGGGTTGCGCCTCCGTCGGGTACCTCACCCCTTGGGCCCGGCCGCTTGCCCGGAGTGGCCATCGCGTGGTGCTATCCGGAGGCCCGCGCCGATCGCCTTCGCCACAACGCATAGGCTGATCGGACACGATGGTGAGATGAAGCACCGTCCGGGGATCCGGGCTTTGGGGAAGGGACTGGCAGGTGGCGTCGGGGAACGGCATCGGGGACCGCGGGGCGAGGCCGTATCGCAAACGCAAGCCGCTGCCCGCGCTCATCGTCATCGGCGTGATGGCACTCGGCGCGGTCATCGTCTGGGTGAACGTCGTGGCGAGCAACGCCGACATCGATGCCAAGATCCGCTGCGATCCGCCGCCCGTCCCGCAGCAAGGCGTCACCTACACGCCGCTGGCGCACGACGGGCTCGACGACCGGGCGCCGGTCCCGCCGGACAAGGTCGCCGTCCAGGTGCTCAACGGATCCCAGGTCCGCGGCCAAGGCGGCATCGTCACCAGCACGCTCCGGGAACTCGGTTTCTCCCAGGTGCTCGAGCCGGACGTCGACCCGGCCTACAAGAACGCGGAAGCCAAGTGCCGCGGCCAGATCCGCTTCGGCGAGAACGGCGCGGCCGCGGCCCGCACGCTGAGCCTGGTGGTCCCGTGCGCCGAACTGGTCAAGGACAACCGCAAGGACGCCTCGGTCACGTTCACCACCGGCACCCTGCTCGGCGACGTCCGCCCGAAGGCGGAAGCGCGCCAGGTGCTCGACCAGCTCACGCGGTGGTCGAAGGCGCAGCAGGGCAGCGGCGGCGGTGAGCAGTCGGCGGGCGGCGGTGCCCCGGTGATCGACCAGACGCTGCTGAAGGCCGCTCGCGAAGCTCCCTGCTGACACCCCTTTCAAGCGCTATGAAGGACGCTTTCATTGCAAAATTTGCAATGAAAGCGTCCTTCATAGCGTGTGCCGGACCGGCTCAGATAGCGCCCACACCCGAGTCGAGCAGCGCCTGACGCAACGGAGCCTCGATCGACGGCGCGACCGCGAAGGTCGCGTCCGGCCCCAGTTCGGTGTCCTCCCCCGGCAGCGACACTCGCGCGCCCGCCTCGGCGGCGATGAGCGCCCCCGCGGCCCAGTCCCAATGCCCGAGGCCGTGTTCGACGTAGGCGTCCAGCCAGCCCGCCGCGACCGCGCACAGATCGAGCGAGGCGGCCCCGTTGCGCCGCACGTCCCGAACCCTGGTCGCCAGTTCCGCGACGAACCGGGCCTGCTTGGTCCGCCGTTCGACCTTGTAGGCGAACCCGGTGCCGACGAGGGTCAGGTCGAGTCGCCGCGGGGCGTTGACCGACAGCCGCCGCCCGTCGAGGAACGCGCCCTGTCCGCGCGCGGCGGTCCAGCGGCGGCCGCTGACCGGTTCGACGACGGCGCCCGCCACTGACACCCCGCCGACCTGCGCGGCCACCGACACGGCGAACCACGGCAGCCCGTAGAGGAAGTTCACCGTCCCGTCGATCGGGTCGACCACCCAGGTCACCCCGTCGCCGGCGATCCCGCCGCCCTCCTCGCCGAGCACGGCGTCGTCGGGCCGCAGTTCGGCGAGCCGGGCGCGCACCAGCCGTTCCGACTCGTGGTCCACCGCGGTCACCACATCGGTGTCGGCGGATTTGGTGTCCACCCGCACCTCGCGCCCCGCGTTCATCCCGGTCCAGGCCTCTCGGACCAGTTCGGCGGCCTCGCCCGCGACACGCTCGGCGACACTCTTCAGCAACGTCTCGTCAACTCCCACGTCCGCCATGTCACCACATCCGGTTAAAGTCTCCGAGGCAGGCTTCTGAATCGTGCGAGAAGGGACCACGTCCGTGGTGGAGGCGACCCGAGGTTTCGGTATCGACATCGGCGGCAGCGGGATCAAGGGCGCGCTGGTCGATTTGGCGGAGGGACAGCTGATCGGCGACCGGATCCGCATCGACACGCCGAAGCCGTCGACCCCGGAGGCGGTGGCGGACGTCGTCGCCGAGATCACCGGCCAGGCCGGCTGGGACGGCCCGGTGGGCGTCACGCTGCCCGCGGTGGTCAAGAAGGGTGTCGCGCGCACCGCGGCGAACATCGACCGCAAATGGATCGGCACCGACGCCGACGCCCTGTTCGCGAAACGCCTCGGCCGCGGCGTGGACGACATCGCGATGCTCAACGACGCCGACGCCGCCGGGATGGCCGAGATCCGCTGGGGCGACCCGATCGCGAAACGCGGTGTGACGGCGCTGCTGACCTTCGGCACCGGCATCGGCAGCGCGGTCTTCCAGGACGGCAAGCTCGTGCCCAACACCGAGTTCGGCCACATCGAGGTCGACGGTTTCGACGCGGAGAAGAAGGCCGCGGCGTCGGTGAAGGACAACGAGGACCTCTCGTATCCCGAATGGGCGGAACGGGTGAACAGGTATCTCTCCGTGCTGGAAAACCTGATCTGGCCGGATCTGTTCATCGTCGGCGGCGGGGTCAGCAAGAAGTCGCACAAATGGGTCCCGCTGCTGGACATCCGCACGCCGGTGATCGTCGCGTCCTTGCAGAACAACGCGGGCATCGTCGGCGCGGCGGCCGCCGCCGCGGAGGGCATCGAGCACTGACGCGCCCACGCTGACATCCGCGCCGCGGATGTCACTTCGGCGGGTCGCACGGCGTGTCGCGCCCGCCGGGTGGTGGTCCGCGCCGCGACGCTGTCACGTATCGTCGTTACAATGGAACACGGCCCCCGGCGGCGGCACCCACGAGAACGAGGGAAACCGCAGGCCGAGGGGTGTTCCCCGAAGTTTGAGGCAGCCGAGACCATCACGCCTCGGCTCGTCATGATCGACCGCTGCGAAAGGGCGTAAGTGGCAGCCGCAAGAACCGCAACCCGAAGCGGGACGAAGACAGCGACCGCAGCCGGCGAGCCGGCCGACGAGGCAGCCACCGACGCGGCGAAGCCCGCGGCGCGCAAGACCGCCGCCAAGGCGGCAGGCGCGAAGAAGGCCCCGGCGAAGAAGGCTCCGGCCAAGAAACCCACCACCAAGGGCGCCAAGACCGAAGACGGCGATCCGGAAGACGGTCCGGTAGAGCTCGACGAAGCCGACCTCGAAACCCCGGATCTGTCCGACCTGGAAGAGGTCGAGGTGGACGTCGTCGACGCGACGGTCACCGAGGACACGGAAGAGGACGCGGAGTCCGAGGAGGACGTCGAAGAGACGCCCCCGCGCGGGCGCCGCACGACGGCCGACAAGAACGCCGGAAAGACCTCCGACAACCCGGACTTCGTCTGGGACGAGGAAGAGTCCGAGGCGCTTCGCCAGGCCCGCAAGGACGCCGAGCTCACCGCTTCGGCCGACTCGGTCCGCGCGTACCTCAAGCAGATCGGCAAGGTCGCCCTGCTGAACGCGGAGGAGGAGGTGGAGCTCGCCAAGCGCATCGAGGCCGGGCTCTACGCCGCCGAACGCGTCCGCAACGCCGAGGAGGAGGGCGAGAAACTCGTCACCCAGATGCGGCGCGACCTCAAGTGGATCGTGCGCGACGGTGAGCGGGCGAAGAACCACCTCCTGGAGGCGAACCTCCGGCTCGTGGTCTCGCTGGCCAAGCGCTACACCGGCCGTGGCATGGCGTTCCTGGACCTGATCCAGGAGGGCAACCTCGGTCTGATCCGCGCGGTCGAGAAGTTCGACTACACCAAGGGCTACAAGTTCTCCACGTACGCCACCTGGTGGATCCGTCAGGCGATCACCCGCGCGATGGCCGACCAGGCCCGCACCATCCGTATCCCGGTGCACATGGTCGAGGTCATCAACAAGCTCGGCCGCATACAGCGTGAACTCCTGCAGGACCTCGGTCGCGAACCCACCCCCGAAGAGCTCGCGAAGGAAATGGACATCTCCCCGGAGAAGGTCCTCGAGATCCAGCAGTACGCCCGCGAGCCGATCTCGCTCGACCAGACTATCGGCGACGAGGGCGACTCGCAGCTCGGTGACTTCATCGAGGACTCCGAGGCCGTCGTCGCGGTCGACGCGGTGTCGTTCACGCTGCTGCAGGACCAGCTCCAGTCGGTGCTGCAGACGCTGTCCGAACGTGAGGCGGGTGTGGTGCGGCTGCGGTTCGGCCTCACCGACGGCCAGCCGCGCACGCTCGACGAGATCGGCCAGGTGTACGGGGTGACCCGTGAGCGCATCCGGCAGATCGAGTCGAAGACGATGTCGAAGCTGCGTCACCCGTCGCGTTCGCAGGTGCTGCGCGACTACCTGGACTGATCCCAGGTTCACGTCACGGAAGACCCCGTCACCGTTCGGTGGCGGGGTTTTTCGCGTCCGGTGTCGAATCGCGGCTCGCCCGTTCGACGCGTGGGTATGACGACGAACCCGATTTCGACCAGGAACCTCGACCGCTACGGCTCCGCGGAGCTGCCGTGGAGCCGCCCTCGCGACATCCTCGCCGAAGACACGCCCACGGCCGACCTGACCTTCTTCGTGTCGACCGTGCGCCCCGGCGGACGCCCGCATTCGGCGGGTGTCGGTGCCGTCTGGGTGGACGACGCCCTGTACTTCAAAGGCGGGCCGGGCACCCGTCGGTCCCGCAACCTTGCCGCGAACCCAGCGTGCGCGGTTTCGGTGCGCCTGCGGGGAATCGACCTCACGATGGAGGGTGAGGGGTACCGGGTCACCGACCCGGCGACGCTGGAGCGGGTGGCGGCGGTCTACCGGACGGGCGGCTGGCCCGCGTCGGTGGAGGGCGACGCGCTCACGGCCCCCTTCAGCGCGCCCAGCGCGGGACCGCCGCCCTGGTACCTGTACCGCCTCACCCTGCGCCGCGCGATCGGCGTGGCCGGCGGCGAACCGCACGGCGCCACGCGCTGGGACTTCGCCCCTTGATCTCGTGACTGGTCAGGCCGGTCAGGAACCGACCGTGTCTTATTGAGGGGTAAGCAAAGGTGGCGTGGTCGGTGCCGGGGGTCGTGAGTGGCGATTCTCTCTCAACAAGTACCTACTGCAGGTGCACGGATGGCGCTTTCGCGTGCCTGAACGGACGACACACGTGATGGGATGGACGACACGCGTGATCAGGTGGACGCCTCGCGGCGGAACCCGGCCGCGGTCGTGTCGTCCGTCCAGTCACGCGTGTCGTCCATCAGATCACGCGTGCCGTCCCTCCGATCACGTGACATCGCCGGTGCTGGACCTCATGAGTGGTAAGGACGGTTATTGAGGGGTGAGGCAAGGTGGCGTGATGCCAAGGCGTGTCGCGAAAGCCACTTTCGCGACGCCTACCGTCCCGAAAGTGGCTTTCGCGACACGGCCGCGGGGGGGGGCGGGGGCGGGGCGGCCGGGGCGGGGGGGGCCCCCCCCCCCGGCGCCCCCCCCCCCCCCCCCCCCCCCCCCCCCCCCCCCCGCGCCCCCCCCCCCCCCACGGCCGCTGGGTGGTCCGGGTCAGGGCCTGCCGGTCAGGGTCGTCCACGGCACGTGCACCGTCACCCGCTCCCGGAGCTGTTCGTTCATCAGCCACAGCTCCCCCGTCGCCGGCCAGTACGACAGGTTCTGCGAGTTCACCGGCGCCCGGCCGCTCAGCCTCGACGTCGAGGTCCCGCCGACCCCGCCGTGCAGGCACGACGGGTGGTCGCCCGCCACCCCGGCGTACTCGGGGCACACGCCGGTCATCACGAAGTACCCGTTGCGTGCCACCGCTCCCTGCATGCCCCACACCGGCGACACGAATCCTTCCTTCGCGTGCACGGTCCCGTCGGCCGACACCTTGGGCAGGCCGGTCGCGCGGTCGAACGGCCACCTCAGCACGCGGCCGCCCGCGGCATTCGGAATGTGCTCCGCGGTCACGATCGAACCGTCGCTGTGGTCGAACGACATCGTCGCGAGACACGGCCGCGTCCCGGGGGCGTTGGTGCAGGTTCCGCCGCCGGGATACCAATAGGCGCCGATCTGCGGCATCGCGTAGTCGTAGAACGCCGCGTGGTACTTGCCGTCCGGGCCCTTCCCGACGACGCCGGAGCTGTCGTCGACCTTCCAGAAGTGCGTCGTGTCGAAGACCCGCACCACTCCCCCGGTGGTCGCGACGAACAGCCGGTTCCCGATCCAGGTCATCCCGTGCCCGTGCCCCTGCACGACGGCGAAGTTGTCGTTCGACGTCGGTTCCACGAGCAGCACGTGCCGGTAGCCGAGGCCGGTGGCGTCCACAAAGGACAGCCGGACCATGGTGTCGCCGGGGGTGTGCCAGGAGGCCGCCACGACCCGTTTCCCGCCGACCTTCCCGGTCGCCGCGTCGGCGTCGCCGGAACCGGTCAGCCCCTGCGGGATCCAGTCGTTGGTCTTGTCGTCATTGGCGTCCTCCCAGCAGAATCCCGCCGGTTTCAGCGCCGCCGCGAGATACGTGCCATGGCACAGCGGGCGCGCCTTCCGGTTCGCCGACGACAGGATCTCCGGCAGGCCGCGCGGCGGGAGGTGTTTCTCCAGCGCGGCGATCCGGGCGCCGTAGGTGTCGAAGGACGAACCGGACGTCCAGCGGAAGCCGTCGACCGTGGCCGCGTCCATCTTCGGGAAGGCGGCCGCGGCGGAGGCGACCCCGGGGATGAACGCGAACACCAGCAGCAGCAGCAGCAGTGAAGCGAGTAGTCCCAGCCTCTTCATGTCCGCGAGCCTCCCGGCCACGCGTATACATTCGATACAAAACCCGCGTCAGGACACCGAAAGCCCACGCTCGGCCAGGGATTCCTCGACGCGCAACCGTTCGATCGCGCGGTCGAAGCCCTCCGGCAACTCGTCCAGCCGGTGGTCGACCTCGACCTCCCGGCAGGCCTGGACGAGCAGCGCGTCGTACGCCTGCCTGGTGCCGTACCGGCGGACGGCGGAAGCGCCGGACGGAAGTTCCGCCAGCAGCCGGTGCACCCGGCGGAGATCGGCGGCGAGCTTCTCGATGGGCGGCCCTCCCGGCGCCTCCGGTTCCCGGCGCCGCCGCCACCGGCGCACCACGGCGGGCACTTTCAGCGCGCACCAGAAGAGAACCGACGGCGCCACGGCGACAACGGTGTACAGCGCGACAGGCCCGGTGGCCACGCCCCCATGGTAATCCCCGCTACGAGCGCCGGCGTTGCTTGCGGGCGCGCTCGGCGAACAGCAACCCTGCTCCGGCGGCCACCATCAGCGCGCTCACCACCACGTGCATCCCCGGCGGGAGCAGGTGGAGCTGGACGAACCAGCTCGGATTCGTACTGCCCAGCAGCCGGTTGATCAGTCCTCCCCCGCCCTGCACCAGCAGGAGGATCCCCAGTAGTTCGATCATCGTCGTGCCCCTTCCGAAACCCGGTCGTCGTTCTTGGGTGAAAGCTCCTGCCACAGCGGCCCGGTGGCGAACCAGATGGCTGTCACGACCCCCAGCCGCGGCAACCAGCCCCACAACGGCGCGACCTGTTCGCCGTTGCCCACCAGGAAGATCAGCCCCAGGAGCACCGCCGCGGCGATCCCGCACGCCAGTACGCATTTGCCCCATTCACGCCACTCGACGCGGGCCTTCTCCCGTCCCCTCGGCTTGGGCGGCGGGGGCGGCCCGCCCGCGAACCGGTGCGCGAACCGCACGTCGGCCCACCGGATCATCGACGGCCCGAACACCACGCTGAAGCCGAGATACACCGCGGCGAGGCCGTGCACGAAGTTCGCCTTGCCGCCACCTTGGAGGTCGAGCACCGTCGCGACCAGCACCACGATGTCGATCACCGGGGTGAGGGCCAGCAGCACGGTGCTCGTCCGCTTGAGCCGGAGCAGGTAACGGGCCAGCAGGCCGGCCCCGATGGCGACCCAGAAACCGATCTCCCCCGCGGCGATCACCGCCGCCATCGGATTCTCCGCGAAAAAGTCCCAGATCTTGTTCACCCTCCGAGCTTCGCCCCCGACGGCGGTCCGGCACGTCGGTGAAGGGCAGGAGAGCATCGTCATCAGTTCGTAGGACCCCGCCGCCCGCCCCGGTGTGCTGGGATGGAGCGGTGCCCACGTTGGTCCCGCGCCTGAGTCACCTTCCGCTGTGGAAGCAGGACCTCGTCATCGCGCTCGGCACCTGGCTCATCGGTGTCCTGGTCTACCTGAGCGGCACGCAGGTGCTGCTCAACGGCCCGGACCCGACGCCACTGTGGATCCGGCTGACCGAGCTGACCGCGTTGTGCGCGCTGGAGATGCTGCGCCGCAAGGTCCCGTGGGCGCTGCTCGGCGCGCTGGTCGTGGTCGCCGTGGACGTGGCGATCAGTCCCTCGCTGCCGATCCTCGTCGTCTTCACCGACTTCCTCTACGCGACGACGCTCTACGGCTCGCGGCGGACGAGCAGGGTGATGATCGGCATCGCCGCGATCGGGACACTCGCGGTGATCTGCCTGGCGCTCGTCCTGTCCTCGCAGTGGCGGACGGCGATCCTGGTGGCGTTCGCGTTCCTGCCGTTCCTCGTCACCCCGGTGTGGTGGGCGGCGAACGTGCGGCAGCAGCGGGACATCGCCGAGAACGAACGGGCGAACGCGGTCCAGCTGGCCACGATCGGCGAACTGGACCGGAGGGCGGCCGTCGCGGGGGAACGCTCGAAGATGGCGCGGGATCTGCACGACGTCATCGCCGGGCATCTTTCGGCGATCGCGATCCAGTCCGAGGCCGCGTTGTCGATGGCCACCGCCGACCCGAAGCTGTCCAGGAAGGTGCTGGAATCGGTGCGGGAGAACAGTGTGAGCGCGCTGGACGAGATGCGCGCGATGATCGGGCTGCTGCGCGCGGACACCGAGATCGAGCCGACGGCGCCCGCGCGGCTGGCCGAACTGTCCAAACTGGTCGAATCGGCGCGGGCGAGCGGGCTGGAGGTCGAGCTCGGTTCCGTGCCGGACCCGTCGTCCTCGCTGCCCGCCGCGGTCGATCTGACCGCGTACCGGATCGCGCAGGAGGCGCTGACCAACGCGGTGAAACACGCCCCCGGTGGACGCGCGGTCCTCGACATCCGCTCGCGCGGCGGCATGCTCACCGTCGAGGTGCGCAATGATCTTCAGCCGGGCCGCCTCGACGACGGCGGGACCGGACTCGGTCTGCTGAACATGCGGGAACGCGCCGCCGCGGTGGGCGGCACCCTCGCCGCCGGGCCGTCCGGCGGTGGCTGGCTGGTCCGCGCCGAACTACCTCTGGAGGGGTCTTGACCGTCAAAGTCCTGGTCGCCGACGACCACGGCGCGATCCGTGCCGGGTTGATGATGATCCTCGGGAACGCCGAGGGTATCGAGGTGGTCGGCGAGGCCGCGGACGGCGCCACCGCCGTCCGCCAGGCGAAGGCGCTGAAGCCGGACGTCGTGCTGATGGACGTCCGCATGCCCGGCGTCGACGGCATCGCGGCCACGCGGGAACTGACCGCGGAAGGGCTGTGCGAAGTCCTCGTGCTGACCACCTTCGATCTCGACGAGTACGTCCACGCCGCGCTGCGGGCGGGCGCGGCCGGGTTCCTGCTGAAGTCGGTGGAGGCAGCGAGGCTGATCGAGGCCGTGAAGCTGGTCGCGGCGGGCGAAGGAGTGCTCGCCCCGCAGGTCACCCGGAAGCTCATCGCCGCCTTCGCCGCGGGGACGCGCGAGCCTTCCCTCGTCCCCGCCGGGCTCGGGGACCTGACCGAACGCGAGCGCGAGGTGCTGGCGTGCCTGGGCGGTGGCCTGTCCAACGCGCAGATCGGCACGCGGCTGCACATCGGCGAGACCACGGTGAAAACGCACGTTTCGCGAGTGCTGACGAAGCTGGACCTGCGGTCGCGGGTGCAGGCGGCGATCCTCGCGCAGGAGAACGGCGTCGTACTGGAACGATGACCGCGCACCGATCTGCGAGGTGGTCGGTGATCTTCTAGCGTGACCTTTCATGCGGCGAACTCTGGACGTGGACGAGGTCCTGAAACGGCAGGATTCCGGTGAGCTGAAACGCCGTCTGCACGGACGGGACCTGGTCGGCTTCGGGGTCGGCATCATCATCGGCACCGGCATCTTCACCCTCGCCGGGGTCGAAGCGAAATCCCACGCGGGCCCGTCGGTCACGCTCTCGTTCGTGCTCGGCGCCGTCGTGGCCGGGATGGCCGCCCTCTGTTACGCCGAACTCGCCTCCAGCGTGCCGACGGCGGGAAGCGCCTACACCTACGCTTTCGCCACCCTCGGCGAGACTTTCGCCTGGATCATCGGCTGGGATCTGCTGCTGGAGTTCGCCCTCGGCGCGGCCGTCGTGTCACGCGGGTGGTCCGGCTATCTCGCGAATCTGATGGGGCTCTCCCCCGACTGGTTCGGCGAAGACGCGAAGGTGAACATCGGCGCTGTCGCGATCATCGCCGTGCTGACCGTGATCGCCGTCCTCGGGATCAAGGAATCGGCGCGGGTGACGAATCTGCTCGTGCTGGTCAAGGTCGCGGTGTGCGTGCTGATCCTCGCGGTCGGCGTGTTCTACATCCGCGGCGAGAACCTGACGCCGTTCATCCCGCCCGCGCAGGCACCGGCGGAGACGGCGAGCACCCTGCATCAGCCGATCGTGCAAGCCGCGCTCGGGCTCGAACAGTCCGTCTACGGAATCGCCGGAATGGTGACGGCCGCCGCTGTCGTCTTCTTCGCCTACACCGGTTTCGAGGCGCTCGCCAACCTCGGCGAGGAGACCGTGAACCCGAAACGCGATCTGCGGGTCGGCATCCTCGGCGCGCTCGGGGTCTGCGCGCTGCTCTACATCGGTGTCTCGCTGGTGCTGACCGGGATGGTGCCGTTCGCCGAGATCGACGCGGGCGCCCCGCTCGCCGACGCCTTCGACCGGGTCGGGCAGCACTGGGTGGGCGCGCTGATCTCGCTCGGCGCGGTCACCGGGCTGACGTCGGTGATGATGGTGGAACTGGTGACGATCGGCCGGATCGGCTTCGCGATGGGCCGCGACGGCCTGCTGCCGAAGAAGTTCGGCACGGCGCATCCGCGCTGGGGCACCCCGCACCGGATGACCGTCGCCGGCGCCGTGCTGATCGCGGCGCTGGCCGCGTTCGTGCCGATCTCCGAACTCGCCGACATGGTCAGCATCGGCGCGCTGTCGGCGATGATCATCGTCGCCGTGGCCGTCCCGGTGCTGCGCAAGCGCCGCCCGGATCTGGAGCGCCCGTTCACCGTGCCGTTCTCGCCCTACCTGCCCATCGCGGCGGCGCTGGCGTGCTTCTACCTGATGCTGAACCTGGACGTGATGACCTGGCTGCGGTTCGCCGCGTGGCTGCTGCTCGGCCTGCTGATCTACGTCTTCTACGGGCGCCGGCATTCACGGTTCGCGAAGGACGAAGTCAGCTCCACAGACCTGCCGTCGTGATCGCGCCGAGGGCGGTCTCGGCGTCGGCGTCGTCCACCACGATCAGCATCCGTTTCAGCGCCGCGGCCATCCATTCCACCGGCTGGTCGTGCAATCCGTTGTCCCCCAAGGACGGATAACCGTCCATAACGGACACGAGGGTTCCTTCGGCGCCGATCCGCATCCCGGTCGCCAGCACGAAATGCCCGGCGGGCGGACGCCAGCGGGACGACCACAGCGGCGGGATACCGGTGTCGAGGTAGTCGAGCAGCGCTCGCGCCGGCGTGTCGTGGGCGCCGAATTCGGCGGGGTCGACCTCCGCGATCAACGCGACCCTAGGCAGCCGCCACAACGCGGCAAGGAGCATGAACACCGACTGCGGCGCCCAGTTCCCGGTGGCGGGCACTGCGGCGAGCCGTCCGCCCGACAGCGTCCCGATCGCCCGCGACAGGCCCTCCGGCGTGGTACCCGCCAGCGCCGCGACCTCGTCCTGGCCAGCGACGTCGAAGCCCGCCGCGCGCAGGGCGGCCAGCGCGGTGAACGGCCCGGCGAGCCCGTCCTTCTGCGGCAGTTCGGCCCGCGCGACGGCGACGAGATGCTCGCCGCCGGGCAGCCAGCGGCGGCCGGACAACCCCGTCCGGTCGCCGTCGATTCCGGAGGACATCAGTCTTCGAACGTCCATGACCGCATGATGAACGGTCCGTCGTTCGACGCCCCGGCCGAGGCGTAGGTCGCCAGTGCGGCCTCGTTGTCCGTTTCGACCCCGACCCACATCCCGCGGCAGCCGCGTTCCCGCGCGATCCCGGCCAGCGCGTCGACCAGGTCACGGCCGATCCCGCGGCGCTGGTAGTCCGGGCTGACGTCGAGTTCGTTGAGGAACATCTCGGTGCCCTTGTCCGGATGCGTCACCTCGGTGCCGGTGATCATCCCCGCGGGTTCGCCGTCCTCGTAGGCGATCAGGAGATGGTTCTCCTCCGCCGCGAGGAACTTCTCGGACGCCGCCCGTTGCGCCGGGCCGTCGAACAGGTGCTGGGCGGCGACGATCTCTTCGACGGTACCGGCCCGCCGGATCTCGGCCACGTGTCCTCCTGGTGCTCGAAGCGCCACAGACTGGTCAGTATCCCGCTCAGGAAGGCGCCGGGCCATCGCGTTTCCCCGGCGAACGCAGCGCGACCCCGGCGACGACGGCCAGTGTGCCGATCGCCTCGGGCAGGGTCGGGACCTGCCGGAGCCACAGGAAGCCGATCAGCCCCGCCGTGACCGGCAGCAACGCCAGCAGCAGCGCGAACCGCGCCCGCCCGGCCTTGCGCAGGACCACCTGGTCGAGCGCGTACGGCACGACGGTCGCGAGCACGCCCACCCCGATGCCCAACAGCAGCAGACGTGGCGAAGCCCACACCGCACCGGTGCCGAACGCCAGCGGCGACAGCACCACGGTGCCGACGGCGAACCCGACGGCCAGCCCGTCGATCCCGTTCCCGCCGACCGCGACGCGCTTCCCGAGCAGGATGTACCCCGCCCAGGCGGCCGCCGCGGCCAGCGCGAACAGCACACCGAGCAGGCTGCCTTCGAGCCGGACGTCCGCGATGGCGATCACCCCGGCCGCCACCAGCAGCAGCGCGAAGACGTCCCGGCGGGTGCGCGAACCGAACGCCGCCACCACCACGGGCCCGGTGAACTCGAGGGCGACCGCGGTGCCGAGCGGCAACCGCGCGATCGACTCGTAGAACAGCACGTTCATCCCGGCCGTGACGACGCCGAAAGCACCCGCGAGCAAGAACGTGCGCCCGGTCCACGCCGAGCGCGGTGGCCTGCGCCACGCCAGGAGGACCACCGCCGCCCCGAGACAGCGAAGCCAGGCCACCCCCGCGGGGGAGGCGACCGAAAAGAGACCTACGGCGACGGCCGCACCGGCGTACATGGAAATTCCGCTGAGAACGAACAAGACCGGCGCCGGCACGCTCGGAAGACGGTTCCGGACGACTGCGATACCCACGCCTGCATGGTGCCTGACGTGGGAAAAGACGGTTCGGCGGGGAGTCTTCTCCTACGTTGCGTGATTACGCTACGGCATACGAGGTAATTACCAGTGACAAATGAGACACCCGCACGGGAACACTTGCGGGCTGCCAAACGTCTGGAAGAGTGGAAGCACGAACACGGCGGGGCCGGGAACGAACGTTGCCGGCATCAGTGCCGAAGTGGTCGTAGCTGGATCGATGGCACCGGGCCACCGGTGCCGGGACGGAGGGAGACTCCAATGACTTCACCGACGCTCACCCGCCCCGAACTGACCGCTGCCGACCGATGCGACCGGTGTGGAGCTGCAGCCCAGGTTCGGGCCATTCTCAGCACCGGTGGCGAGTTGCTCTTCTGTGGTCACCACGCCCGCGCACACGAAACGAAGCTCAAGGAAATGTCCGCGGACATTCAGCGGTAGCCCACCAGTACACGACCACCCGGCGGCCGGCCGCTCCCCATGGAGCGCGCCGGCCGCCCTGTTTTTGTCCTGGAGTCCTGGCACCCTGGGGCTCGATCGGTGCGCCCAATGTGGCATTGGGGCCCCTGAGCGTCCCCAATGCCACATTGGGCGCGTCTCAGGAGCGGCCTAGGTCATCGTGCGGCTTCAAAAACATACAGACAGCATGTATGTTAGTTGCCATGACGACCAGCGACCTCCTCGGCGAGGTGCACATGGCTGACCTCGGCAGTGCCCGCGTCCGCTACCGCGATCGCGGCGAAGGCCCTCCCGTGGTCTTCGTGCACGGCCTGCTCACCAACGGCCTGCTCTGGCGGAAGGTGGCCCCAGCGGTCGCCGACGCCGGTTTCCGCTGCCTGACCCCGGACTGGCCGCTGGGCTCGCACGAGATCCCGGTCCCCCATGCGGACCTGAGCCCGCCCGGGGTCGCCGCGCTCATCGCGCGATTCCTCGAGGTGCTCGACCTGACCGACGCCACCGTGGTCGCGAACGACACCGGCGGCGCGCTCACGCAGCTGCTCATGACCACGAGCCCGGAACGGGTGGGCCGGGTCGTGCTGACCCCGTCGGATTCCTTCGAGCGCTTCCTGCCGCCGATGTTCAAGGGGCTGAGCACGCTTGCCAGGATTCCCGGCGGTGCCCGGCTGATGGTCGAGGCGCTGCGCTGGCGGTGGCTGCTGACGAAGACGGACTTCCTCTGGCTGGCCAAACACCCGGTCCCGGACCACGTTCTGGACGCGTACCTGCTGCCCAGCCGCCGGAGCGCGGAGATCCGGGATGATCTGCGCCGGTTCACGGCGAGCGTCGACAACCGGTACACGCTGACCGCCGCCGAGCGGCTGCCCGCCTTCGGGAAACCCGTCCTGCTGGCCTGGGCGACCGAAGACCGGCACTTCCCGCTGTGGCTGGGCGAGAAGCTCGCCGGGGTCCTGCCGAACGCCGAACTGAAGACGATCGAGGACTCCTACGCCTTCGTGCCGGAGGACCAGCCGGAGCGGTTGAGCGCCGTGATGGTGGAATTCCTGCGTGCCCACGCCACGACGTAGCCAGACCGAACGATCGCGATCGACGCGGGCCGCGCTGATCACGGCGGCGCGGACGTTGTTCGCCGAACAGGGTTACGCCGCCGTACCCGCCGACGAGATCGTCCGGGCGGCCGGCGTCACCCGCGGCGCTCTGTACCACCATTTCGGCGACAAACAGGGCCTGTTCCGCGCCGTGATCGAGCAGATCGAAACGGAGATCACCGAGGAACTCCAGACCGTGCTGCGGGCGACGGAGGATCCGTGGTCGGGGGCGCTGGGGGTACTGAGCCGGTTCCTGGACCTGTGCCTGCGGCCCGAGGTGGTGCGGATCGCACTCACGGACGCCGTCTCCGTCCTCGGCTGGCAGGAATGGCGTGAGCTCGAGAACCGGTACGGGCTGGGCCTGATCACGGAAATCCTGGAAGCCACCGCCGCGGACGGCCTGCTGATCGAGGCGCCGATCCCGGAGCTGGCGCAACTCACGCTGAGCGCCTGCGCGGAGGCGGCGCTGATGATCGCGCACGCCGAAGACCCCGAAGCGGCGAAGGAGAAAGCCCTGGCCGCCCTGGTGGCCCTGCTGTCCGGCCTCGTGAAGCCGCCACCGGTGTCATGAAAGGGTCGTTCAGGACGTTTTTTGTCCTGAACGACCCTTTCATGACACTCGCGTGCCCCCTAAACCGTGTCCAGGATCATCTCGAAGGCGGCCTCGGCCGCACCCAGGAGCTTCACGTCGGCACCGAGCGCCGAGCTCACGATCTGCGTCCCGCCCACGGCCCGGCTGACCAGGCTCCGCCGCCGGACCTCGGCCGCCACCGACTTCACGACCGACTCGGGCAGCACGGTGAGCAGGTCACCCAGCACGACCAGCTGCGGGCCGAGCAGGTTGACCACGTTCACCAGGCCGAGCGTCAGCCATTCCGCGAACTCCGAGAGCCGCTCCTCGGCCGCGCGCGGGTCTCGGCCCAGTTCGCGCAGTTCGAACATGATCGCCCCGCGCGGGGTGTCCTCGGGCAGGCCGAGCGCGCGGCACAGCGCCGCCTCGCCGACCTCGGTCTCCCAGCAGCCGCTGGACCCGCAGTAGCAGGGGCGGCCGCCCGGCCGAATCGCCATGTGCCCGATCTCGCCGACGTACCCGGCGCCGCCGCGCAGCGACGAGCCGTCCGCGATGATCCCTCCTCCGACACCGACGTCGGCGGAGACGTACACGGCGTCGGACGAGCCTCGCGCGGCGCCGCGCAGGTGTTCGGCGATGGCACCCAGTTCGGCGTCGTTGCCGACCAGGATCGGAATACGCAGCACACCGCCCAGCCGTTCCCCGAGCGCCACGTCGGTCCAGCGCAGGTTGGGCGCCTCGTGGACGTGTCCGTCGGCCCGGCGGACGACGCCGGGCACGGACACCCCCGCGGCGATCGGCTGCACACCGAGGTCGCCGGCCAGCACGGCGGTCGACTCGATCACATGCGTGATCACCTCGCCGGCCTCCCGCATGCGGCCGTGGAGGTTCCAGCTGTTGCGCCCGAGGATCTGGCCGCCGAACCCGACCAGCGCGATCGCCACGTGTTCCACCTGGAGGTCGACCGCGAGCACCACCGCCGCGTGCGGCTGCGGCAGGACCAGGAGCGAAGGGCGGCCCGCCCCTCGTCCCGGCCTCGGGACCCGCTCCTCGACGACCCCCGCTTCCGCGAGGCCGTCGACGAGGGTCTTGATGGTGCTGCGGTTGAGCCCCAGCTCGGTGGCGAGGGTCGCCCTGGTGCTCGGGCCGCTGACGTGCAGCAACCGGAGCAAGGTCGTGCGGTTGTGCCTGCGCACCTCGTCTGGTCGTGCAACGGGTGTGCTGGTCACGGGCTTCATCATTCCATGCGGACTCAGCGCGGCGACGCAGCCGCGCGGCGCCGGGACAGCGCGTCCACCGTGGCCGCGAGAAGCAGCACCAAACCGGTGACGATGTTGACCACCGCCGCCGACTGCTTCAGCAGGCCCAGCGCGTTCTCCACGACGGCCAGCACGAGGCCACCGATCACCGCGTCGACGACCCGGCCCTTGCCGCCGAACAGCGACGTACCACCGATGACGGCGGCACCGACCGCGAACAGCAGCGTGTTGAGGCCACCGGCCTGCGGGTCGACCGAACCGACCTTCGACGAGTAGACGATCGCGCCGATCGCCGCCACCGCCGAGCAGATGACGAACACCGAGGCGCGGATCTTCTCGACGTTGATACCGGCGCGGCGGGCCGCCTCGCGGTTGCCGCCGACCGCGTAGATGTGGCGGCCGTACTGCGTGCGGTTGAGCACGTAGGTGCCGAGCACCAGCAGGCCGAGCACGATCGGCACGACGTACGGGACGCCGGAGATCACGATGTTCGGGTTCGGCGCGCGGTTCAGCGTCAGCAGATAGGTCGCGATCGCGGCGACCACGCCGATGGCGCCGACCTTGAACAGCACCATCGGCGTCGGCTGGGTGACCAGACCGCGTTTGAGCCGGGAGAAGTGCTGGCCCAGTGACACCGCGGCGAAACCGCCGGCCGCGATCAGGAAGAGGATCCAGCTGCCCACGGTGGACAGGTTGCCGTTGGCGACCTTGAACAACACGTCCGAAGTGCTGATGCCGAGCGTGCCGCCCTCACCGATGAACTGGAGGATCACACCTTGCCAGGCGAGGAAGAGCGCCAGCGTCACGACGAACGAGGGCATCCCGATCTTCGAGACGAGGAACCCGGTGAGGACACCGATCGCGCCACCGACGCTGATCGCGAGCACCATCTCGATCCACGGGTTGGCCGCGGCTCCCGACAGCACCAGCGCGATGGCGAGCACGGCGAATCCGACACCCGCCCAGATCCGCAGGATCACGCCGAGCAGCGCGGCGATCGCGAGCACCACGAGGAACGCGATGAACACGCCGTTCCCCATGCCGCCCAACAGGTTTCCGTTGCGCACGTAATGCATCGCGAGGACGGCGGCGGTGACGCCGGACGCGGTGCCCGCGGACAGGTCGATCTCGCCGAGCAGCAGGACGAACACGATGCCCATCGCGATGATCGCCTTGCCGGCGCCCTGTGCCATCAGGTTCGCGATGTTGTTCATGGTCAGGAAGGTGTCCGACAGCGAGGCGAACACGATCACCAGCACGAGCAGGCCGAGCAGTGCCGGGAGGGAACCCAGCTGCCCCGCCTTGAGCCGGGAGAAGTAGTCACCGACCGCCTCGCGCGTTGACATCGATGTCGTGTCGATGCCGAAATCCGTGATGGCCGCCGACGGGTTGAGCGCGGCGGACGACGGCTTGCCCCCCTCCGGCGAGGCGGGCTTTGCGGGTGTCTCAGTCATTTCCGGTTCTTTCTCGCCTGGTTCTAGAGGACGGCGGCTTCGGGGCGGGCAAGGCCGAGGTCGCCGGATCGGCCGGCGGTGATCAGTTCCACGACCTGGCCGTGGGTGACGTCCTTGGTGTGCACCTCGGCGACGAGACGGCCGAGGTAGAGCACCGCGATACGGTCGGCGACCTCGAAGACGTCGGCCATGTTGTGGCTGATCAGCACCACACCGAGGCCCTGCTCCGCGAGGCGGCGGACGAGGTCGAGCACCTGACGGGTCTGCGCGACACCGAGCGCGGCGGTCGGCTCGTCGAGCAGCACCACCTTCGAGTCCCACAGCACGGATTTGGCGATCGCGACGGTCTGCCGCTGCCCGCCGGAGAGGGCCGAAACGGGCGTGCGGACGGACTTCACGGTGCGGACCGAAAGCGAGGCGAGCGTCTCGCGGGCGGCCTTCTCCATGCTGGCCTCGTCGAGCAGCCATTTGCTGCCGCGTTCCCGGCCGAGGAACATGTTCTGCACGATGTCGAGGTTCTCGGCGAGGGCGAGGTCCTGGTAGACGACCTCGATCCCCAGATCCGCGGCGTCACGCGGGCCGTGGATGTTCACCGGTTCGCCCTGGAACTTCACCGTGCCCGAGTCGTAGCCGTGGATCCCGGCGATCGACTTGACCAAAGTGGACTTTCCGGCACCGTTGTCGCCGACCAGCGCGGTGACCTCGCCTGCCCGCACGTTGAAGTCCACGTCGTGGAGGACGTGGACCGGCCCGAAGCTCTTGTTCAGCTGCTTCAGTTCGAGGATGGGTTCGCTCATGGGGGTTCTCGAATTCTCCCGGCTGGAGACCGGGCCGGGGCGCTTGTGTCCGAGAAGCGCCCCGGCCCGGTTGTCTGGATTTAACGGATCAGGAGATACCGAGCTGCGTGCACGCCGCGGCCAGGTCGCCGCCGCAGATCTCGGCCGCCTTGACGTAGCCCTGCGTCACGACCTCCTTGACACCGTCCTTGGTGGTCATCTTCGGCTCGAGGAGCACGGACTTGACCTCCCGGTTGCCCTTCGGGTCCTTCGCCTTGCCGGTGGCCAGCGCGTCGGCGCCCGCCTTGTCGCCCTTGGCCAGCAGCACGGCGAGCTTCGCCGCGGCCTCGGCCTCTTCCTTGATCGGCTTGAACACGGTCATGTACTGGTCGCCGCGCAGGATCGCCATGAGGCCGTCCGCGGTGGCGTCCTGGCCGGTGACCGGGACCTTGCCGTTGAGGCCGTTCTTCTTCAGCACGGTGATGACCGCGCCGGCGAGACCGTCGTTCGCGGCGACGACGCCGTCGACCCTGCCCTTGTTGTCGGTCAGGATCTGCTCGAAGGTCTGGCCGCCCTTCTGGTTGTCCCAGTTGTCGATGGCCTGTTCCCGCACGAGCTTCAGGTCGCCGGCGGCGAACTTCGGCTGCAGCACGGACTTCTGGCCGTTGGCGAACAGCGTCGCGTTGTTGTCGGTCGGGGCACCCTCGATCATGACGACCTCGGCGCCCTTCTTGTCCTTCAGCGCGTCGGCGAGACCCTGGCCCTGCAGCTGGCCGACCTTCTCGTTGTCGAACGAGACGTAGTAGTCGGAGCTGCCGCCGAGGTTCAGGCGGTCGTAGTCGATCGTCGGGATACCCGCGGCCTGCGCCTTGCGGGCGACCGCCGAGCCGACCTCGCCGTTGATGGCGGCGATGATCAGGACCTTGACGTTCTGCGCGATCATGCCGTCGGCCAGCGTGGTGAACTTCTGGACGTCACCCTGGGCGTTCTGGACGTCGGCGTCGAAGCCCGCGTCCTTGAGCGCCTTGGTCAGGAACGGCTTGTCGAAGGACTCCCAGCGCGCGGAGGTGGCGGTCTCCGGCAGGATGACGCCGACCTTGCCGCCGGCGGCGGCACCGCCGGGGGCGGGCGCGGACTGCGAGGAGTTGCCGCTGCCCGAGTCGGCGCTGTTGGCACCGCAGGCGGAAAGCACCAGGCCGGCGCCCACCGTCGCGGCGAGGAGGGTAAGGGTTCTGCTGCGCATCCTCGTTCCTTCTCCGATCTTGCTCGCGGGCGGCGATCCTGGAGGACCCGTCGCACCATCGCGCATATGTTGTGGGCGACAACATATGCCGCCGAATGTGTCCCGGGGAAGACGGCTGAATCGATTAAGCCTCATCAAATGGACACGGTTTGGCAACGTGGCCGTAGCAAGCCGTACGAAGTCCGGGTTCGCTGACGGTGTGACCGTCACCACTCACTCACCGTGACGGCGCCAGCGGCGTGGCGCGCTGACCGGCGCGTTCGCTAGACCGAGCTGGTGATCACACGTGACCGGGTGGACGACACGCGTGATCCAACGGACGCCTCGCGTGACTGAGCGGACGGCTCACGTGACTGGGTGGACGACACGCCTGGCGTCCGTCCGATCACGCGAGTCGTCCGAACAAGCAGTCAGTACCTCGGACACTAACGACGCCGCTCACGCGTGCCCCGTGCAATGAAGGGGCCTTTCATAGCAAAATTTGCTATGAAAGGCCCCTTCATTGCACGGGGCGGGGAGTGGTCACCAGGAACGCAGGGTGACGATCCGCTCTTCGAGCTGTTCGACCGAAGCCATCGCGGTCGGCGGTCCGCCGCAGACGCGGCGCAGTTCGTTGTGGATCGCGCCGTGCGGCTTTTTGGTCCGGTGGTGGTGCACGCCCACCAGCGCGTTCAGTTCCTTGCGGAGGCTGCCGAGCCGCTCACTGACCGACTGCGGCCGCGCGACCGGGGCGGCTTCCTCGGCCTTGGGCTTGCGCCGCTTCTCGTCGGAGAGCTGCTCCTCCTGCCGTTTCCGCAGCAGGGCACGCACCTGGTCCGGCTCCAGCAGCCCCGGCAGGCCGAGGTACTCCTGCTCCTCGTCGGAACCGGAGAACACCGCGGTGCCGAAGGAGTTGCCGTCGTAGATGACCTGGTCGAGCTCGGCGGAGGCGCCCAGCGAGGTGAACGCCTTCTCCTCCTCGCCCGGCTCGTCCTCGGTGCGGTTGGCCTGGGCCAGGAGTTCGTCCTCCCAGCCTTCCTTCTCGCGGTGCGGCTTGCCGAGGACGTGGTCGCGCTGGGCTTCCAGCTCACTGGCCAGTTCCAGCAGTACCGGCACACTCGGCAGGAAGACCGAAGCCGTCTCACCGGGTTTGCGCGAACGCACGTACCGGCCGATGGCCTGCGCGAAGAACAGCGGGGTCGACGCGCTCGTGGCGTAGACGCCGACGGCGAGCCGCGGGACGTCGACGCCCTCGGACACCATCCGGACAGCGACCAGCCAGCGGTCGGTCGAATCGGAGAACTCCTTGATCCGCCCGGACGCCTTGGGGTCGTCGGAGAGGACGACCGTCGGGGTCTGGCCGGAGAGGCGCTCCAGGATCTTGGCGTAGGCGCGCGCCGAATCCTGGTCGGTGGCGATCACCAGACCGCCCGCGTCCGGGATGCCGTTGGCGCGCAGCTGCGCGAGACGGGTGTCCGCGGCCTGCAGCACCGACGGGATCCACTCGCCGGCCGGGTCGAGCGCCGTGCGCCAGGCCCGCGCGTTCTGCTCGGCCGTCAGCGGCTCGCCGAGCCGCGCGGTGAACTCCTCCCCCGCGCTCGTGCGCCAGGAGGCCTCACCGGAGTAGGCCAGGAAGACGACCGGCCGGACGACGCCGTCGGCGAGCGCGTCGGCGTAGCCGTAGGAATGGTCGGCCTTGCTGCGCTGGAAACCCGAGCCGTCGGGCTCGTAGGTGACGAACGGGATCTGCGAGTCGTCGCTGCGGAACGGTGTCCCGGTCAGCGCGAGACGGCGGACGGCGGGCGTGAACGCCTCGCGGACCGCGTCGCCCCAGGACTTCGCGTCACCGCCGTGGTGGATCTCGTCGAGGATGACCAGGGTCTTGCGGTTCTCGGTGCGCACGCGGTGCAGCGTCGGATGCGCCGCGACCTGCGCGTAGGTCACCGCGACACCTTGGTAGTCCCGCGAGGTGACGCCGGTGCCGTTGCGGAAGTTCGAGTCGATCGCGATTCCCGCGGCCGCGGCCGAGGCCGCCCACTGGTGCTTGAGGTGCTCCGTCGGCGCGACGATGGTGATCTTCTCGACGGTCCGGTCGCTCAGCAGCTCGGCCGCGATCCGGAGACCGAACACCGTCTTCCCCGCGCCCGGCGTCGCGACGGCCAGGAAGTCCTTCGGTTTCTTCGTCAGGTACTTCGTCAGCGCTCGCCGCTGCCAGGCACGCAGCGGCCGGGCGGTGCTGTCCTTCGCCGCGGGAGGCGCGCCCAGCTCGCCCCGATCGCGTTCAACCGTTTCCGCCATGCCGGTCCCCTCCTCCCACACCCGAAAACACCTGGTCATCCGCCCTGTCACAAGCGAAAACCCCCACTTGGGTATCCGGCGGCGACGCCGGCGCCTGAGGTGAGGGCACTTCGAAGAGACTACCTGCCGCGCCCATGGAACGCCGGAAGCGCCACCCCCGTTGTCGGGTTACTCACCCGAAAACCCAGGGGTGACGAGCCGAATGCCGCAGCATGGACCATGCTGGACACCGTCAAGGGCGCTCGGCGCCGGCGGAGGAGCTGCATGAGCGAGGAGAACGGCCGTCCGGATGCGGCCGCCGAGGTCGCGAAGGGCCGCAGGGGTCCGTTGCGCCTGCTCAGCCGCACGCTCAGCAAGGCGTGGGACGGCAACATCTTCTCCGAGGCCGCCGAAGCCGCGTTCTGGCAGACGCTGTCACTCCCGCCGCTGCTGCTGGGTCTCCTCGGTTGCCTCGGTTTCGTCGGCGACTGGTTCGGCCAGGAGGTCGTGACCGCCGTCCACGACCGGATCATCACCTTCAGCAAGACGATCTTCAGCGACAACGCCGTCCACGACATCATCGAGCCGACGGTGAACAGCATCCTGTTCGTCGGCAAGGGTGAGATCGTCTCGGTCGGTTTCCTGATCTCGCTCTGGGCGGGTTCGTCGGCGATGTCGTCGTTCGTCGACGCGATCACCGTGGCGCACGACCAGTACGGCGTCCGCAACGACGTCTGGCAGCGGATCTTCGCGCTCCTGCTGTACCTGGCCGGGCTGGTCATCCTGGTGGTCGGGCTGCCGCTGCTGGCGATCGGCCCGGATCTGCTCCCCCAGTTCTTCCCCACCGACTGGCGCGGCACGGTGTCCTACTGGGTCGGCACGCTGTACTACCCGGTGCTGGCCGTGATGATCGTGCTGGCGCTGACGACGCTGTACAAGCTGGCCCTGCCGCGCAGGCTGCCGTGGCACCGCGGGCTGCCGGGCGCGATGCTCGCCATGGTCGTGTTCCTGCTCTCCAGTATCGGGCTGCGGATCTACCTGAACTGGATCACCAAGACCGGCTACACCTACGGCGCGCTCGCCGCGCCGATCGCGTTCTTGTTGCTGATGTTCTTCATCGGGCTCGCGGTCGTCTTCGGCGCGTACTTCAACAGCGCGATCCAGGAACTGTGGCCCGCCAAGGCGACGAAACGCCAGCGCCGGAAATGGCGGCGGCTCGAAATGGAACGCGCCAGCGAACGGATCCGCGCCGAAGAGGGCCGCAAACTGTGGGAACGGACGACCGTCCCGCTCCGCCGTCCCCGCCAGAACGACGAGAGCGAACCGGAACAATCCGTGAACGAAGAAACGCAGAGCGAAGCCGATCAGGTGACAGAACGGCGAAGTTGAGCGCGGCCGGGGTGAAAC
Organism: Amycolatopsis sp. NPDC052450; assembly: GCF_044547565.1. Lineage (NCBI taxonomy): Bacteria > Bacillati > Actinomycetota > Actinomycetes > Pseudonocardiales > Pseudonocardiaceae > Amycolatopsis > Amycolatopsis sp. NPDC052450. The sequence continues at coordinate 161,018 of NZ_JBIUAQ010000006.1, read as the reverse complement.
CTCATCCCGAAGTCGTACTCCGGTTCCACCCGTGGTGTGAATCCAGTCCACCCTCCGCCATGAAAAGCTCGCGGTAACCCGCCCGTCCCGAGCTATTCCTGGGGGATCCCGCCATGTCCACGCTGGCCAGACTGAGCCTGCGCAACCGAAGTCTCATCGGGCTGCTCGCCCTGGTGGTGATCGGCTTCGGCGCCTTCGCCCTGCCGCAACTGAAGCAGCAGCTGTTCCCGTCACTGCAGTTCCCGCAGGCGCAGATCATCACGCCGTACGCGGGCGCGTCACCGGACGCGGTCGACCGCCAGGTCACCGAGCCGCTCGAAGGCGGCCTGCAGGGCCTGAAGGGGCTCGAAGAGCTGAGCTCGACGTCGTCGGAGGGACTGTCGCGGATCACCGCGCAGTTCGAGTTCGGCACGGACATCGACGCGGCCGTCGGGCAGATCCAGCGGGTCGTCGACGGGCTGAAGGCACGGCTGCCGCAGAACAGCGAGCCGTCGGTGTCGGCGGGGTCCACCGACGATCTCCCGGTCGTGCTGCTCGCCGCCGGGACCACCGGCGACCCGCAGGCGCTCGCGCCCGCGCTGACCGGGGAGGTCGCGCCGGAACTGCGCAAGATCGACGGCGTCCGTGAGGTAGACGTGACCGGCGCGCGGCAGCCGCGAGTGACCATCGCGCTGGACTACGCGAAGCTGGCCGCCGCGGGTGTCGACCCGTCGTCGATCGCCACGACGCTGCAGACCGCCGGTGCCGCCGTCCCGGCAGGGACGCTGACCGAAGGCGACAAGACGCTCACCGTCCAGGTCGGCGGCGGACCGACCACAGTGGACACGATCAAGAACCTTTACCTGACACCGGCCGCGACGCCGGCATCGCGCCCCGGTGCGGCGGCGGGCAAGCCGGTCGCGGTCAAGCTCGGTGACGTCGCCGACGTCCAGGCCGGATTCGCGCCGCCGACGTCGATCACCCGCACCAACGGCAAGCCGAGCCTCGGCCTCTCGATCACCATGGTGGAGAACGGGAACGCGGTCGCGATCTCGGAATCGGTGCGGGACAAGCTGCCCGAGCTGTCGAAGAAGATCGGCGCCGAGATGAGCGTCGTCTTCGACCAGGGCACCCCGGTCAAGGACGCGATCAGCGGACTGACCACCGAAGGCCTGCTGGGGCTGGCGTTCGCGGTCGTGGTGATCCTGCTGTTCCTGCTGTCGGTGCGGTCCACGCTCGTGACGGCGGTGTCGATCCCGCTTTCGGTGGTCGTGGCGCTGCTGGCGCTGTGGACCGGCGATCTGTCGCTGAACCTGCTCACCCTCGGCGCGCTCACCATCGCCATCGGGCGGGTGGTCGACGACTCGATCGTGGTGCTGGAGAACATCAAACGACATCTGGCGTACGGCGAGGAAAAAGAGCGCGCGGTGCTCGACGGCGTGCGCGAGGTCGCGGGCGCCGTGACGTCGTCCACGCTCACCACGGTCGCGGTGTTCCTGCCGATCGCCTTCGTGGGCGGGTTCGTCGGCGAGCTGTTCTCGCCGTTCGCGATCACGGTCACCGTGGCGCTGCTGGCGTCGCTGCTGGTGTCGCTGACGATCGTGCCGGTGCTGGCGTACTGGTTCCTCAAGCCGCCGAAGACCCCGGCGAACGAGCAGGAAGCCGAGCTCACGCGTCAAGCCGCCGAGGACAAGGAACGCCGCGGGCTGCTGCAGCGCGGGTACGTTCCGGTGATCCGGTTCGCCACCCGCCGCCGCGTCACCGTGGTGCTGCTGGCGCTGATCATCTTCGGTGGCACGGTCGGGCTGGCGTCGCAGCTGAACACCAACTTCCTCGACCAGTCCGGCTCGACGACGCTGAGCCTTTCGCAGAAGCTGCCGCCCGGCACCAGTTCCGAGGCCAAGGAGAAGGCAGCCGGCGCGGTGGAGCAGGCGCTCGCCGCCGAACCCGCCGTCGAGACCTACCAGGTGAGCATCGGCGGGGGCGGCTTCTTCGGAGGCGGCGGGACGGCGACCAGCATCCAGGTCACCGTCGCCAAGGACACCGACCTCGACGCGCTCTCGGAGCGGTTGCGGGGCAAGCTCGACAAGCCGGAGCTCGGCGAGGTCAAGATCGGCGCGGAAGCGGGCGGGTTCAACTCGGACCAGGTCTCGATCACCGTCACCGCACCGGACGAGGCGGCGTTGAAGCCCGCCGCCGAGCAGGTCCGCCAGGCCCTGTCCGGAGTGCCGGACCTGACCGAGGTGACCAGTGACCTCGCGCAGGGTTCGCCGCGGGTGCAGGTCGAGGTCGACGCCGCCAAGGCCGCCGCGAGCGGGCTTTCGGCGACCACGATCGGCCAGATCGCGAACCAGGCCATCGCCGGCCGCACGGTGACCCAGTTGCCGGTGGACGGTCAGCGCACGGACATCGTGCTGCGCGCGGGCACCGCCCCGGTGTCGGTCGACGCGGTCAAGGCGCTGCCTATCCCGAGCGCGACCGGCGTCGTCCGGCTCGACTCCGTCGCGAACGTGTCCACAGTGGACGGCCCGGCGGCGGTGCACCGCACCTCCGGCGAGCTGAGCACCACGGTCACCGCCAAGAACACCGGCGCGGACCTGGCCGCCACCACGAAGGCCATCCAGTCCAAGTTGGACGGGCTGAACTTCACCGGCGGCGCGGCGTACAAGCTCGGCGGCGTCAGCGAGGACCAGCAGGAGGCCTTCGGGAACCTGTTCCTCGCGCTGCTGGCCGCGGTCGCGATCGTGTACCTGATCATGGTTGCGACGTTCCGCAGCCTGCTCCAGCCGCTGATCCTGCTGGTGTCGATCCCGTTCGCGGCGACCGGCGCGATCGGGCTGCTGCTCGCCACCGGGACCGCGCTGGGCCTGCCCGCGTTGATCGGGATGCTGATGCTCGTCGGCATCGTGGTGACCAACGCGATCGTGCTGATCGACCTGATCAACCAGTACCGGGCTTCGGGGATGAGCGTCGCCGACGCCGTCGTCGAAGGCGGCAGGCGACGGCTGCGGCCGATCCTGATGACCGCGGCGGCGACCATCTTCGCGCTGGTCCCGATGGCGCTCGGGCTGACCGGCCAGGGCGGGTTCATCGGCCAGCCGCTGGCGATCGTGGTCATCGGCGGCCTGGTCAGCTCGACCCTGCTGACGCTGATCCTCGTGCCGACGCTCTACACGATGGTCGAAACCCGGAAAGAGAAGCGCCGCGCGAAGAAGGACGCCCGGCGGTCTTCGGCCCCGGCTTCCGAGGCGCTGACGCCGGAGCCGACCGCGTAGACCCAGGCGTGACGGAACGCGTAACTCGCGTGATCGAAGCCGTAACTCGCGTGCTTGGAGCAGGTACGCCTTCAAGCACGCGAGTTACGCGTCTGATCACGCGAGTCACGCCTTCCGGAACCGCCAGGTCTTGCTGTCGAACGCCACGCACCACGACGGCGACAGCACCACGACCCGCAGCATCCCGTCGGCGGCGACGTCGACGCCCTCGGTCTCGAAGTTCCCGCTGCAGGTGCTCTTCAGGGGCAACTGCCCCAGCGAGGTCACCCGCCCGGTCACGTCCGAACCGGACAGCGCGCCGGAAAGATCCACCTGCAGCAGCGGCTTCGTGGTCCCGAAGAGCGAGCCCTCGGGGTCGTCGGACGCGCACAGCAGCCGGGTCGCGGTGACGAAGTCGCAGCCCTGGATGTCCCGCACCGGCTTGTCGAGCCGGATCGCGGACGCGTACGGCAGGTTCGCCGACGGATTCGTGTGCGCGACGCCGGGCATCGGGTGCACGAGGAGCCGGTCCATCGTGCCCCACTCACCGGCCACCAGCCAGCGGGCGTCGGGGGTCACTGCGGCGAACGAGTTGTTGTTCGCTTCCCACGACTCCAGCGTGTGCGTGTAGTTCGCCCACGTCCCGTTTGGCGACTCGACGCGGAAGAGCTTCGCGCCCCTGTCGTCACGCTGGTACGGCTCGACGTACCAGCCCTGCGCGGAGCCCGGATCGCCGACGTGGTTCCAGCCCTGCGACGAGAGGTTCACCGGAACCGTCGCGATCCCGGTGTAGCGGTAGCTGGTCCCGGACGGCCGTTCGATGGTGGCCAGGCCCTGGCCCTCGTCGAGCGGGCGGGCGTTGTCCGAGCCGACCGTGGTCCAGCCTGTGACGGCTTGGGCGGCGGGTGAGAACACCGCGACCAACGCGGTGATGGCGAGCACGATCCCGGTTCTACGCATGAAGGCTCCGTCCCGGCGGGGTTTCGCTGGCGGTAATGAATTACCAGCGAAAACCGGGACGGGCAGCCACCATGTGAAGGATTTTCAGATTTTGTCCGGTTTCGGACAACGGTCAGGCGTCAGTCGCCCGGCTTGAGACCGTCGTAGATCTTCTTGCAGTCCGGGCAGACCGGCGAACCGGGCTTCGCCGACTTCGTCACCGGGAAGACCTCGCCGCACAGCGCCACCACGTGCGTGCCCATGACCGCGCTTTCGGCGATCTTGTTCTTGCGCACGTAGTGGAACATCTTCGGCGCGTCGTCGTCGGTGCTGTCGGTGCCCTCGGGACGGGTATCCGGCTTCGGAAGGGTCTGTGTACTCACCCCTCCATAATGCCCCAAATCCTCCTGCGCACACCGGCGACCTGGCAGGATCTCGCCCATGTTCTCGAAGGTGCTCGCGACGTTCGGTTCCGGTGGGGCGAAGATCGACGCCCGGCTGCTCGACCGCACGGTCTCCCCCGGCCGCCCGTTGCGCGGCGAGGTCCTGCTGCTCGGCGGCGAAGTCGATCAAGAGATCAACGGTCTCTCGGTGAAGCTGCTCGCCAGGGTCACGCTGCCGGACGAACGCCGCCCCGGCGTCGAAGACCTCGAGTTCGGCGTCCAGCAGCTGGCAGGCAGCGAGCGGATCGCGCCGGGTCAGCAGATCCGCCTCCCGTTCGAGGTGGCCCTGCCCTGGGAGACGCCGATCTCCAGCATCTTCGGCAAACCGCTGAACGGGATGGCCGTCGGCCTCCAGACCAGCCTCGACATCGCGAACTCCGTCACCGACCCGGTCGACGTCGACGGCGCCGCGATCGAGCCGCTGCCCGCGCAGAAACGGATCTTGGACGCCTTCAGCCGGATCGGCTTCGTCTTCCGCGAGGCCGTGCTGGAACGCGGCCGGATCAACGGCGCGATCCAGCAGCTCCCGTTCTTCCAGGAGATCCGCTTCACCCCTTCACCGCGGTTCGCGCCCGTCTTCACCTCCGTGGCGGTGACCTTCCTGTCCTCGCCCTCGGAGACGCAGGTCGTGCTGGAGGTGACCAAACGGGTCCGGGTGTCCAAGAGCGGCGGGTTCGGCGGGCGCGGCCAGGAGTTCCTCGGCCTGTTCAAGGTCGACCACGCCGCGCTGGAGCGGGTCAAGTGGGAGCCGCAGCTCGAGGGCTGGCTCCACGAGGTGGCCAAAGCACGCGGGATCTTCGACTGACGTTTCCCGACGCCGTGAACGGCAAACACAAGACCACGTACGGAATGGACATGCTCGACCCCGCTTCGAACGCGTCGATCCGGGTCCGGCCACGGAAGGTGTTCGGCATGCTGGAAAAGGACTTCTCGGGATCTCCGGCTCGCTGGGTGTTCCCGGCATGATCTGGGCCACCGCCGTCACCAGGCTCGGCGGCGATCACCTGATCGCCGCCGTCGCGTGGAACGACCTCGAAACCCGCTACGCCGAGCCGCATCGCCACTACCACGATCTCCGGCACGTCAAGGCCGTCGCCCGGGACAGCGGGGACCTCGCCGTCGCCTTTGGTTTGGGCTCCCGCGAGCGAGCACTCGTCGCCATCGCCGCCTGGACGCACGACGTCGTCTACGACGCCCGCCCCGGCGAGGACGAACGGGCGAGCGCGGCCTGGACCCGTGCGGAGCTCACCAACGCCGGCGTCCCCCGGGCCGACGTCGAGCGCGCCGGGGAACTCGTCCTCGGCACGATCCACCACTCCGCCCCGGACGACGACCTCCTCGCCACGGCGCTGCTCGACGCCGACCTCGCGATCCTCGGCGCCACGCCGGAGCGTTACGAGGAGTATGCGAACGGTGTCCGGGCGGAGTATTCGATCTACTCGGACGAGGAGTGGCGGACGGGACGCTCGGCCGTGCTGGAGAACCTGCTGGCCCGGCCGCGGCTGTACCGCAGCGACATCGCGCGGGCACGCTGGGAGAGCAAGGCGCGGGAGAACCTCGCGAACGAACTGACCCGATGGCGTGACGCGGACCCACATCACCGATGATGTTCGTTCGTGACTCCGCAACTGTCCCTTCACGAAGAGGTCGCCTCCGCCCTCGCCGCCGGTGATCCCGTCGTCGCACTGGAGAGCACCATCCTCTCCCACGGCCTCCCGCCCGGCCGCAACCTCGACGTCGCCCGGCGGCTGGAGAAGGTCGTGCGCGACGGCGGCGCCGTCCCCGCGACCATCGCCGTCCTCGACGGCGTCCCCCTGATCGGCCTCTCGGGTGAGCAGCTGGAACGCGTCTGCGCGCCCGGCGCGGACCTCGACAAGCTGTCGCTGCGCGACATCGGCCCGGCCGTCGGCCTCGGCCGGTCCGGGGCGACGACGGTCGCGAGCACCGCGGCGCTGGCCGCCGCGGCCGGGATCGGCATGTTCGCCACCGGCGGGCTCGGCGGCGTACACCAGGGCGCGGCGCGGAGCTGGGACGTCTCGGCTGATCTGGGCGTACTCGCGAAGGTGCCGACCACGGTCGTCTGCTCCGGGGTGAAGTCGGTGCTCGACATCGCCGCGACACTCGAAGTGCTGGAGACCAACTCGGTACCCGTGCTGGGGTACCGCACCGGCGAATTCCCCGCGTTCTACCTCCGCTCCTCCGGTTACGAGGTGCCGTGGCGGGTCGACGACGCCGCGCAGGCCGCCTCGGTCATCTCCGCCCATCGCGCGCACGCGAATTCCGGTGTGCTGCTGGCTAATCCGATCCCCGAAGCGTCCGAAATGGACAAAGAGCTGCACGACCGGCTGCTCGCCGAAGGGCTGGAGCTGCTGAAGTCGCGAGGCGTGCACGGCAAGGACGTCACGCCGGTACTGCTGGAGCACTTCCACACCGCGAGCGACGGGGTGAGCCTCGACGCGAACGAGGCACTGGTGCTCTCCAACGCGGAACTGGCCACCGAGGTGGCCGTCGCGCTCGCCGGGACCGCGGCATGAGCGGCATCGTGGTCGTCGGCGACGTCGGCCTCGACGTCGTCGCGCGGCACGAAGGCCCCATCCCGCACGGTGGCGACATCCGCGCGAAGGTCCACTTCACCAGCGGCGGCGCGGGCGCGAACACCGCGCTGTGGCTGCGGGCCGAGGACGCGGAGACCACGCTGGTCGCGCGGATCGGCGACGATTCCGGTGGCCGCATGGTGAAGGGCGAACTGGAAGCCGCCGGCGTCCGCTGCGAATTCGCCGTCGATCCCGAAGAACCGACGTTCTGCGTCGTGGTGCTCGTCGACGGCGCCGGTGAGCGGAGCATGCTCGCCGACCGTGGCGCGAACGCGCGGTTCAGCCCTTCCGACATCACGGAGGCGGCGCTGAGCGGCGCGAGCCACCTGCACCTCTCGGGCTACGTCCTGCTGTACCCGTCTTCACGGCCCGCGGCGCTCGCCTCGCTGGCGGCGGCGAAGAAGGCCGGGCTGACGACGTCGGTCGACCCGCAGGCGGCGACGCTGATCACCGACCCGGCGGCCTTCCTCGACGACGTGCGCGGCGTCGACCTGCTGATGCCGAACACCAGCGAACTGGTCGCGCTGACCGGGTCGAGTGATCCCGAGGCGGCGAAGGAACTGCTGGACTACGTCGGTGAGGTCGTGGTCACCGCCGGCCTCGACGGCGCCAGCTGGGTGGACGCGAGCGGCGTCATCACCTCGGTGCCCGCGCAGCCCGCGGAGTGCGTCGACTCGACCGGCGCCGGGGACGCCTTCGACGCCGGTGTGCTGGCGGCGTGGCTTCGCGGCGAGTCCACCGTGGAGGTCCTTCGGGCGGGGACCCGGCTGGGAGCGCGTGCGGTGGCGAAGGTCGGGCCGCAGCCGTAGCCGCCCGTGAAACGCAGCCGAAAAACTGAGATGAAAGGCCCCTTCATTGCAAAATTTGCAATGAAGGGGCCTTTCATCTCACGCGACTGCACGCGCGAAACGCGTCAGCCGCCGTCGATGACGCGATGACCGCCGCTTTCGAGCCGCGTCGGTTCGGCCTCGTACCGGTTGACCTTCTCGCTCTTGCGAGGCGGCCGGTCGTTGGCCACGAGGACGGCGATCCAGGGCAGCGGGATCGAGATCGCGATGAGGGCCAGCGCGAGCCACCAGGTCTCGTAGAAGATCCCGGCGAGGATCAGGCAGGGGATGCGGAACGACATCATGATGATGTACTTCCGCTTCCGCTTGGCGAGCTGGTCTTCGTAGGACGGGGCGGCTTCGGTGATCAGCACCGGAGCGGGTTCCCTCGGTTCGGGACCGTGGGCGGGCGCGTTCACAGCACCACCTCCGGCTTCCATGCTCCCACTCGCCGGGCTCATCCGACACCCGGGTGGGTGAGCCGATGCAGAGCGGCGACCACGAGTGTCTCGACGCCGGCCGAAAGCGTCGGGTGCGGGATCGGCGCGAAGAGCGGCGAGTGGTTCGACGGAATGTCCTGTTCGAAGCGACCGGCGGTCATCGCGGCGATCACCTTGCCCTCTTCCAGGCCGCCGACCAGCCAGAACACCGAAGGTACGCCGGCGGCGCGGCCGAACTCGCTGAAGTCCTCGCTGCCGGTGACCAGCGGCGCGGGCATCACCCGGCCCTCGCCGAAGTGGTCGCGGAAGGCGGCGGTGAGTTCTTCGGTGGCCGCGTCGTCGTTCTCGGTGACCGGGAACGCGCCGATCCGCTCGATCTCCGGCGCTTTCGGCGCGCCCGCGGTGGCCGCCTCACCCTGGACGATCCGTTCGACCGCCGCGACGACCTTCTCCCGCACGGCCTGGTCGAACGACCGGATGTTGACCTCGAGGACGGCGTGGTCGGCGATGATGTTGTGCGCGGTGCCGACGTGCAGCGAGCCGACGGTCACCACCGCCGACTCGGTCGCCGGGATCTCCCGCGAAACGATCGTCTGCAGCTTCAGCACCACGGACGCGGCGAGCACGGCGGGGTCCACCGTGGTCTCGGGACGCGAGCCGTGCCCGCCCCGGCCGTGCAACGTGATGCGGAGCGCGTCCGTGGCCGCCATGATCACGCCCGGCCTGGTCAGCACCCAGCCCGCCGGACCGGGCACCACGTGCTGGCCGAGTACGACGTCGGGTTTGCCGGCGGGCCCGAAGACCCCGTCGCGGACCATGCCGGCGGCGCCGTCCCCGGCCTCCTCCCCCGGCTGGAACACGACCATCAGCGTGCCGGACCAGTGTTCGCGGCCGGACGCGAGCAGCGACGCGGCCCCGGAGAGCCAGGTGGCGTGCATGTCGTGCCCGCAGGCGTGCATCACCGGGACTTCGCGGCCGTCGGCGTCGACACCGCGCGCGGTGCTCGCGTACGGCAAGCCGGTCTTCTCTTCGACCGGCAACGCGTCGATGTCGGCGCGCAGCATCACCTTCGGGCCGGGGCCGTTGCGCAGTACCCCCAGGACGCCGGTGCGCCCGATGCCGGTGTGCACCTCGTAACCGTCGGCCTCCAGACGCCGGGCCAGTTCAGCGGCGGTGCGGGTTTCGGCGAACGACAGCTCCGGATGCCGGTGGAGGTCGATGTACAGGTCTTCCAATCCGGGCAGCGCCGCCTGCAGCGGTGCCAGGACACTTTCGAGGCTCACCACCTCATCCTGGCAGTATTACTCATCGTGAGCAGATGCCCCGTCGCACCCGATCCGTCGCAATTACCCACCGTGAGCACACGAGCCGCCCTCCCCGACCTGTCCGACGACGTCTGCGCGAGGCTGCGGGACGCCTTCCGCCGGACGGGGTACGACACCGACGGCGTGGTCGGCGCCCTCGGCTCCGCGCACGCCGCCCTCGGCCGCGGCGAACCGGAACTCGCCTACCGCGCGACCCGCGACGCGGGTGAGCTCGGCACGCTGATCCGCCTGTTCCTGCTGGGTTCGACCGAGCCGGAGAAGGACGTCGAGGCCGCTTTCGCGCCACTGCCCCTCGATGACGCGGTCGCCGCGACGCTGCTCATGCCCGCCGCGGACGGCTACCGGGCCGGGCTCGACGTGCGCCCGCACGGCGACGACGAAGGCTCCTGGTGGGTCGTTTCGGATCTCGACGCCGACGTCCTCGGCAAGAGCGTGCCCGAGGACCACGTGCTCGGCGTCGGGCACGCGTCCCTCAGCCTGATCCGGGCGGCCAGCCGCCGCGAGGTCGGCAGCCTGCTCGACGTCGGCACGGGCAACGGCGTCCAGGCGCTGCACGCCACCCGCCACGCGAAGAAGGTGACCGCGACCGACGTCTCGGCCCGCGCGCTGGCCCTCGCCGCGGCCACCTTCCGGCTCAACGAACTGGACGTCGAACTCGTGCGCGGCGAATGGTTCGCGCCGGTCGCGCGGCGCCGGTTCGACCAGATCGTCTGCAATCCGCCGTTCGTGGTCGGCCCGCCGCGCGTCGACTACACCTACCGCGACTCCGGTCTCGCCGGTGACGACGCCAGCGCGCTCGTGGTGCGGCAGCTGCCCGGGTTCCTCAATGACGGCGGCACCGGCCAGCTCCTGGCGTCGTGGCTGCACGTGAAGGGCGAGGACTGGGGCGATCGGGTGACCCGCTGGCTGCCCGCCGAGACCGACGCGTGGTTCGTCCAGCGGGACATCGCGGATCCGGGCCTGTACGTCGGCACGTGGCTGCGGGACGCCGGAATCGATCCCCGGTCCCCCGAAGGCCGCGCGAAATCCGGCGCCTGGCTCGACTGGTTCGCCGAGAACGACGTCCAGGGCATCGGTTTCGGCTTCGTCACCCTTCGCCGGGCGGACGGCGCGACGCCGACGATCGTGTGCGAGGACCTTCGCCAGGCCTACGACGATCCGCTGGGCGCGGAGGCGGCGAACTGGCTGGATCGGGTGGAATGGCTGCGCGCCAACGGCGATTCGCTCCTCGATGTCCGATTCCGCGTCCCGGAAAGCGTCCTTCTGGAGAGTGTCGCCGAGCCGGGCGAGGAGGGCTGGGCCACGACCGTCCAGCGGCTGCACCGCACCGACGGCCCCGGCTGGTCGCATGAAGTCGACGAACTGGCGACGAGGCTGCTCGCCGGCTGCCAGGGCGCGCTGCCGCTGGAAGACCTGATCGTGCTGCTGGCGGCCGCTCAAGGACTCGAACCGGAGGAGCTGGCCGAAGCCGCGCTTCCCGTGGTCCGTGAACTGGTCCGCCACGGCATGCTCCTCCCCGCCGCCTGATGCGGGCGGTGGTGGCGAGGGTCACGGAAGCGAGCGTGACCGTCGGCGACGAGGTGACCGGCGCCATCGAAGAGCCGGGTTTGCTGGTGCTGCTGGGAATACACGTCGACGACGACGTGACGAAAGCCGCCACGATGGCTCGCAAACTGCACGAAGCTCGCATACTTCGCGAAGAGGAATCCTGCGCCACTACCGGCGCTCCATTGCTTGTCGTAAGCCAGTTCACCCTCTACGGCGACACCCGCAAAGGCCGCCGTCCTTCCTGGACGGCGGCCGCCCGGCCCGAGGTCGCGGAACCGCTCGTGACGGCCGTGGTCGACGCTTTGCGCGAACGTGGCGCCCGGGTCGAAACCGGCCGGTTCGGGGCCATGATGGCGGTCCGGAGCGTGAACGACGGTCCGTTCACCCTCCTCATAGAGGTCTAGACCACGTTTGTTTCTCCCGGGCACGGGCATTCTCAGGAAAAGCTCAGGGTTGGTGGAGCAACGCCCCAGGTCAGCCACCCGTCTCCTCTGTAGCGGCCGGGAACGTTTTCGGACCTCCCGGCGTTGAGCAAAGTGTCCAGCCAAGCTGGGCCGACGAGGAGTAGCGGGTTTTCCACAGGGCCTGCTACGCCGAGGCGGATCCGGCGGACACACCGCACGTTCAGCCCGTGACCGGGGAGGCAGAATGTCAGTCCAGACTCTCGAACGCGAAGCGCGCGGGATTCGCGAGCGCCGTATCCCGGCGCAGTCCACCGAGGAGCCGGTGATCGCGGGGGCGTTCACCGATGCAGCAGCAGACCTCGACGCACAGAGCCCGGCCGCGGACCTCGTTCGCGTGTACCTCAACGGAATCGGCAAGACGGCGCTGCTGTCCGCCGCCGACGAGGTCGAGCTGGCCAAGCGCATCGAAGCGGGCGTTTTCGCCCAGCACATGCTGGACACGGCCGAAAGCCTCACGCCGAAGCGGCGTTCGGAGATGTCCGCCCTCGTGCGTGACGGCCACGTCGCGAAGAACCACCTGCTGGAGGCCAACCTCCGCCTCGTGGTCTCGCTCGCGAAGCGTTACACCGGCCGGGGGATGCCGCTGCTCGACCTGATCCAGGAGGGGAACCTGGGTCTGATCCGCGCGGTGGAGAAGTTCGACTACTCCAAGGGGTTCAAGTTCTCGACCTACGCCACCTGGTGGATCCGCCAGGCCATCACCAGGGGAATGGCCGACCAGGGACGCACCATCCGGCTGCCGGTCCACCTGGTGGAACAGGTGAACAAGCTGGCCCGCATCAAGCGTGATCTGCACCAGCAGCTCGGCCGGGACGCCACCCACGAGGAACTCGCCGCCGAGTCGGGTATCCCGGCGCACAAGATCTCCGACCTGCTCGACCACTCGCGTGACCCGGTGAGCCTCGACATGCCGGTCGGCACCGAGGAGGACGCCCCGCTCGGTGACTTCATCGAGGACTCCGAGGCGACCGACGCGGAGAGCGCCGTGATCTCCGGTCTGCTCCAGGACGACCTGCGCCGCGTGCTCGCGACGCTGGACGACCGCGAGTCCCAGGTGATCCGCCTGCGCTACGGCCTCGACGACGGCCAGCCGCGCACGCTTGACCAGATCGGCAAGCACTTCGGGCTCTCCCGTGAGCGCGTTCGGCAGATCGAGCGAGAGGTCATGTCGAAGCTGCGTCAGGGTGAGCGAGCGGACCGCCTGCGCGCCTACGCTTCGTAATGCCACAACCCCTTTCGACGCGGAAAAAGCAACACCCGTTCGGCAGCGTTGACTTATGACCTGCGTCACGAGACCGTCGAGCAGGTAATAAGTCTTCGCGGTCGGGTGTTCGCGCCCGGATCGCTTTCCCCGGGAGGTCGGGTCCGTCGGGGTGGGCCCGGCCTCCCGAACCAATTTGTGGGGCCCGGCGACAAAATGCGGGATGCGAATTGCATTCTCCTCACCTTCACCCCGGACGTGACGCCGGTCACTCGGGACCCGCCTAGTACCGTGGGCGGGTTCCCGATGCCGGCAAAGGAGCCCGCGCAGTGGCGCCCACCACGTTCCAGCACACTGAAGTCCTTCCGCTCGCGAAGGACACCCACACCGAGTACCGGCTGCTCGGCACCGAAGGTGTCGAGGTCGTCGAGGCCGCGGGCCGGAAGTTTCTCCAGGTCGAGCCCGAAGCGCTGACCAAACTCGCCAAGACCGCGATCACCGACATCCAGCACCTGTTGCGCTCGTCGCATCTGGCGCAGCTGCGCGCGATCGTCGACGACCCCGAGGCCAGCGGCAACGACCGGTTCGTCGCGATGGACCTGCTGCGCAACGCGGCGATCTCCGCCGGCGGCGTCCTCCCGATGTGCCAGGACACCGGCACGGCGATCGTGATCGGCAAACGCGGCGAAGGCGTGCTCACCGGCGCCGACGACGAGCGCGCGCTGTCGCGAGGCATTTTCGAGGCCTATCAGGAGTTGAATCTGCGCTATTCGCAGATGGCGCCGGTGAATTTCTGGGATGAGCGCAATACCGGCACCAACTTGCCCGCGCAGATCGAGCTCTATCACAAAGACGGCCAAGGCGACCCCAGCTATGAATTCCTGTTCATGGCCAAGGGCGGCGGCAGCGCGAACAAGACGTTCCTCTATCAGGAAACGAAAGCTGTCCTGAACCCGAAGCGGCTCGCGAAGTTCCTCGACGAGAAGCTGCGCAGCCTCGGCACCGCGGCCTGCCCGCCGTACCACCTCGCGATCGTCGTCGGCGGCACGTCGGCGGAGTTCAACCTGAAGGTCGCGAAGCTGGCCTCCGCGCGCTATCTCGACGACCTGCCCACCGAGGGTTCCGAGCTGGGCCACGGTTTCCGCGACGTCGACCTCGAACAGCAGGTACTGGAGATGACGCGCCAGTTCGGCATCGGCGCGCAGTTCGGTGGCAAGTACTTCTGCCACGACGTCCGCGTGATCCGCCTGCCGCGCCACGGCGCGTCCTGCCCGGTCGGCGTCGCCGTCTCGTGCTCGGCGGACCGCCAGGCGAAGGCGAAGATCACCGCGGACGGCGTGTTCCTGGAGCAGCTGGAGCGCGACCCGGCCCGCTTCCTGCCGGACGTCACCGAGGACGACCTGTCCGACGAGGTCGTGAACGTCGACCTCAACCGTCCGATGGCCGAGATCCGCGCCCAGCTCTCGCAGCTGCCGGTGAAGACACGCCTGTCGCTGACCGGCCCGCTCGTCGTCGCCCGCGACATCGCGCACGCGAAGATCGCCGAGCGGCTCGACGCGGGCGAAGAGATGCCGCAGTACCTTCGCGACCACCCGGTGTACTACGCGGGCCCGGCGAAGACGCCCGAGGGCTACGCGTCGGGTTCCTTCGGGCCGACCACCGCGGGCCGCATGGACTCCTACGTCGAGCAGTTCCAGGCCGCGGGCGGCTCGCTGGTGATGCTGGCGAAGGGCAACCGGTCCAAGAAGGTGACCGCCGCGTGCAACGAGCACGGCGGGTTCTACCTCGGCTCGATCGGCGGCCCGGCCGCGCGGCTCGCGCAGGACTGCATCAAGAAGGTCGACGTCCTCGAGTACGCCGAGCTGGGGATGGAGGCGGTCTGGAAGATCGAGGTCGAGGACTTCCCCGCGTTCATCGTCATCGACGACAAGGGCAACGACTTCTTCGAGGCCACGTCGGAACCGGTGCTGCAGATCAGCTTCCGGTGAGATGAAAGGTCCTTTCCTTGCGAATTTTGCAAGGAAAGGACCTTTCATGGCGCACGTAGAGGCCTCCTTCACCACTTTGAGGGTCAGGGTCCCGGCAAAAGTCGCAAAACCGCTGTTCGGTTCAGGGGCGTGAGCTACTCGAGGCATGCGTCAAGCCTCCGAACGTCCACAAGGGACACTTTCGAGCGGTGAAATGTCTGATTGATGGCTCGATGTGCGGTTCTTGATGGGGGTCGTTGGGGTGGGAGGTTTATTAGTAAAAAAATATGCAAGCGAAACCAAAAAGCAGTCGGACAACAAGAACCAACCCCAACCAACACACAA
>NZ_JBIUAQ010000006.1:0-145682 GCF_044547565.1 Amycolatopsis sp. NPDC052450 | reverse complement strand
GCGTAGGGTTGTTTGTGTCTTTGTTTGGTGTTGTGGGGGTTGGTTGTGGGGCGGGGGGGGGGGGGGGGGGGCCCCCCCCCCCCCCCCCCCCCCCCCCCCCCCCCCCCCCCACCCCTTGTGTCGGGCCACTGTGACGAGCCCTCACCCGTCACCAGAACCCGAATCGTCACTCGCCACCTACTCACCTCACCAGCGGTTATGCGACTTTGCCGGGACCCTGAATTTCAGGGTAGGGAAGGAGGCCTCACGGACTCGGTGATCGGCACGTTCGCCCCAGCCGCAGCTGCGGTCACAGCGGACGCGCGTGAAGGCCACTCACCGCTTGCCGAATTCCGTGAAGGCCTCCTTGAGGGACTCTGGGTCCCTCAAGGAGGCCTTCACGGAATTCCTGGCACGTTCAGGGGACGTCAGAGCGCGCCCGAGCGTTACCGCATCTGCTTCAGCACCACGGTCCGCTCCCCCAGCGGCGCCGAAAGCGCCACCGAGATCACCGGATGCCGGATGTCCATGGTGCACATCTGGCCGGTCTGGCCCTTCAGTTCGGTCAGGTTGATGGTGACCCTGGTCCCGTCCTGCTGCGCGGCCTCCGCCGTCGCGTGCCCGCAGCCGCCTTCCTGGCCGCGGACGTTCAGGATGGTCCCGCCGTTGCTGGTGTACACCTCACGCGGGTAGTCCGCGGGCAGCGCCGACGCGTCGAGCTGCTTGTCCGGCAGCTTGGTGCTGCCTTCCGGGACTTCCTGGCGCGGCGCGCCGGGCACACCCGGCTGACTTCCCGGTTTGCTCCCCGGCGCGGGCGCCGGGGACGAAGAAGGCGCGGTCGGTGACGGCGGCACGGTACTCAGGGTGCCGCTGCCGGGTCCGGCCGCGGGTTCCGCTGCCTGGTTCTGCGCCCCGCAAGCGGATACCGCAACGACGATCAGGCCAAGGCCGATGACATTCGTTAAGTACCTCATGTGGCTAGGACGGAACGAGGCCGTCTTGGGGTTGCACATGATCTCAACCCGCTTCCAGGACGACGGTCCGCGGCCCGATCGGCTCGGCGAGTTTCACCGGCAGGACGGCGTAGCGGATCACCTGCGGGCACATCTGCCCCGGATCGCCGTGGTCGATCTTCACCTTGACCACGACCCGTTGCGCGTTCTGGTCGGCGAGGTCCGCCTTCGCCTCGTCGCAGCCGCTCAGTTCGATGTGCACGTTCAAGCCGCCGTTCTCCGCGCTGACCTGCGCGGGGACCTTGGCCTCGACCTGGGTCGGCGGCAGCATCTTGTCCGAGGGCGGCGGGCCGGCGGTCGGGCGTGACATCGGTGGTTTCGCGACCGGCGGGCTCGCCGGGAGCGAGGTGGGCAGATCCGAGGGTGTGGTGACGACCGGTGGGGTGCTCGTGTTCGCCGGTGCTCCGGGGCCGCCCGCGCCGCAGGCCGCCGTCGCGGCGAGCACGAGCCCCGCGCCCAGCGTCTTCGCTGCGTTCATCATGGTTTCAGGACGGAACCAAGTGGGGGAACGGTTGCATCACCGCTGCGCCGCGCGGCCGCGGGCCAGGCCGAGGAGCACCACACCGGCGAGCGTGACGGCCAGCAGCAGCACCGTGCTCGCCGACGCCAGGAACACCTGTCCCCGGTCCGTGAGCGCGAAAATGCTCGCGGGCAGCGTCCGCCAGTCCGGTGGGTACAGCATCATCGTCGCGCCCAGTTCGCCCATCGACATCGCCAGCGCGAGACTCGCCGACGCCGAGATCGACGGCAGCAGGACCGGCAGCCGCACCCGCAGCAGCACCCGGATCGGCGAAGCGCCGAGACTCGCCGCCGCCTGCGCCAGCAGCGGGTCCATCCGCGCGATCGCGGCGGAGACCGTGCTGTAGGAGAACGGCAGCAGGATCATCACGTGCCCCAGCAGCACGATCCAGCGTGTGCCGTTGAAGGCCAACGGCGGACGGCTGAACGCGACCAGCAACGCCAGCCCCAGCACCACCGACGGCACCGCGATCGGCAGGTGGAACAGGGTGTCGACGGCCTTCCGCAGTTTGGGCGGCGCCGACCGCGACGCGAGCGCGGCCCACGTCCCCAGCAGCACCGAGACCATCGACGCGATGACGCCGGTCTGGATGCTCACCGAAAGGCTCGCGAACGTCTCCCCGGACAGCGCCTGCGCGAAATGCGAGCCGGTGAGCGTTCCCGGCAGCAGTCCCGTCCAGGTCCCGGCGACCGACGCCAGCACGATCATCAGCAGCGGGGCCAGCACGATCGCGGTGAACAGCACCGCGAACACCGCCCACAGCAGTATCCGGCTACGCCTTGTCCACAGCAGCACGACGGCCTCCGTTCGTCAGTCGCCGGTAAGTTCCGTACAGGGCGAGGGAGAACACGACGTTGACCACCGCGATCACGCACGCCTGCGGGAAGTCGAACGTGACGATCCCCTTGCCGTAGACCAGCATCGGCAGCGTCGTGACGTCCTTGGCGCCGAGGAACAGCACGATGCCGAACTCGTTCATCGCCAGCAGCATGGTCAGGCAGGCGCCGGAAGCCAGTGACGGCAAGGCTTCCGGCAGGATGACCTGACGCAGCACCCTGCCGGGTTTCGCGCCGAGGCTGGCCGCGACCTCCATCTGCGCCGACGACACCTGCCCGAACGCGGCGAGCGCCGGCCGCATCACGAACGGCGTGTAGAAGGTGATCTCCGCCAGCAGGATCCCGAACGGTGAGTACAGGAACCCGCCCGCGCCCAGGATTCCGGCGCTGCCGTAGATGAAGGTGAAGGCGAGCGCGATGAGGAACGACGGGAACGCGAGCACGGTGTCCACCAGCCGCGAGAGCGTCCGCGCGCCGGGGAACGGCACGAACGCGATCACCAGTGCCAGGAAGGTTCCCAGCACCACGCAGCCCGCCGTGGCGCCGAGCGCGAGCGCGACGGTCTTCCAGGCGGCGTCCCGGAATTCCGCCGAACCCAAAACGTTCAGCCACACCGACAGCCCGAACTCGCCGGTCTTCGACTCCAGTGACTGGAGGACGACCAGCACGAGCGGGTAGCCGAAGAAGCCGAGCAGGACCAGCACCGGTGGCAGCAGGAGCCAGCCACGTCCGGGCTGTTTCTCCTGCCGCCGTGCCGGTGCCGCCGTCGCGGCCAGTGCGAGGCCGGTCATCCGACACCCACCAGCGGGCAACCGTCCGGAATGGACACTCCGACCTTCTCCCCCACGCCCGGCAGTCCCTCGATGTCCGGCACTTCGGCCCGGACCTCGTCCCCGTTGTGCGTGAGTTCGAGGTCGAGCCGGTAACCCGTGCCACGCCACTGGACACCGCGCAGCACGGCGGGCAGCGCGCCGGGCGCGTCGACCGCGGTGATCCCGACCCGGTGGGGCCGGACGCCGAGCGCGACGGGCTGCCCCGCCCGGATCGTCCCGGACGGCTCGGCGGCCAGTTCACGGCCGCCGAGCCGGACCCGGGTGCCGTCGGCCTGGATCAGTTCGACCGGGATGAGGTTGGACGCGCCGAGAAAGCTCGCCGTGAATTCCGTCGAGGGGCGCTGGTAGAGCTCGCGGCTCGGCCCGAGTTCGACCAGTTTCGAGTCACGCATGACGGCGATCCGGTCGGCCAGCGCCAGCGCCTCACCCTGGTCGTGGGTGACGTAGATCAGCGTGGTGTCGGGCAGTTCGGCCCGCAGCCGCAGCAGTTCCGCGACCATGTCCTCGCGCAGGGCGGCGTCCAAAGCGGACAGTGGCTCGTCCAGCAGCAGCACCCTCGGCCGGATGGCCAGCGCCCGCGCGAGCGCGACGCGCTGCTGCTGTCCGCCGGAAAGCTCGCGCGGGTAGCGACGGGCGTACTTGCCCATCCCGACCAGGTCGAGCGCCTCGGCCACCCGGCTCGCCGTCTCGGCGCGGGGTGTCTTCCGGGCTTTGAGGCCGAAGGCGACGTTGGCCTCGACGCGCATGTGCGGGAACAGCGCGTAGCTCTGGACGACCACGCCGAGACCGCGCCGGTGCGGCGGCAGGGCGGTGACGTCCTCGCCGTCGAGCAGGACCCGGCCGGTGCTCGGTACGACGAAACCCGCGAGCGCCTTCAACGCCGTCGATTTGCCGGAGCCCGACGGGCCGAGCATCGCCAGTGTCTCCCCTCTCGCCACCGTGAGGTCCAGTGGCGAGAGGGCGGTCGTCTGTCCGAACCGGACGGACACGCCGCGGAATTCGACCGCCGGGGTCATCGGCCCACGGCCTTCTTGTACGCGGCGAGGTCGGCGTCGAGCTTCGAGAGGACGGCGTTCCAGTCCGGCTGCCAGATCTCGACGCCGTCGAGCGCGGCCTTCACCTTGTCCGCGCGCGGCCCGGACGGCGTGACGTCGGTCCGCGACGGGGCACCGAAGGCGTCGACGGCCTTGCCCTGCACCTCGGGCGAGAGCAGGAAGTCCAGGAACTTCTTGGCGTTCTCGGCGTGCGGCGCGTTGGTCACGAGACCCGCGTAGTACGGGAGCGCGAACGTGGACCGCTTGCCCTGCGCGTCGGCCGGGAAGAAGACCTCGAAACCGCCGCTCTTCTCGATCGCGGCGAGGTTCATCTGGACGTCGCCGTTGGCCACCAGGATCTCGGCCTTGGCCACCTTCGGCTGCAACTTGCCGGTGGAGGACGACGGGCCGACGTTGTTCGCTTCGAGCTTCGCGAGGTAGTCGAGCGCGCCCTGGTCGCCGAGGACGTGCTGGAGTTGCAGCAGGACCGCGGTACCGTCGCCCGCCTCGCCGGGGGTCGAGTACTGGAGCTTGCCCTTGAGCGTGGGTGACAGGAGGTCGTCCCAGGTCTTGGGCGAGACCTGCGGGTTGCGGATGAAGCTGAGGTAGTTGTTCATGACGGCGAAGTAGCGGCCCTGGCCGTCCTTCTGCCCGGCGGGGACCTGGTCGATCCCGGACGGCGCCGTGGTGGTGAGCAGGCCCTGCGACGCGGCCCGCTGGATGAACGGCGGGAGGGTGACCAGGATGTCGGCCTGGGTGTTGGCCTTCTCCTTCTCCACCCGGGAGGCGACCTCGCCGGAGCCCGCCGTCACCGCCTGCACGGTGATGCCGGTCTTGGCCTTGAACTCCTCGAAACGCTGGGCGTACCAGTCTTCGAGACCGTCCACTGTGTACAGCGTGACGGTCTGGTCGCCGGAAGCGCCGCCGGCGGTTCCGCCACAGGCGGCCAGGGTGAGGGCGAGCAGCCCGGTGAGGGCGGTGGCCGCGAGTTTCTTCATGGCGTCAAAGCTCCTTGGGGGACAGCAGGGCGGGGAGATCGCGGACGGATTCGAGGACGTGCGTGGCACCGGCGGCTTCCAGTTCCGGCTTCTTCGCCGATCCGGTGAGCACTCCGGCGACGAGCGAGGCGCCGGACGTGAGCCCGGTCTGGATGTCCGAAGGCGTGTCACCGGCGACGGCGATGCGGCGGACGTCGGTGATTTCGAGCCGCAGGGCGGCGGCGAGGACCAGGTCGGGGTACGGGCGTCCACGAACACCCTCGCCCGGCGCGAGGACGGCGTCGGCGAGGCCGTGCCAGCCCAGCGCGTCCAGGATGGCGTTCTGGGTACTGGCGGCGAAACCGGTGGTGAGGGCGACCTTCACCCCTTGGGCGCGCAGCTCCTGGATCGTCTCCTCGGCACCGGGAATCGGCTCGCAGTGGCCGTCGGCGACGAGCTTGCCGTAGGCGTCCTGGAACGCGGTGTTCGCGCGCTGGGCGAGTTCCTCGTCCCCTTCCAGCAACGCGCGGAAGACGACGATCTTGGACTGCCCCATGGTTTCGACGACGTAGTCGAGCATGCCGGGGAAACGACTGTCCTCTTCGGACACCCCGGCGGCGGCGATCGCCGCGGTGAAGGCGCGGATCACCAGTCCGTCGTCGGCGACGGTGGTCCCGGCCATGTCCAGGACGACGAGTTCGGTGTTCACCATGAAAGCTCCTCGGCGGTGTCTTCGGCGATGGCGGGCGAGCAGGTCATGCCCCGGCCACCCGGACCGGTGACGAGCCACGCGTTGTCCGCGACGCGGGCGCGGTGCACGATCCGGGAGGTGTCGGTGGTCTGGGCGTAGACGCCGGCCCAGCGGCGGGCGATCCGCGGGAGCGGCCGTCCGAGCAGCGCCCCGGCGACCTCGGCCAGGTGGTCGTACGGGTCTTCGGTGGTGTCGAAGGAGAACGGCTCGTCGTACTCGTGGGTGTCGCCGATGGTCAGCGAACCGTCGAGACGCTGGACCATGAGCAGTTGCATGGCGTTGGCGGCGGCGATCTCGCCCTGCGGCTGCCCCGCGTTGAGGCCGTCGAGTTCGGCACCGCGGTACGCCGGGTAGTAGCGGAAGCTGTCCGCGTCGGCGACCGTGGTGGTGAGGGTTTCCCCGAGCGGCTCCGTCTGCGCCATCTGCAACCGCACCCGGCGGACCGGGGTCTGCCCGGCGAGTTCCTTGACCAGGCCACCGGTCCAGGCGCCGGTGCACAGCACCACGACGTCGCCTTCGTGGGTTTCGCCCGTGTCGTCGACGACGCCGCGATCGGTCAGGTCGCGGATCTCGCGGCCGGGCAGCCAGGTGTAGCGGCCGGATTTCGCCAGTTCGGCGCGCAGGGCGGGCTGGGCGACGCGCGGTTCGACGGCGGCGTCGCGATCGCACCAGAGCGCGCCGAGGAAGTCGCCGCGCAGGGCCGGGTTCAGCTCGCGGGTCTCGGCGGCGTCGAGCAGTTTGAAGCCGCGGTCCTCGGTGGTGGCGGCTGCCGCCCGCGCGACGGTGAGCTCGTCCTCCGTACGGACGACGGTGAGGGAGCCGTTCGGCCGGAAGCCGATGCCTTCGACGCGTTCCCCGATGCGCTCCCACAGCACGCGCGCCCGCGCCGCCGTCTCCAGTTCGGGACCACTGGCACGGCCACCGACCCAGACCAGCCCGAAGTTGCGTACGGACGCGCCCCTGGCCTCGGGTTCGCGTTCGATCTGGACGACGTCGTGGCCGCGTTCGACGGCCTGCCAGGCGTGCTGGGTGCCGAGCACTCCGCCGCCGATGATGAGGATTCGCACCCCGCAGACGTTCGTCCGCGCGCACCAACGCTCCGTGACCCCAGCCCTAACCCCAGGTGAAGTGCCCCCGAAATGTGGACCAGACCTGTTATCTTCGCGTTACATTACGCTCCGCGTTTCGTCCTCTGGATGCGGTCGTTGAAAGTACAAATACCGCGAGTGGAGCGTGGTTACTCCACCCGTCCGAGGCGGGTTTCGAAGGACAACCGGTCGCCGCGGAACAGCGACCGGACGCGTTCGAACGGGACACCGTCGGTCCCCCACGACGTCCGGTGCATCAGCAGCATCGGCAGCGCCGGGTTCGTCCCGATCAACAACGCCTCGCGAGGAGTGGCGAGCACGGTCTCGACACGCTCCTCGGCGCCGTCGAAGACCACCCCGAGCCGTTCCCGCAAACAGGCGTAGAGGGACTGTGTGGGATCGAACACATCCATCAGCGTCGGGAATCGCTCGGCGGTGAGATAGGTCGATTCCAGCCCGACCCGCTCGTCGTCGGCGAGCAGCACCCGCTCGATGTGGATCACGTCGTCGTCGGGATCGATTTCCAGTTCCGAAGCCAGCGAAGGACCCGCCTCACGACGTTCCAGCGAGATCAAATTCCGGCCAGGCTGAATGCCCTGCCTCCTGAGTCCTTCGGTGTAACTCACCAAAGCGAGCGGCTGGACGAGCTTCGGGCCCGCCACGTACGTGCCGCTGCCTTGTCGCCTGCTCAGGCGTCCTTCGAGGACGAGTTCACCGACGGCCTGGCGAACCGTGGCGCGGGAAACCTCGAAGCGTTCCGACAGTTCCCGTTCCGTGGGAAGTGCCGCGCCTTGCCCCAATTCGGAGATCACGTCGAGCAGTTCGACTTTGACCGCGTAATAGCGTGGAACGCGGCCGTGTTCGGGAATTCCGTCTCGAACAGGGCCGTCGGCAGAAGGATGGACTCTCGGTGAACGTGTTCTCACTGTCCAGATCCTAGGCCGAATTCACCTGCCCTGTACTGACCCGAACGAAGTGTTCATGCCACGCTCACACTCGTGGACGAAAAGGGCACCCTCATTCGGCGGATCGGCCTGCGCGACGCGGTCTTCATCGGACTCGGCTCGATGGTGGGGGCGGGGGTGTTCGTCGCCTTCGCCCCGGCCGCCAGGGCCGCGGGAGCGTGGCTCCCCGCCGGGCTCGCCATCGCCGCCGTGATCGCCTATTGCAACGCGACGTCGTCGGCCCGGCTGGCCGCGCTGTACCCGGCTTCGGGCGGGACCTACGTCTACGGACGCGAACGCCTCGGCGAGTTCTGGGGGTACCTCGCCGGCTGGGGATTCGTGGTCGGCAAGACGGCCAGCTGCGCGGCGATGACACTGACCGTGGTCACCTACGCCGCGCCGGGGCTCGGGCAGCCGTGGCGGAGCGTGTTCGCGGTGGCCGTCGTGGCCGCGCTGACCGGGCTGAACTACCGCGGTGTCCAGCGCTCGGCGTTCGCGACCAGGCTGATCGTGTCCGTCACCCTGACCATCCTGGCGCTCGCGGTGGTCGCGATGCTCTCCGGCGGCACGGTGACGGCGGCGTCGCCGGGGCCGCTGCCCGCTCCCGGGCTCGGCGGCGTGTTCGAGGCCGCCGGCCTGCTGTTCTTCGCGTTCGCCGGCTACGCGCGAATCGCCACGCTGGGCGAGGAGGTCCGCGATCCGGCGCGCACCATTCCCCGCGCCGTGCCGATCGCGCTCGGGCTGGCGCTGGTCGTCTACGCCGTTCTCGCCCTCGTCCTGCTGTACCACCTTGGCCCGGATCTGCTCGGCCGCAGCCCGGACCCGATCGCGGAAGGCGTCGAGAGGTCGTCCTGGTCGTGGCTCACCCCCGTGGTGCGGGTGGGCGCCGTGGTCGCCGCGCTGGGCTCCCTGCTCGCGCTCGTCCTGGGTGTCTCGCGGACCACGCTGGCCATGGCGCGCGACGGGCATCTCCCCCGTTACCTGATCGCGGTGCATCCTCGTTTCGGCGTCCCGCACCGGGCCGAGGTGACCGTCGGTGTCGTCGTCGCCCTGCTCGCGAGCACCCTCGACCTCCGCGGCGCGATCGGTTTCTCCTCGTTCGCGGTGCTCGCCTACTACGCCGTGGCGAACGCCGGCGCGCTGACCCTGCGGCCCGCACGTCGGATCATCCCCATCGCGGGTCTGCTCGGTTGCGCCGTGCTCGCGTTCAGCCTTCCGGCGGTTTCGGTGCTCACCGGTTCAGGAGTATTGGCGTTGGGCGCTCTGGGCTACGCCATTCGTCGGCGGCTCGGCTCGAACGTCCGTTAATCACCACCAAAGGCTGAAAGATCCGAAGAAAGTTGGTTGTCCCGGTGTATGTCCACCTGCTGTAGTCAGTTGGCCGCAGTCAGTCTCCCTGCCTCCACTGTGGACAGCCGGAAGGAATGAACCCTTGAACATCAAGCGTCGGTTCAGCCTGCTCAAAAAATCCCTGATCGCCGTCGCGGCGGCCGGAACCCTGGCGGGTCTCGCCACGGCTCCGCAAGCCGTCGCCGCGGAGCCGCCGTCCACCGACGTGGTCGGTGGGACCCGCGCCGCTCAGGGCGAATTCCCTTGGATGGTAAGGCTTTCCATGGGGTGTGGCGGTGCGCTCTACACTCCGCAGATCGTGCTGACGGCCGCGCACTGCGTGTCACGGACCGGGGCCAACACGGGCATCACCGCCACCCTCGGTGTCGTGGACCTGCAGAGCACCGCGGCCAAGAAGGTCAAGTCGACCTACGTGCACCGGTCGCCGACCTACCCCACCTCCACCGGTGGTGACTGGGCCCTGATCAAGCTCGCGAGCCCGGTCACCGGCATCCCGACGCTGCCGATCAACACCTCGGCGGCCAACAACAGCGGCACGTTCACCGTCGCGGGCTGGGGTGCCGCGACCGAGGGCGGGGCGCAGCAGCGTTACCTGCTCAAGGCCAACGTGCCGTTCGTCTCCGACTCGACCTGCAAGGCACAGGGCGGCAGCTACGCCGACCTGATCGCCAGCGCCGAGATCTGCGCGGGCAACGTCAACTCCGGCGGCGTCGACACCTGCCAGGGTGACTCGGGCGGCCCGATGTTCCGTCGCGACAGCGCCGGCGCCTGGATCCAGGTCGGCATCACCAGCTGGGGCGAGGGGTGCGCGCGGGCGCACGCTCCCGGCGTGTACACCGAGGTGAGCACCTTCGCGACCGCGATCAAGAACGCGGCCGCCGGTCTCTAGGTTTCCTCTCGCACGGCATGCCATGAAAGGTCCTTTCCTTGCAAAATTTGCAAGGAAAGGACCTTTCATGGCATTCGGGGAAGGCAGCGGAAGCCGGGCCTGCTCCCAATGTGGCATTGGGGACGGTCAGCGTCCCCAATGCCACATTGGGGGCATCAGACCGCGGCGCGAGCCGACATCACACGCAACACGCCACGTTCGCCTTACCCCTCGGCGTCAGCGGGTCTTGTCCAAACGCGACAGTGCCTCTTCGTATCCCGACACGAGCTCCGCGATCACCTCGGCGACCGGGCGCACCCGGTCCATCCGACCGACGATCTGCCCGACCGGCATCGAGACCACGCTCGGATCGGCGGCGTGGTGGATCCGGTTGTGCGCGTGGGACACCAGCAGGTTCTGCAACGGCATCGGCAGCGGTTCTGGCGCGTCGGGCGCGGCCCACGCCTCGGTCCACCGCGTCTTGAGCAGCCGCGCCGGTTTGCCGGTGTAGATCCGCGTCCGGACGGTGTCGGACGAACCCGCGGCGACCAGCGCGCGTTGCATCGCCTCGGAATCCCCCATGGTCTGGAGGTATTCCTCGGTGGCGAGCCAGAAGGAACCCATCCACACCCCGGACGCGCCCAGCGCGAGTGCCGCCGCGACCTGCCTGCCCGAACCGATCCCGCCGGCGGCGAGCACCGGGACACGGTCGCCGACGGCGTCCGTCACCTCGGGCAGCAGGACCATCGACGCGATCTCGCCGGTGTGCCCGCCCGCCTCATAGCCTTGCGCCACAACGATGTCCACGCCGTTCTCGACGTGCCGGACGGCGTGCTCGGCCTTGCCGGCCAGAGCCGCGACCGGCACGCCCTTCGCGTGACACTGCTCGATGACGTCCACCGGCGGTGAGCCCAGCGCGTTGGCGATCAGCCGGATGGGGTGCTTCAACGCGACCTCGACATGGGCCCGCGCGACCGAATGCAGCCAGCCGAGCACTCCCGCGCGTTCGTCGGTGTCGTCCGGCAGCGGCGGCACCGCGAGGTCACGCAGAGTGCGCTCCACGAAGTCGCGATGCCCCTGCGGGATGTGTTTCGCGAGATCGATCGACGTCCCTTCGGCCGGGATCTTCGCCGGCATGACGATGTCGACGCCGTACGGTTTGCCGCCGGTGTTCTCGTCCATCCAGGACAGGACGGAGTCGAGTTCGGCGGCGTCGTTGAACCGCACGCAGCCCAGCACGCCGAGACCACCCGCCCGGCTGATCGCCGCGGCGACGTGTTCGGACGGGGTGAACCCGACGATCGGCAACTCGATCCCGAGCCGGTCGCACAGAGACGTCCGCATGAAACTCCTTACGCCGGTTGAATGGTGACGGGCTCGTGCTCGACGGCGTAGCGCTGCGCCCACGGATAGTCCGGTTTGCCGCTGGGCGAGCGCCCGATCTCCTCGGCGAGCCACAGACTGCGCGGCACCTTGTACCCGGCGATCTCGGTCCGCACATGCGCCTCGATCGCGGCGAAGTCGAGCTCCTTGCCCGCCCTCGGCTGGATCACCGCGGCCACCCGCTGACCGAGCCGGTCGTCGGGGATGCCGATGACGAGCGCGTCGAAGACGTCCGGATGCGACTTCAGCGCGCCCTCGACTTCCTCCGGGTACACCTTTTCGCCGCCGGTGTTCACGCACTGCGACCCCCTGCCGAGCAGGGTCACCGTGAGGTCGTCCTCGTAGCGCGCGTAATCACCCGGGACGACGTACCGCTTGCCGTCGATCTCGACGAAGATCTTCTCGGTCTTCGCGGGATCCTTGTAGTACCCGAGTGGAACGTGCCCGCGCCGGGCGATCAGCCCGATCGCCCCCGGTTTCGGCTCGACGAGCGCACCGTCGTCGTCCACCAGGATCGCGTCCTTGCCGAAGTTGACCCGAGGGCCGGCGGAATGATCGCTGTCCTTGCTGACCATGCCGATGCCGGTGAACCCGCTTTCGGACGAGCCGATCGCGTCGGTGATCACCACATGCGGGAGCAGCGACAGGAATTCCTGCTTCACCGACTGGGAGAACAGGGCCGCGTGGCTCGACACCGCGACGATCGACGACGCGTCGTAGTCGCCCTCGCGGTAGGCGTCGATCAGCGGCCGCGCCATCGCGTCACCGACGATGGTGAGGACTTGGACCTTGTTGTCCTGCACGGCTTTCCAGACGTCGTGCGCGTCGAACCGCGGGACGAACACGACCGGGCTGCCGGTGAACAGCGCGCCGAACGCGGCCCACTGCGCGGCCCCGTGGATCAGCGGCGCGGCCGGGAGCCGGACCAGGCTGCCCGCCTTGCCCTGTTCGGCGAGTGTCCATTCGTCCGGGACGTACTCGCCGGTGACGAAGTTGATGCCGCCGCCGAGCGCGCGCCAGATGTCCTCGTGGCGCCACAGGACGCCTTTGGGATAGCCGGTGGTGCCGCCGGTGTAGAGGATGTAGATGTCGTCGGCGCTGCGTTCGGCGAAGTCCCGCTCGGGGGATCCTTCGGCGAGCGCGGCTTCGTAGTCCACGCCGCCGTAGGACGAGTAATCGCCGTCGCTTCCGTCGTCGACAACGACAACGTGTTTCAGTTTCGGCGTCTCCGGGAGGACGGCGGCCACCTTGTCCGAATACTGGCGCTCGTGGACCAGCGCCACGAGGTCGGCGTTGTCGAACAGGTACCGCAATTCGCCGTGGACGTAACGGTAGTTGACGTTGACCGCGATCGCGCGCAGCTTGTACGCGGCGATCATCGATTCCAGTGCCTCGATCGAGTTCCGGGAATAGACACCGATGTGGGATCCAGGTCCCACGCCGTGTGCGGCGAGATGGTGCGCCAGCCGGTTGGCGCGCTCTTCCAGTTCGGCGAAGGTGACCCGCCGATCGCCGCAGACGACCGCGATGCGCTCCGGCACGGCGTCGACGGCGTGCTCGAGTAGATCCGCGATGTTGAGTGCCACTCCCTCAAAGTAGAACATGTTATCGTTCCGGGCAATGGCCGCTCCTTGGGAGGTTTTGGTGGGCGAACCGCACGCGCTGGTGGAAAAGATCGAACACACCCTCGTGGTCACGATGAACCGGCCCGAGGCCCGCAACGCGCTCAGCGGCGAGATGCTCGGCATCATGGTCGAGGCATGGAACCGGGTCGACGAGGACGAGGACATCCGCTGCTGCGTGCTCACCGGCGCGGGTGGTGCGTTCTGCGCGGGCGCGGATCTGAAGTCGATGTCGAAGAACTCGCCGTCCGCCTCGTTCGAGAAGGGCACGTTCGACCCCAGCCGGATCGAGGGCCTGCTGAAGGGCCGCCGGCTGACGAAGCCGTTGATCGCCGCCGTCGAAGGCCCCGCGATCGCCGGCGGCACGGAGATCCTGCAGGGTACCGACATCCGGGTCGCGGGCGAGAGCGCGAAGTTCGGCGTCTCCGAGGCGCGGTGGAGCCTGTTCCCGATGGGCGGTTCGGCCGTGCGGCTCCCCCGCCAGATCCCGTACACCGTCGCCGCCGACCTCCTGCTGACCGGACGGCACATCAAGGCGGCCGAGGCGCTGGAGATCGGCCTGATCGGCCACGTCGTCCCGGACGGGAAGGCCCTGGACAAGGCACTCGAACTCGCGAGTCTCATCTCCGCGAACGGCCCGCTCGCGGTCCGCGCGATCCTCAAGACCTTGCGCGACACCGAGGGCATGCACGAGGAAGAGGCCTTCAAGCTCGACGCCCAGTACGGCATCGAGGTCTTCGCGAGCGAAGACGCGAAGGAAGGCCCCCGCGCCTTCGCCGAGAAGCGCAAGCCCGTCTTCCGGGGCCGCTGACCCCCGCAATTCGTCACCTACTTGCGAGAGAATGACATCGCAAGTAGGTGACGAATTGCGTTACGGGACGCGGTGACCGGCCCAGTAGGGATCGCGGAGCTTGCGCTTGTAGAGCTTTCCGTTCGGGTCGCGCGGGAGTTCGGGCAAGTAGTCGACGGAACGCGGGAGTTTGAACTTCGCGAGCCGGGACGCCGCGTACTCGAGGATTTCCGCGGTCAGCTCCTCGGAGGGCTCGACGCCGTCCGCGGGCTCGACGACGGCCTTGATCGCCTCGCCCCAGTCCTCGTGCGGGACACCGAACACCGCGACGTCGGCGATCTTCGGGTGCATCACCAGTTCGCCCTCGATCTCCGCCGGGTAGATGTTGACCCCGCCCGAGATGATCAGGTCGGCCTTGCGGTCGTGCAGGAAGAGATAGCCGTCCTCGTCGAGATGCCCGACGTCGCCGAGTGTGAACAGGTCCCCGACGCGCGCTTTGTCCGTCTTGGCCCGGTCCTTGTGGTACTCGAACTTCGAGTCGCCCATCTTCATGTACACGGTGCCGGTTTCGCCTGCGGGCAGTTCCGTGCCCTCGTCGTCGAGGATCTTGATCGTCGAACCCGGCCACGGCAGCCCCACCGAACCCGGCTTCCTGAGCCACTCCTCCCCCGAGATCGCCGTCCCGCCGCCCTCGGTGGCCGCGTAGTACTCGGTGACGACCGGCCCCCACCAGTCGAGCATCCGGCGTTTGACCTCCAGCGGACAGGGCGCGGCGCCGTGGATCATCACGCGCAGCGAACTCAGGTCGTAGGCCGCGCGGACGTCGTCCGGCAGCGCGAGCAGGCGGCGGAACTGCGTCGGGACCATATGACTGTGCGTGACGCGGTGCCGCTCGATCAGCCGCAGCATGTCCTCGGCGTCCCAGCGGTCCATCAGCACCGCGGTATGCCCCAGCTGCAACGAGATGGCGACGAAGTTGAGCACCGCCGTGTGATAGAGCGGCGACCCGCACAGGTGCACGTGCTCGTCGTGCGGCGCCAGGCCGAAGATCCCGAAGAACCACGTCGACGCGCCCGGAACGGAGTCGGGGTCGGCGCCGCTCAGCGGCCGCCGGACACCCTTGGGTCGTCCCGTGGTTCCGGACGTGTACAGCATCGGCGAGCCCGCGGTGCGCCGCTCCGGACGCCCGTCGCCCTCGCCGGAGCCGAGTTCCTCGATCCGGCGGAAGCCCTCGACGTCGCCGACGGCGAACCGCCCGCGTTCCGGGATCCCGGCCTCGTCGGCGGCGGCGATCGCGACGTCGCCGAAGCGTTCGTGCGCGAGGAAGGCCTTGGCCCCGCTGTCGGAAAGGATGTAGGCGACCTCCGGCCCGACCAGATGCCAGTTGACCACCACGATGTACAGACCGGACTGGATGGCGGCGAAATAGGCCGCGACGAGTTCGTCGCCGTTGGGCTGCAGGACGACGACCACGTCCCCGGGCTCTAGCCCGAGCGCTTGAAGGCCCCGCGCGTAGGCGTTCGCTTTCGCGGCGAGCTCTCCGTAGCCGATCGAGCGGCCGTCCGGATCGACGAGTGCGACCCGCTCCGGCTCCCGCGCGGCGATGTTCCAGACCCCAAGTGTCCCGGCAGCAGTCGACATACTGGCAAATCTAGAACGCGTTCCACTCAAGAGCAACCGTCAGCAGGCCCGACACGGCCGATCTTGCCGGAAAATCGAGAACGTGTTTCACTCAGAACGTGAGCGCACCCGAACTCCCGCTGTCGGCCCCGCTCAACGTGGGCTTCGACTACACCCGCTCGGTCGGCCCCGTGCTCGGCCGGTTCGTCAACGCCCTGCGCAAGCGCCGCGTCGAAGGCGTTCGCGGCAGTGACGGCCGCGTGCACGTGCCGCCACTGGAATACGATCCCGTGACCGCCGAGGCGCTGTCCGACTTCGTGCCGGTGGCCGCCGAGGGCGAGATCGTCTCCTGGTCCTGGATCGCCGAACCCCTCGACGGCCAGCCGTTGTCGCGGCCGTTCGCCTGGGCGCTGATCCGGCTCGACGGCGCCGACACCTCGATCCTGCACGCGGTCGACGCGGGCAGCCCCTCGAAGGTCCACACTGGACAGCGAGTGCGGATCCGCTGGGCGGACGAGACCGTCGGCCACATCCGGGACATCGCCTACTTCGTCCCCGCCGACGGGCCCGACACCGAATCCACCGAGGCACCTCCCCCGGTCGCGAAACGCGAAGAGGGCGCACCGGTCAGTGTGGTGATCACGCCGATCCACCTGCGTTACGAGCATTCCGCGTCACCGGAGGAAAGCCGGTACCTGCGAGGGCTCGCCGAGGGGAAGCTGATCGGCCAGCGCTGCCCGTCCTGCGAGAAGGTCTACATCCCGCCGCGCGGCGCCTGCCCGACCGACGGCGTCCCGACCACCGACGAGGTCGAGCTGCCCGACACCGGCATCGTCACCACGTTCTGCATCGTGAACGTGCCGTTCCTCGGGCAGAAGATCAAACCGCCGTACGTGGCGGCGTACATCCTGCTCGACGGCGCGGACATCGCGTTCCTGCATCTCCTCCTCGGCTGCGACGCCGCCGACGTCCGGATGGGCATGCGGGTCCGGGCCGCCTGGAAACCGCGGGACGAATGGTGGACGTCGCTGGAGAACATCGGCCATTTCGAACCGACCGGCGAGCCTGACGCACCGTACGAATCCTTCGCCCACCATCTGTGAGGACCACCGTGCCAGATGTAGCAGTCGTGGGCTTCGCGCAGGCCCCCAATGTCCGCAGCACCCCGGGCACCACCAACGGCGTGGAAATGCTGGTGCCGATCTTCGCCGAGGTCTTCGAGCGGACTGGTCTGTCCAAAGAGGACATCGGGTTCTGGTGCTCCGGCTCCTCGGACTACCTCGCCGGCCGCGCGTTCTCGTTCATCGCCGCGGTCGACGCCATCGGCGCCTTCCCGCCGATCCATGAGTCGCATGTCGAGATGGACGCCGCGTGGGCGCTGTACGAGGCGTGGCTGAAGATCCGGATGGGTGAGGTCGACACCGCACTCGTCTACGGGTTCGGCAAGTCCTCCGCCGGGCAGTTGCGCCGGGTGCTGGCCCTGCAAATGGACCCGTACGTCGTCGCGCCGCTGTGGCCGGATTCGGTGAGCGTCGCCGGAATCCAGGCGAGGCTGGGGCTCGAAGCCGGGCTGTGGTCCGAAAAGGACCTCGCCGAAGTCGCCGCGCGCAGCCGCGCCGACGCCGCCGGGAATCCCGCCGCGCAGC
Organism: Amycolatopsis sp. NPDC052450; assembly: GCF_044547565.1. Classification (NCBI taxonomy): domain Bacteria; kingdom Bacillati; phylum Actinomycetota; class Actinomycetes; order Pseudonocardiales; family Pseudonocardiaceae; genus Amycolatopsis; species Amycolatopsis sp. NPDC052450. The sequence goes on along the minus strand of NZ_JBIUAQ010000006.1, from coordinate 128,428 downwards.
TCTCCGGATCGGTCGAAGTCGCCGATCTCCTCGACGCCCCGTTCGTCGCGGATCCCTTACGGGCCCACGACATCGCCCCCGTCACCGATGGCGCCGCCGTCCTCGTGCTCGCCTCGGTCGAGCGGGCGGCGGACCTCGTCGACAGTCCCGCGGTGATCACCGGCATCGAGCATCGCGTCGACTCGCCCGCGCTCGGTGTCCGGGACCTCACCAAGTCACCGTCCACAGTGGCCGCCGGGCGCGCGCTCGACCTCGACGGCGTGGAGGTCGCGGAACTGCACGCGCCGTTCACCCACCAGGAACTGATCCTGCGCGAGGCGCTGGGCCTCGGCGACCAGGTGCGGATCAACCCCTCCGGCGGCGTCCTGACCGGAAACCCGATGTTCTCGGCGGGGCTGGCGCGGATCGGCGAGGCGGCGAACCGCATCCTCGACGGCAGCGCGCGCAAGACCCTCGCCCACGCGACCAGCGGCCCCGTCCTGCAGCAGAACCTGGTCGCGACCTTGGAGGTCCTCTCGTGAAGCACCTCGCGGCCGTACTGGGAACCGGCCAGACCCACCACAAGGCCAAACGCACCGACGTGTCCATGCCCGGACTGCTCCGGGAGGCCATCGACCGCGCGATGCTGGACGCCCAGACCGGCTGGGACGACATCGACGCCGTCGTCCTCGGCAAGGCGCCGGATCTGTTCGAGGGCGTGATGATGCCCGAACTGTTCCTCGCCGACGCGCTCGGCGCGACCGGGAAACCGCTGCTGCGGGTGCACACCGCGGGCTCGGTCGGCGGGTCGACCGCGCTCGTGGCGGCGTCGCTGGTGCAGGCCGGGGTGCACAAACGGGTACTGACCGTGGCCTTCGAGAAGCAATCCGAGTCGAACGCGATGTGGGGCCTGTCGATCCTGCCGCCGTTCCAGATGCCGGTGGGCGCCGGGGCGGGCGGTTACTTCGCGCCGCACGTGCGCTCGTACATCCGCCGGTCCGGCGCACCCGATCACGTCGGCGCGATCGTCGCGGCCAAGGATCGCCGCAATGGCGCCCTCAATCCCTACGCTCATCTGCGGCAGTCCGACATCACGGTCGAGTCGGTGCAGGCGTCGCAGATGCTGTGGGACCCGATCCGTTACGACGAAACGTGCCCGTCCTCGGACGGTGCTTGCGCGATGGTGATCGGCGACGAAGCCTCGGGCGACGCCGTCCCCGGTGGCGCGGCGTGGATCCACGCGACCGCGATGCGCACCGAACCGACCACCTTCGCCGGACGCGACCAGGTGAACCCTCAGGCGGGGCGGGATGCCGCCGCCGCGTTGTGGCGGGACGCGGGCATCACCGACCCACTGTCCGAAGTGGACACCGCCGAGATCTACGTGCCGTTCTCGTGGTTCGAGCCGATGTGGCTGGAGAACCTGGGATTCACCGACGAGGGTCAAGGCTGGAAGCTCACCGAGGCCGGCGAAACCGCGCTCGGCGGCCGTTTGCCGATCAACCCGTCGGGCGGTGTGCTGTCGTCGAACCCGATCGGCGCGTCCGGGATGCTCCGGTTCTCCGAAGCGGCCAAGCAGGTGATGGGCCGGGCCGGGGACTACCAGGTCGACGGCGCGCGGATCGCGCTCGGGCACGCGTACGGCGGCGGTTCGCAGTTCTTCTCGATGTGGGTGGTGGGTTCGGCCAAGCCGAGCTGACGGCCCCCGGGCGTGCAATGAAGGACGCTTTCATAGCAAATTTTGCTATGAAAGCGTCCTTCATTGCATGTGTCAGGGGCGGCGGCGTGGCCAGAGGCGTTGCGCGGCCAGTGTCGCGACCACCCCGGTCACCGCACCCACCAGCACCGGTTTGAAGCCGTGCCGATCGGGCGCCGCCACCACGGGCCGGACCACCACGGGCGGCGGCGGCCGGACCGGATCCGGCGGGGCGTCGCGCGCGGTCGCCGTCCAGGCCGTGACGAACACCAGCATGCGGGCCACCAGCGAGATGAAGAAGATCAGGCCGATGATGGAACCGAACGCGACCCCGGTCGGCGAGTTCCCGATCAAGCGCAGGTAGATCCCACCGGCCTGCTTCAGCAGTTCGAAGCCCAGTGCCAGCGCGACCGCGCCGCGCATCGCGCTACGGACCCCGACCGGTTTCCGCGGCAGCCGGGTGAGGACCCAGAGGAACACGAGCCAGTTCGCCAGCAGCGCCAAGGGAATCGAGATCGCCGACAGCACGTTGTGCCCCCAGGCGGTGTCGTCCACCCCGGCCAGCCCCAGCAGATACCGGCCGAGCGCGGAGCCGGAAATCGTGATGGCGAAGGAGACCAGCAGCGCGCTCGCGAGGCCGAGCAGCGCGAGCAGGTCCGCGGCGATCGTGCGCAGCAACGGCAGATCCGACCGGTTCTGGCCCCACAGCGCGGTGAGCGCGTCGCGGAGTGAGTTCATCCAGTTCCAGCCGGAGTACAACCCGATGATCAGACCGATGATCCCGACGCTGGTCCGCTGCTCCACGAACCCGGTGAGCAACTCGCCAGCCTTGTCGCCGAGGCCGCCGGGCAGGGTGCCGGTGATCGCGCTCAGCATCGACTCGATCAGCTGCGGCTGGCTCGCCAGCACGAAACCCGCCACCGACACCGCGACCATGAGGATGGGCACCAGCGAGAACAGGCTGAAATAGGTGATCGACGCGACGTAGTGGTAACCGCCGTACTCGATGTAGCGGTTCACCGCTCGCGCCACGTGGTCCAGCCAGCGGTAGCGGGCACGCAGCCGCTTCCATTTCGTCGGTGCTTGCTTCTCCCTCACACGCCAATGTCTACCTCAGCGAGGTCACGGCTCGTGGGCAACACGCGATCAAGCGAGCGCGATCAACCCCGAGCCGTCGTCCTCCGGCAGTGCCGGGCCGGCGGTCGCCAGGACGGTGTTGCCGAGAAAGTCCAGCTCACAACCCAGGGTGGAGAGGAACGCGGTGTCGGCGGCATCGCGTCCGGTCGCGATCCGGCACAGGCTCTGCCTCGGCGCGAGGCCGGTCGCGTCGAAGACGTACCAGCGGCCGTCGATCGCGGCCTCGAACACGGCGTGGAAGTCCATTGGGGACAGTCCGGGCGCGTAGACCGCGGCGAACCGGGCGGGGATGTCGATCACGCGGCACAGCGAGATGCAGACGTGCGCGTAGTCGCGGCAAACCCCCGCCCCGGCGAGGTAGGTGTCGACGGCGTCGTCGGTCGGGGAACCGGAACCGACCACATAGGACAGGTGCTCGCCGACGTGCCGGACGATCGCCTCCACCTGGGTGCGCGTGTCGGGCAAGCCACCGAAGCGGGACAACGCGAGCCCGCCCATCCGGTCCGAGGGGCAGTACCGGCTGGGCCGGGTGTAGCGGATCAGATCGTCTTGACCGAGCGGCTCGGCGTCGGCGGGGCCGAGCGTGCGTTGGGCCCGGTAGCGCACGACGTGTTCCCCGGACGGCAGATCGACGACCTGGGCCCGGGTCCCGTGTTCGAACGCCACCTGGCGCGGCGGCGCGGGATAGGCGAACTCCTCCTGGGCGGCCCCGCCGGCGAGCGCGACCACGAACGCGGCGGGACCGGGTTTCGTGACCCGGAAGGACATTTCGACATCGACCTGAACGTGGGGACCCATGGCCCCATGGTGCCCCACGGCACCGGCTCAGGCGTACCGGACCTGGTAGTGCTTGATCCCGTTGAGCCAGCTCGACCGGAGCCGGTCCGGCGGGGCCGCTTCGGTGATGTCCGGCATGACATCGGCGATGGCGTTGAAGATCAGGTCGATTTCCAGCCGCGCGAGGTTGGCACCGATGCAGTAGTGCGATCCCGTGCCACCGAAGCCGACGTGCGGGTTGTCCTCGCGGAGGATGTCGAACTTCTCCGGCTCGTCGAAATGGTCCGGGTCAAAATTCGCGGAGCTGTAGAACATCCCGACCCGGTCACCCTTGCGGATGTGCTGCCCGCCGAGTTCGGTGTCCCTGGTCGCGGTGCGCTGGAAGGCGACCACCGGCGTGGCCCAGCGGACGATCTCGTCCGGGGCGGTCTTCGGCCGTTCCTTCTTGTACAGCTCCCACTGATCGGGGTGATCGAGGAAGGCCTTCATCCCGTGGGTGATCGCGTTGCGCGTGGTCTCGTTGCCCGCGACGGCGAGCAGGATGACGAAGAAACCGAACTCGTCGGAGGCCAGCGACTCACCGTCGACGTCGGCTTGGATCAGCTTCGTGACGATGTCGTCCATCGGGCACTTGCGCCGCTCTTCGGCCATGTTCCAGGCGTAGCCGACGATCTCCGCCGACGCGGCGAGCGGCTCGACCTCGTACTCGGGGTCGTCGTAGGAGACCATCTGGTTCGACCAGTCGAAGACCTTCATCCGGTCTTCCTGCGGGATGCCGATCAGTTCGGCGATGGCCTGCAAGGGAAGTTCGCACGCGACGTCCACCACGAAGTCGCCGGAGCCCTTTTTCTTGGCCTCGCTGACGATCTTCTCCGCGCGATCGCGCAGGGTGTCCTCGAGTTTCGCGATCGACCTCGGCGTGAAGCCCTTCGACACGATCCGCCGCAGCTTCGTGTGCTGCGGGGCGTCCATGTTGAGCAGGACCAGACGGTTGGCTTCGAGACTGTCGTCGGTCATGTTCTCGTCGAACCGGATGATCGCGGTCTTCTCCCGGGAGGAGAACAGCTCGCTGTCCCTCGACACCGCCTTGACGTCTTCGAGCCGGCTGACCACCCAGTAGCCGTCATCGCGGAAGCCCGCGGTGTTGTGCGGCTGCGGGTTCCACCAGACCGGTGCCGTACGACGAAGTTCGGCGAACTCCTCCAGAGGCAGTCTGGTGGCGTAAAGATCCGGATCGGTGAAATCGAAACCGGCGGGGATCAGGGGAGCGGCCACGGGCTACCTCCTACGCGGTTCGCCAATGAAACACGTTCTAGACCCGATTGAAGCATACGGCGTTTACCAAGTGAAGAGTTTCAGTGAAACCCGTTTACTCAACCCTTCGAGCGCGACATGAAGCGGGAACGGCGACCAGTGATCAAAAACCGGCCGACCCAGGGGTGACTTGCTCAAATCAAGAACGTGTTCTACTTTTCTCGGTAGTGAACGGTGTTTCCCAGGAGGCGAACGTGGGTAGTCCGGTGATCGTCGAGGCGGTCCGCACCCCTATCGGCAAGCGGAGGGGTCACCTGGCGGGCCTGCACGCCGCCGAGATCCTCGGCGCGGCGCAGCGAGCCCTGCTCGAACGCGCGGGGCTGGATCCGGCGCTGGTCGAGCAGGCGATCGGCGGCGCGGTGACCCAGGCCGGCGAGCAGGCGGGCAACGTCACGCGCACGGCGTGGCTGCACGCCGGGCTCCCCGAGACCACGGGCGCGACCACCATCGACGCCCAATGCGGCTCGGCGCAGCAGGCGACGCATCTGATCGCCGGGCTCATCGCGGCCGGCGCGATCGACGCGGGCGTCTCCTGCGGTGTCGAGGCGATGAGCCGCGTCCCGCTCGGCGCGAACCGCGGCGAGGGCATCGGCACGCCACGGCCCCGGACGTGGTCGATCGACATGCCGAACCAGTACGGCGCGGCCGAGCGGATCGCGGAACGCCGCGGGATCACCCGCCACGACGTCGACCTGTTCGGGACCGCGTCGCAGGCCAAGGCGGCAGCCGCTTGGGCGGCGGGACACTTCGATCGCGAGGTCGTCGCGGTGAAGGCACCCGTGCTCGGCGAGGACGGCACGCCGACCGGCGAGACACGGCTGGTGTCCCGTGACCAAGGGCTGCGTGACACGACCGTCGAAGGCCTCGCCAAGCTCAAGCCCGTCGTCGAAGGCGGCGTGCACACGGCCGGGACGTCGTCGCAGATCTCCGACGGCGCGGCCGCGCTCCTCTTGATGGACTCGGACCGGGCGAAGGCGCTGGGCCTCCGGCCGCGAGCACGGATCGTCTCGCAGGCCTTGGTCGGCGCCGAGCCGTACTACCACCTCGACGGTCCCGTGCAGGCGACCGAACGTGTCCTGGTCAAGGCGGGGATGACGATCGGCGACCTCGATCTCTTCGAAGTCAACGAGGCGTTCGCTTCAGTCGTGTTGTCGTGGCAACGGGTGCACCGGGCGGGCGAGGACAAGGTCAACGTGAACGGTGGCGCGATCGCGCTCGGGCATCCCGTCGGCAGCACCGGCGCCCGCCTGCTGACCACGGCGCTGCACGAACTGGAACGCCGTGACGCGAGCACCGCGCTGGTGACGATGTGCGCCGGCGGCGCGCTTTCCACCGGCACGATCATCGAACGGATCTAGCGCCGTGGCGCGCTAGCCCAAGCCGACCTCGACCACCGGACCGTTGTCCGGCCTCGCGAGCCGTTTGCTCCCCTGGCCCTCCTTCCAGAAGTCGAAATAGATGGTGTTGCCCTCGACCCACGTCAGCACCGCCTCGGTGAGGTCGAGCCGGAAGACGTGCGCCTCCCCGTCGTCGCCCTGCAGACGGGCGATCTCCGCCGGATCGGTGATCTCGACGGCCTTTCCCGACACCTTCGCGTCCGCGCCGCCCTCGTCGATCGCCGAGGCGGCGTGGATCGCGAACCTGCCGTCGTGCCGCAGATCCTTCGCCTTCATCGCGCCGATCATCGAACCGATCAGCAGGTCCTGCTCACGGAAATCGACCTCACTGCCACTGACCCTTGGCGAGCCGTCCCGCCGGACCGTCGCCAGCACATGCGACTTCGCCGCGGTGAACCGCTCTTTGATCTTCTCCGCCAGCTCGGGTGCCTCTTCACTGAACTGCTGCCACGTCGCCATGCGGAACAGCGTCTCACCGGGGTCCGACAGTTTCGAGCGGTCAGGGCCGCGGCGCCCCCATCGGATTGGGCAACGGGATCGCACCGGTGTCGAAGATCCGCCGGCTCAACGGGACGGCGATCCGCAGGACTTCGGCGGCCCCGTCCTTCCCGAGCGCTTCCGAGGGCCCGGCGGCGAGGCGGTCGGTCTCGTCTTCGATGCGTTGGCGCAGCGCGATTCCCTGCTCGGTGAGCTTCAGATCGCCGTCGAGGACGCCTCGTCCGGCCAACCGCGCGACGCTCTCGTCCCATTCGTCATCGGACCACCCGCGATTGACCTGGATGACCTCGCGGGTCACCGCCCCGCTGCCGATATGGGTCAGCGTGGTGTCGAGTCCGCGCAGTCCGGCGGCGACCGCGGAAAGGACATGACCGTCCCCGCGATGCTCGCGCAGCACCGTCGCCGCGAGCCAGCTCCTTCCGACCGGTGTGGCGGGCCTGGCGACCGATGACCAGGCGGCGGCGAGCGGCCTGGCCGCGAAATCGCAACCGGTGACGGCCTGTTCGAGCAGGTCGGCCAGTTCTGCGAACGGCGCGTCGGCGGGCAGGATCCGGTTCAGGGCGGCCTCGACGGCGTCCATCCGGCTCTGGAGCACGGCGGCCGGTTCGGCGTGTTTCCACGCGTCCGGCAGGGATCGCGCGACCCTCCGCGGGGCGAACCCGAAGAGCATCGCGGTCGCGGGTGGTTCCGGCAACGGCCCGAGCGGCGCGACCCGGCCGGCGAAATAGCCCATCCACCAGCCCGGCAGACCCACCGCCTTGGCCGCGGCCGCCGTCTCCGGGGCGAAGTAGACGACGGCGTGCAGCGGCTCGACCGCCTCCCAGAGACGGCGCTGAAGTGACTTCACGTCCTCATCTTGGCCTCACCGAAAACCGGATGCGAGCCCGCCGTTCGGTGGTGTGTGATCACCGGCATGGCGATCGACTTGGAGCGACCGGGGCTCGACGGACTGAACGAAGCCGTTGAGGCGCTGCGGGACTGGCAGTCCGAAGGGGTGGCTTGGCAACTGCATCCCGGTGACCTCGGCTGGTTCTGGCGCTCGGGGGCGGAGGCGACGGCCGCGGCGGTCCGGTTCTGGCGCCGCGACGGCCGGATCGTCGCCGTCGGCCTCCTCGACGGGGCCGACCTCCTGCGGCTCACGACCGCGCCGGACGTTCGCCGGGACGAGGAACTGGCACGGCGGGTGGCCGAGGACGTGATCGCTCCGGAGCGCGGTGTGCTGCCGCCAGGGGCGGTGGCCGTCGAGGCGCCGATGGACGCGCTGCTCCAGGACGTCCTGCCCGAGCACGGCTGGCGCACCGACGAACCGTGGACACCGTTGTTCCGCGACCTCACCGAACCGGTGAAGGCCTCGGACCTGCGGATCGAGACGATCGGACCGGACCGGGCGCACGTGTGGGCCGACATGACACGGGCGGCGTTCGACGGGTCGACCTTCACTCCCGAGAAGTGGCACACGATGGCCGCCGGGGCACCGTACGCCGATGGCCGGTGCCTGGTCGGGTACGACGACCAGGACAACGCCGTCGCGGCGGTGGCCGTGTGGTCGGCAGGCCCGGGGAAGCCCGGGATCCTCGAGCCGATGGGCGTGCACCGGAACCATCGCGGGCACGGCTACGGCAGGGCGATCACCATCGCGGCGGCGGCCGCGCTCCAGGAGATGGGGTCGTCGAGCGCGGGCGTGAACACGCCTAGTTCGAACGTGGCCGCCATCGCGACCTACGAGTCCGGTGGGTTTCGGCAGCTACCCGCGGTCCGGGACTTGACGCGGGACGCCTGAGCGGTAAGGACGGTTATCGAGGGGTAAGGCGAACGTGGCGTGTTGCGCGCGATGCCGGCTCGCGCGGCGGTCTGATGCCCCCAATGTGGCATTGGGGACGGTCACCGTCCCCAATGCCACATTGGGGGCATGCCCGGCTTTCGCAACCCAGCCAACCCCAGCTCACGCCACGGTTGCCTCACGAGAAACGAAACCCTAAGCCCCGTAAACAGGTTCAGGCACGGGAGCGTCCGCGAGCAACTCCGCCACCACAGGCCCGAGTTCGGCCGGTGCCCACCGGGATCCCTTGTCCCGCACCTCGCCGTGCCGCCAGCCCTGCGCGATCGAGACGCGTCCGCCGTCTACCTCGAACACCCGCCCAGTGACCCCGGACGACTCCTCACTGCCGAGCCACACCACCAGCGGTGACACGTTTTCCGGTGCCATGGCGTCGAAACCGTCCTCGGGCGCGGCCATGTCGTCGGCGAAGGCCACTTCGGTCATGCGGGTGCGGGCGGCCGGGGCGATCGCGTTCACGGTGACGCCGTAGCGCGCGAATTCGGTGGCGGCGACCAGGGTGAGGCCCAGGATCCCGGACTTCGCGGCCGCGTAATTCCCTTGCCCGACGCTGCCGAGCAGGCCGGCGCCGGAGCTGGTGTTGATCACCCGGGCGGCCCGCGTCCGGCCCGCTTTCGCCTCGGCGCGCCAGTATTCGGCGGCGTGCCGGGTCGGCGCGAAATGGCCCTTCAGGTGGACACGGATCACCGCGTCCCATTCGTCCTCGCCGAGGTTGACGAGCATCCGGTCGCGCAGGAATCCCGCGTTGTTGACCAGGACGTCCAAGCCGCCGAACGTTTCGACGGACGCCCGCACCAGCGCGGCGGCGCCGTCCCAGGAGGCGATGTCGTCGGTGTTCGCGACCGCCTTGCCGCCGAGCGCCTCGATCTCGTCGACGACGTCCTGTGCGGGCCCCGCCGACCCGCCGCTGCCGTCGATCCCGGCGCCGAGGTCGTTCACCACCACCCGCGCGCCCTCGGCGGCGAAGGCGAGCGCGTGTGCCCTGCCGATTCCACGACCGGCCCCGGTCACCACCACGATCCGGCCGTCGGCGATCCCGCTCACACCTGCTCCTTTCGTTCTTCGACCTTGGAATTGGAAGCGGCGAGGAAGGCAGGCACCTCTCCCCCGCCGTGCACGGTCAGGCAGGCGCCGCTGACATAGGACGCCAGCGGGGACGCCAGGAACACCGCGCAGGAACCGATCTCGTCCGGTTCGGCCAACCGTCCTAACGGGACTGTCGCGCCCACGGCCGCGATGCCCGCCTCGTCGCCGTAGTGCAGATGCGAGTGTTCCGTCCGCACCATGCCGACGTCGAGCGCGTTGACCCGCACCTTCGGCGCCCACTCGACCGCGAGCGACGCGGTCAGGTTGTCCAGGCCCGCCTTCGCCGCACCGTAGGACGCCGTCCCCGGCGACGGTCTCGTCGCGCTCACACTGCTGATGTTCACGATGACGCCGCCGCTTTCCTGCTGCTGCATGATCGCGTTCGCCGCGCGGGCGACGGTCAACGGCGCCAGCAGGTTCAGCGCGACGATCTTTTCGTGGAACCGCGGCGAAGCGTTCGCCACCTCTGCGTACGGCGCGCCGCCCGCGTTGTTGACCACGACGTCAAGCCTGCCGTGCCGCCGGACGACCTCTTCGACGAGCGCGTCGACCTCTTTCGGGTCACGGACGTCGCAGGAGATGAACGTCGACGCCTTCTCCCCGGCGCAGACCGGCCGCTCGGGTTCGGTTCGGGCACAGGTGACGACTTCGGCGCCGGCACGCAGAAAAGTCCTGGTGACACCGGCGCCGACGCCGCGCACCCCACCGGTCACCAGCACCACGGCGCCGTCGAGCCGGAGTTCGAGTGCCATACGAGGCCTCCTTCACGTCGCTGTACCCGGGCCGGACGTCCTGCTAACGTACCAAGCAAGTGCTAGGTTTGGTAGCTGCGAAGGGTGCCCGATGACCGTTTCCACCCACTCACCGGAGCCCGGCATCGCCGTGGTCACGGTCGACGCGCCCCCGGTGAACGCGCTGAGCGTGAAGGGATGGTTCGCCCTCGCCTCCGCCGTCACCGACGCCGGACGCGACCCCGCGACCCATGTGGTGGTGCTGCGTGCGGAGGGCCGCGGGTTCAACGCCGGGGTCGACATCAAGGAGATCCAGCGCGATCCGGGGTACGGCGCGCTGATCGGCGCGAACGAGGGTTGCGCGGCGGCGTTCTCCGCCGTGTACGACTGCGCGGTCCCGGTGATCGTCGCGGTGCAGGGCTTCTGTCTCGGCGGCGGGGTCGGGCTGGTCGGCAACGCGGACGTGGTGATCGCCAGCGAGGACGCGACCTTCGGGCTCCCCGAGGTCGATCGCGGCGCGCTCGGCGCGGCGACCCATCTTTCGCGGCTGGTCCCCCAGCACCTGATGCGCGCCTTGTACTACACGGCGTCGACGATCAGCGCGGCCCAGTTGCACCACCACGGTTCCGTCTACGCCGTGGTCTCGCGGGAGGAGCTCGACGAGACCGCGCTCGGTGTCGCGCGGCAGATCGCGGCGAAGGACACCCGCGTGATCCGCGCCGCGAAACAGGCCATCAACGGCATCGACGTCCAGCCCGTGCACCGCAGCTACCGCTTCGAGCAGGGATTCACCTTCGAACTCAACCTGGCGGGCGTCTCCGACGGCGCGCGCCAGGAGTTCTTGGACGGTAAGGGGAAGTGATGGCCGACAAGCGGATGACGCCGGACGAGATCGCCGCCGAACTGCGGGACGGCATGACGATCGGGATCGGCGGCTGGGGCTCGCGGCGCAAGCCGATGGCGCTGGTGCGCGCGATTTTGCGCTCGCCGGTCAAGGATCTCACCGTGGTCTCCTACGGCGGTCCGGACGTCGGGCTGCTGGCCTCGGCGGGCAAGATCAAGCATCTCGTGTTCGGCTTCGTCACCCTGGACTCGATCCCCTACGACCCGTGGTTCTCCCGGGCGAGGGAATCCGGATCGATCTCCGTCACCGAGTACGACGAAGGTGTTTTCGGGACCGGTCTTTCCGCTGCCGCGCAACGGCTTCCGTTCCTTCCGACGCGTGCGGGCCTCGGCTCCGGCGTCATGGATCTGAACCCCTCTTTGCGCACCGTCCGGTCCCCGTACGAAGACGCCGAAGAGCTGCTGGCCGTGCCCGCGCTGAAGCTCGACGCGGCCTTCGTCCACCTCAACCGCGCCGACGCCCGGGGCAACGCGCAGTATCTCGGACCGGATCCGTACTTCGACGAACTGTTCGCTCTGGCCGCCGAAAAGTGTTACGTGTCCACGGAAAAGATCGTGGAGACGGCCGAACTCGCCGAAGCGGGGCCGGTGCAGAGCCTGCTGCTGAGCCGGATGCTCGTCACCGGGGTGGCCGAAACGCCGAACGGCGCGCATTTCACCACCGCCGTCCCGGATTACGGACGCGACGAACGTTTCCAGCGTCACTACGCCGAAGCGTCCAAGGATCTCGACGCGTGGCCACACTTCGTCGACAGGTTCCTGTCCGGCGGCGAAGCGCAGTACCAGAAGGCCGTCGCCGAATTCGGGGAGACCGCATGAGTGACATCAGTCGTGCCGAAGTGGCTGTCGTGGCCTGCGCCGAATTGTTCCGCGGTGACGGCGAAATCGTGGTGAGCCCCATGGGGTTCGTCCCGTCGCTGGGCGCCAGGCTCGCCAGGCTGACGTTCGAGCCGGACATCCTGCTGTCCGACGGCGAGGCGTACCTGATGACCCCCGACGCCGTCGTCGAAGGCTGGCAGCCGTTCCGCAAGGTCCTCGACACCGTGGTACCGCGCGGAAAACGGCATGTGGTGATGGGCGCCAACCAGATCGACGGCGAAGGCAACCAGAACATCTCGGCGATCGGCGACCATTCCCGGCCCAAGAAGCAGCTTCTCGGCGTGCGGGGCGGGCCGGGCAACACGGCCAACCACCGCACGAGCTACTGGGTTCCGCGGCACAGCAAGCGGGTCTTCGTCGACCAGGTCGACGTCGTGTCCGGCGTCGGCTACGCCAGGGCACGCGAGGCGGGGCTGCGGCACCACGACGTCCACCGCGTCGTCACCAACCTCGGCGTCCTGGACTTCGGCGGTGAAGACCACGCGCCGAGGCTGCTTTCCGTACATCCGGGGGTCTCCGTGGACGAGGTCGTCGAGGCGACGTCCTTCCCGCTGAAGACCGACGGGGTCACCGAGTCCCGGCTGCCGACCGAGTCCGAACTGCTGTTGATCCGCACCAGCCTGGATCCGAAGTCCTTGCGGGACAAGGAAGTCCCGTCGTGAAAACCGCACTGACCGAGCTGGCCGGGATCCGGCATCCGATCGTGCAGACCGGGATGGGCTGGGTCGCCGGGCCGCGGCTGGTGTCCGCGACGGCGGAAGCGGGCGGCCTCGGCATCCTCGCGTCCGCGACGATGACCTACGACGAGCTGGCGGCGGCCATCAAGGAGGTCAAGAGCCGCACGTCCCAGCCGTTCGGCGTCAATCTCCGCGCGGACGCCGAAGATGCCGCGCGCCGGGTCGAACTGCTCATCACCGAGGAGGTCCGCGTCGCGTCCTTCGCGCTCGCGCCGAAGAAGGACATGATCGCGCGGCTCAAGGACAACGGCGTCCTCGTCGTCCCTTCGGTCGGCGCGGCCAGGCACGCGGAGAAGGTCGCGGGTTGGGGTGCCGACGCCGTCATCGTGCAGGGCGGCGAGGGCGGCGGGCACACCGGCGGGGTCGCGACGACACTGCTGCTGCCGTCGGTGCTGGACGCCGTCGACATCCCGGTGGTCGCGGCGGGCGGCTTCTTCGACGGCCGGGGGCTGGCCGCCGCGCTCGCCTACGGGGCGGCCGGCGTCGCCATGGGCACCCGGTTCCTTCTGACGAGGGAAAGCACCGTGCCCGACGAGATCAAGCAGGCCTATCTCGCCCGTGATCTCAACGGCACTGTCGTCACGCGCAAGGTGGACGGGATGCCGCATCGCGTGCTCCGCACGGAACTGGTCGACGCGCTCGAGTCCGCCGGTCCCGTGCGTGGGCTCGCCAGGGCGGCCCGCAACGCCTCGAAGTTCCGGAAACTGACCGGGCTGTCGTGGCGCTCGCTGGCCACCGAGGGCCTGCGGATGAAACGCGGCGGCGACCGGACCTGGTCGCAGGTCCTGATGGCCGCCAACACGCCGATGCTGCTGCGCGCCGGGCTCGTGGAGGGCGACCGGAGCGCCGGGGTGCTGGCGTCCGGGCAGGTCGTCGGCCTGCTCGGCGACCTGCCCGCGGTCGGCGACCTCATCGAGACGATCGTGGCCGACGCCACCGGCATCCTGCGGCGGCTGGCCTCGGAGTGAGGGGCCGAACGCGTTGTGCTTGACTTCGGCCATGATCTCGGAGAGTCGTTGTCCGGTCGAGGACGGTGAGCTGTACGTCCGCAGCACCGGCGAAGGGCCGCTTCTGCTCCTGATCGCCGGTGGGCTGGGCTCGGCGGACACCTTCCGGGCGATGACGAAGCTGCTCGCCGACGACTACACCGTCGTCACCTACGACCGGCGCGGCCACTTCCGCAGCACCGACACCAGCACCGGCCCGGTCAGTGTGCCGAAGCAGGCGGACGATGCCCACGCGGTTCTTCAGCACGTCGGCGGCGGGCCCGCCAGCGTGTTCGGGACCAGCGCGGGCGCCATGATCGGTCTCGACCTCGTCGCCCGCCATCCGGACGCGGCGACCGTCCTGGTCGCCCACGAGCCCCCCGCCATCCAGCTGCTGCCGGACGCGCTCGGCTGGCTCGACGAGGCGAACGCGCAGGTCCGGCTCGCGCAGGCGGGCGACCTGATGGGGGCGTTCAAACGGTTCACCGACGGGATCGCCGGCGCCGCGCTGCCCGAACTGCGCGCGATCCGGCTGCCGAACGAGGAGGACTGGAAACGGCTCTTCGGCCGTGAACTGGCCGAGATCCTCGACTACCTTCCCGACCTGCGGGCGCTGCGGAAGACGAGGACCGAGATCGTCCCTGTCGCGGGCGTCGGCAGCCGGGGGCACTACCACTACCAGCCCGCGAAGGTCCTCGCGCTCGAACTGGGCCTCCCGTTCACGGAGATGCCCGGGGCGCATCTGGCGCCGCAACGGAACCCCGCCCAGTTCACCGAAGCGCTGCGGGAACTCCTCGAAGGCTGAAGCCGGCGTCGGTACAGGTGGTCGTGAGTGGCGTTTCGGGTTAGGACCAACCGTGTTCCAGGTGCCTACGGCGGGTGGCGGGCCGGGATCGCAAGTCCGTGAGGGACTCCTTCCCTACCCTGAGAGTGGGGAAGGGGCCCTTCACGGCATGCCGGGCCGGGTCGGGGCTGCGGACGGGCAGGAACGCCACCTTGAGCCTCAGCACTACAGCGACAGCGCGTCAAGGCCCCTTACCCAAGTACATGAAGGACCCCATCCTTGCGCCTAGGTACAGGAAGGACCCCTTCATGTACTTCACGCAAGAAGCACCGCAGGTCACACCGGTCGTGAGTGGCGTTTCGGGTTAGAACACGAATCGCCACTCACGACCACCTGTACCGAACGGCCACCCGCTCACGGCATCAGCGGCAGCTTCCCGACCAGTTTGTCGATCCGGTTACGCGGGCCCACGATGCCGATCGCGCAGAAGTCCATCTCCTCCGTCGGGATCTCCTTCATCGTCGCGAGGAAATCGGTGTAGACCCGGATCTGCTGGGCGACGGCGGGCATGTCGGCGACGTGGCAGCCCGGCGAGGCCGCGGCCTTGGCCCGGATGGCTCGCAGTTTCTCCGCGTCGGCCGACAGAATCGAGCAGCCGACCCAGGGCAAGCCCGTGTAGTGCTCGCCGTTCGCGTCGACCGCTTCGTCTCCCAGGAGACCGGTCACGGACTTCGCCGTGGCGACGGCGGTGCAGACCGCCGCGTTGACCGCACGGCCGGGCGGCAGCTCGCTGTTGACCACGATGACCCACTTCAACCTCGCCGATCGGGTGGACGCGGTGAGGTCGATCTCGTCGGGGGTGAATCCGATGGCCGTACCGTACTCGGACATTCAGCTGATCTCCTGCTCACATCAACGGATGAACAAGGCCAAGCTAAGAGGACATACGAGTACAGTCCACCGTGCTCGTACTTAATACGGTGAAAGGGCTGAGATGGCGCGGTTGGACGAACTTGATAAGGCGATCCTGGCGCAATTGCAGTCGGACGCACGGAAGACCAATCGCGAAGTGGCCGCCGCAGTAGGCGTTTCGCCGACCACCGCGCTGGACCGCACCCGCGGGCTGCGGGAACGCGGCGTGATCCGCGGCGCGCTGCTGGACGTGGACCTGCCGTCGATCGGCCGCGGGGTGCAGGCGCTCATCGCGGTGCGGGTGCGCCCGCCCTCGCGGCGGAACATCGAAGGCTTCCGGAACTGGGTCAACGCCCTCCCCGACCTCGTCGGGCTCTACGTGACCACCGGGACCGAGGACTTCATCCTGCATGTCGCGGTCCCCGACAACGACAGCCTCTACGCCTTCGTGATCGACAAGCTGACAGAACGCCCCGAGGTGGCCGACGTGCGCACCTCCATGGTGTTCGAGCACAGCCGGCGCACCCGGATCACGCCGGTGGACAGGTAGAACCTCAGAGCTCGCGGATGACGCGGGCCGGGTTGCCCGCCGCGAACACCTTCGACGGCAGGTCGCGGGTGACCACACTTCCCGCGCCCACCACGGTGTCGTCGCCGACGGTGACCCCGGCGCAGACGATGACGCCGCCGCCGAACCAGACGTTGTCCCCGATGGTGATCGGCGCGGCCGATTCCCAGCGAGCCCGCCGCAGTTCGTGGTCCTCCATCGGATGCAGCGCGGTCAGCAGCTGGCAGCGCGGGCCGATCGAGCAGTCCGAGCCGATCTTGATCGGCGCGCAGTCGAGCAGGATGGCGTCGTAGTTGAGGAAACTGTTGGCGCCGATCTCGATCAGATAGCCGTAGTCGCACTGGAACCGCGGCATGATCCAGGAATCTTCGCCGAGTTTCCCCAGCAACTCACGCAAAATCGTGTCCCGCTCACCGGTCTCTTCGGCGCCTGTGCCGTTGAACCGGTCGACGAGCGCCTGCGCGCGCCTGCGGTCCGAGACCAGTTCGGGGTCGTTGTCCCGGTACAGCTCACCGCGCAGCATGCGGTCCTTTTGCTCACCCATAACGCCAACCTACCGAAAGTGCCCCGCCGGCGAGCCTCCCTCGGGAAGCCGCCGACAGGGCGGGTGAACGCTTGCGGAGCGATCTTCAGTTGTGTCGATCCGTTTCCAGGGAGGGCCCGGCCCGGCGGGTGGGTGAGGTGTAAGGGGGGACCCGCCGGGCCGGAGTATCTTCCTTTCTCTTCGCAGGTTCCTGCTTCCGTTTCAGTGCGTCATTCGCGGCACTCGCGGCCTTCGTTGACGCAGTCGACGAGCCGGTCCATGATCTGGTCCGACATCACGTTCGCGAAATCGTCGTGATCGGAGAACGGGTTGTGGTCCTCTTCGGGGAACGAGTCCACTTTGTACTGGCCGTTGACCTGGATCTGCCGGGGGATCTCGTAGGTCAGTGAGATCGTGAGCTCCGGGACGGCGGTGAGGCCGTTCGCGCATTCGCCGTTCTCGTCCGGATACTTGATGTGGTCCCGGTGATTCTCGCTGTCGATGTTGTCGCCGTCGAGGCAGCTCGGGAACGTGTGCACCCGCTTGACGTCGCTGCCCTCGGGGCAGATCGGGTACTGCTTGATCACCCTGTTCTCGAAGCCGGTGCAGGTCCAGCTCTCGCGCGCGTTGGCGGGACCGTTGGTGGTGACTTTCGCGTCACCGTAAAGGATGCGGAGGAACTTCGGCATCTCCTGCACCTTCTCCTGGGCATTGCCCTTGAAGGTGATGTCGACGACCGCGGGACGCTGGATCTCCCCGTCGTTGCCGGCGAGTTCGTTGTCCGCGTTCGGCTCTTCCAGTTGAGCCTCGTTCTGCTGGTCCTGGTTCCGCTGGTCGTTGCCCTGGTTCCGCTGCCGGTTCCGATCACCGTCGCGGTTCTGGTCCCGGCCACCCTGGTTCTGGTTCTGTTGCCCTTCGGCTTCCTCCGCGGTGTCGATCCGCACCACCGGCCAGAAGTACGTCGACTCGTCACCGTTCTCACAGGTGGTGCCGGCGCCCAGCAGGCTGTCGTTGTCCGAATCCGCGTTCGTGGAAAGGTTTCCGACGTAATCGTGCAGATGCTGGGCGCCGTTGCGGACACCCGGCTGCGCGATGAAGTTGTCGGGATTGAAATGCCCGTTCTCGTTCTTGCCGCAGTCGACGGTGAACGAACCCGTGGAGGCGTTCCGGCCCGGTTCCGGCTTGTCGACGTTCGGCCGGACCTGGGTGATGTCCACGAACTGTGACTTGTCCACCTCGTCCGCGGCGGCGCTGTCGGAGTCGCCGGTCGTGGTGGACACCACCAGCCCACCGACCGCGATCGACAGGCCGAACAACGCGGTCGCGATCTTGGTCCTGCGGGCGATGCGATGGCGCCCTTGATTTCGTGCCATTGACTTGCTCACCTCATTACGTTTCCGGGCACGCGGAATACTCGCGCCCAGGCATGAGCCACGCCTTTGTCGAATACGCGGATTCCCGAAATTCGCGGCGAACCTTTCGTTCGCCAGCCGAGGGACATCCGGCTACTGGGAGATACGGTTCCAGCCGGGAGACGGTTCAAAAAGCGATCTCGCCGTTATCTTTCCGTTATAAGACTAGCGGCGCACGATGGCCAGTACGGTGCCGTCCTGCTTGTGCACCTCGAAGCGTTCGATGTCGGCCTTCTGCAACGCCGTCGAACCGGTGATGACGAGGGGTTCCGGGGAACCGGGGACGCCGTATCCCTTGGACGGCACGCTCCAGTTGTTGACGACGTACGCCTCTCCGCCGTGGGAGTAGGCGAACAGCTGGCAGACCATCGGGCCGATGAGGCCGCGCAGTTCGAGTTCGACGGCGCTGCCCCACTCCTTCTCCTGCACCGTGACCTCCGCGGCGACCGCGTTGCCCGCTTCGGACCAGCCGAACGGGGCGGCGCCGCCGTCCGGGCCCGCGTCCCGCTCCCGGGAGGAGGAGGGAGCGGGCACCACCGACGTGACGACAGTGGGGGCGGCCTGCGTGATGACCGGTTCACGGTCGGTGAGCGACAGAACGGTGAGCGGGCCGCCGACGACGAGCACGAGTACGGCGGCGGCCGTCGCGAGCCGGATGACCTTGCGCCGCCTGCCCGCCTTGGCGGCGTCCGCGAGCAGCATCCGCAGCACGCGCGGCCCCGGGCCCTTCACGGGCGGATCCGGCCAGCTCTTCTTGACCATGTCCAGGATGTCGGGCAGGTGGTACATCTCCACCAGTTCGACCTGGCACTCGGGGCACTCCAGCAGATGTGCCTCGAACCTCGCGTGATCCTCCTCGCCGAGGACGCCGAGCACGTAGGCGGCGATGTCCGTGTGGACGGTTCCGGACACCTCGCTCACCCCCGCTCCTGCAGCGCCCTGCGCAACGCGCGCACAGCGTGGTGGATCCGCGATTTCACCGTACCCGGCGGAACCCCCAGCGTCGCCGCGACCTCGTTCACGGTGCGGTCACGCAGGTAGGTCTGCTGGACGGCTTCACGTTGCTCCGGGGAAAGATTGCGCAAGGCCTCGTAAACGATCATGGCCGCGAGCGTCTTCTCCGATTCGTCCGGCACTCCGATCGAATCCGACTCCAGTTCCTCCACCTCTTGAGGGCGGGCGCTCCGGCTCCGCCAGCCGTCGATGACGATGCGCCTGGCCACGGTGAAGAGCCAGGCGCGCAGCATTTCCGGCTGCCGGTCGAGTTTGCCGGCGTTGCGCCACGCCTTGATGAGCGTCTCCTGGACCACGTCCTCGGCCCACTGGCGATCGTGGCCGGTCAGTTTCAGCACGAACGCCATCAGGCTCGATCCGAACTCCTGGTACAACGCCCTGATGAGGTCGTCATGCCCGTTCGACGGGGGTTCATGATCGACCATTGGCTGCAGTATCCGAGAGTGGCGTCCCACGCGGCACATCTTTGTGTGCGCGAGGGCGATAAGTCCAGTACCAAACCGTGCGGACCCCGTTCTCCGAGGCCGGGAAAGTTTTTTGAACCGTTTCCGACTCGTGACCGTATCCCCTACCGAAGGCCCCCGACCCGGCGCTGTCCCCCGCATCGCCGAATCCACTGTGGATCTTGACTGTCCACAGTGGAGTCGAACCTGCCTGCACACCATCTCCCCGAGGTGATGGCGTTCTCCTCTTCCCCGACAGGAGGATTTCCGTGAACCCCGTGTCACGCTCGGTCATACCCCTGACCCTCACCTTGACCGCGATCACGCTGACCGCGGCCTGCACCACCGGTACCGCGGGACCGAACGGCTCTCCGGGCACGGCCCCGGCCGCCGGAGCGGCGGAAATCCCGGGAATGCCCGACCCCGCGGCCGAAGCGGCGCCCGGTGTCGCCGCGGCGGTCCTGTTCGACCTCGGGCCGATCGTCACCGACACCAACGGCTTCACGCTTTACCGCTACGACAAGGACTCGGTCGACCCGCCCAAATCGAATTGCACCGAAACCTGTTCTCGGACCTGGATTCCCGCCAAAGCGGACGGCGACCTCGTGGTGACCGGGATCGATCGTGCCCTCGTCGGCACCGTGACCAGGGACGACGGCAGCAAGCAGGTCACGCTCGCGGGCTGGCCGCTCTACCGCAACGCCGACGACGCGATGCCCGGCAACACCGGCGGGCAGGGTGTCGACGACGCCTGGTTCCCCGCCAAGCCGGACGGGACGAAAGTGCTGCTCACCGCGGACACCTGGCAGGCCGATGACCTCGGCATCTGACCTCCCTCGCGGATTCTTCCGTGTGGTGCTCGTCCTGGTGGCGACAGCCGCGGCGACGCTGCTCGGCCCCGTCGGCGACGCGCGCGCCCAAGAACTCTCCGCGGCGGACAAGAACCTGATCGTCAACGTCAAACTGGCCGGCCTGTGGGAAATGCCCGCCGGAATGTGGGCGCAGGAACGCGGGAAGAGCAAGCGGACCCGCGAAGTCGGCCGGACACTGATGATCGACCACGGCAGGCTCGACACCGCGACGCACGCCATCGCCGACCGTTTCGGCATCGCCCTTCCGCGCGAACCGTCGGATCAGCAGTCCGCGTGGCTCGGCGAGATGAAGGCCGCCCGCGACGACAGCGAGTTCGACCGGATCTTCGCGAACCGGCTCCGGTACGCGCACGGGATCCTGTTCCCTGTCATCGCGCAGGTCAGGGCCGGGACCCGTAACGACGTCGTCCGCGACTACGCCACCACGGCCAACCAGGCGGTGCTGCGGCATATGACCCTGCTGGAGAGCACCGGCGTCGTCGACCAGTCGCTGCTACCGGAGGCCCCGGTGCCGCAGTCGAATTCGGCCAACAGCGCGATGGATGTCGGCTTCGGTGACCTCGCCCTCGGCCTCCTGCTCGCCGTGGTGCTCGGTGGCGGGCTGTTCTACGCCCTCCGGACGCTGCGCAGCAAGAACACCCGGACCCGCAAACGCGCGGCCGCCGCCGAACCGGAACCGGTTCCCAGTGCCCCAGGAGAGATCAATGTATGACCAGTGGTCCGAGGTGGTGATCGTCCTGACCCAGAGAACGGACACCGACCCCGGCATCAAGGGCATGGCGCAGACCTCCGCCCGGATCTCGTACGGCTTCATGTGCCTCACCCTGTGCTGGGGCGTGTTCACCGCGACCGGCTGGATCAAGTCACTGACCGGGCGGAAGGCACTGCGCAACTCGCATATGGTGCTCGGCATCCTGACGCTGTCGTTCGGCGTCGTGCACGCGATGTCGTTCCTGTTCTTGCCCGACGGCTTCACGCTCGCGCAGATCACCATCCCGCTTCTGCCGGGCACGCTGGCACGGCACGAACTCGGCGTCCTCGGGCTCGAGGTCATGATCGCCGTCGCGCTGACCGGCGGGATCAGCCGGTTCAGCTCCTACCGGCGCTTCCTGTGGATCCACCGGCTCGCCTATCCGGCGGTCGCGATCACCGCGCTGCACGCCTTCTTCGGTGCCATGGCCAACGGGCACCTCGGCCTCCTGTGGTTCGGCGGGATCACGCTGCTGGTCCCCGTGGTGGTGCTGACCGCGCTGCGGTTCACGCCCACCCGGTACCTGGAACGGCTGGGCCTGGTCGAAGAACTGGTCTGACGACTTGGAGAAACGAAAAATGATCTTCGGAAGCGTACGGCGCGGCACTCGCGTCAGCGTCGACAACGAGCGGTGCGAGATCTTCGGCTTCTGCGAGATGGAAGCGCCCGCCACCTTCAAGATCGGACCGGACGGCAAGCTCCGCATCCGCCGCATGGTCGACCGGGACGGGTTGGACCAGGCCATCTCCGCCGCCCGGCTCTGCCCGAAACAAGCCATCAGAGTCAAGGGAGAAGGGGCGTACGACGATGAGTGACGGAGATCGGATCGTCATCGTCGGTGCCGGCGTCGCCGGTCTCCGCTCCGCGGAACGGTTGCGGGAACTCGGTTTCGACGGCGAGATCGTGCTGGTCGGCGACGAGCCGCGCAAGCCGTACCACCGGCCGATGGTGTCGAAGGAACTCATCACCGGCGGGGTCAAACCGGTGGCGGCGAGCCTGGAGCCGTACCTCGACCTGGACGTCCACTGGCGGCTCGGCACCCGCGCGACCTGGCTCGACACGAAGGAACGCACGGTGCACCTGCCGGGCGGGGAATCCCTCTGGTACGACGGCCTGATCGTCGCGACCGGCGTCCATCCCCGGCATCTGCCCGGCTCGCCGCGCCACGACCCCCGGGTCCGGGTGCTGCGCACGGTGGAGGACTCACTCGCCGTGCGACGGGCGTTGGGGAACAGCAACAAATCCGTCGTGGTGATCGGCAGCGGCCTGATCGGGAACGAGTTCGCCGCGTCGATGCGCTACATGGGCCGGGACGTCACGCTCATCGGCCACGCGAAGGCGCCTTTGCACCGCTTCGGGGAGCGGATCGCGTCGGCGCTCACCAAGGAACATCAGCACCATCGCGCCAAGCTGGCGATGAACACCGAGGTGCGGAACTGGATCAGCACCAAGGAGACGGTCGGGCTGCACCTGACCAACAACCAGTTCCTGGTGGCCAGCTGCGTGGTGCTCTCGATCGGCAGCGTGCCCGCCGTGGACTGGCTGCGGGGCTCGGAACTGACCATCGACGACGGCGTCCTGTGCGAATCGACCCTGTTCGCCGTCGGAGCGGAGGACGTCGTGGTCGCCGGCGACGTCGCGAAATGGCCGAACCTGCGCATCGACGAGACACCGCGGCGGGTCGAGCACTGGATGAACGGCGTCGAATCCGGCCGCGCGGCGGCGGAAAGCCTGATGCTGGGCCGCGGCAACGCCCGGCCGTACACGCCGCTCCCCCGCGCCTGGTCTTCCCTGTACGACGCGCGGTTGCAGACCGTCGGGATGCCGTCTCTGGGCAAGGACACGATCGAACTCTCCGACGGGGTCACCGGTTTCGTCCGCGACGGAAGGCTCATCGGCGCGGCAGGCTGGGACCGGCCGAAGGCGATGATCCACTGGACCGCCGAACTCGACCGGCGGCTGCCGGTGCCCGAGCCGGTGTCCCCCGCCCCCGCCGCTCCTTCGTTCGCGGCGACACCGATCGGGGAGGACATCCTGGCCCCGTTCGAGCGGGACTTCCTGTCCGAGACGCCGACCGAAGCCGTTCCCGCGCCGGAAAGGATGCCCTGGGCTCGCGTTCCCGCCGGGTGACCCGGGATCGCGATCGGACCGGGGCCGCGCGCGGCGGCCGCGGTCCCTCAGGTGGCGGTGGGTCGCCGGGCCTCCGCGCCCACCGCCACCCCCTTCGGGGACGCCGGGAGGAACCGGGACCGACGGTGATTCGGGCTCCGTCGGAACCCCGCCCTCCGTGCTCCCCTTATCCGGTCGGGGCCCTTCCAGGCATGACTCACCTGGGAGGGCCCCGATCCATACCGCCGGCATGGCAGGTCGGTCCGTGAAGGCCTCCTTGAGGGACCCTGGGTCCCTCAAGGAGGCCTTCACGGACCGGTGAGCGTTTCCTCGGCCGAGCCGGGGGAAGGGGCAGGCGGCTTCACCACCACGGTGTCCTCCGGCCCGACGACACGTCCGTCCGACGCCCGCACTTCGAGTCCCTGCAGCGGACGTCCACCGTCCCGGTCCACCAGTTCCGACCGCGGCTCCCCTTCGGCGAAGAAATGCGCCTCGCCCCATTGCCGCAGCGCGACGATCACCGGGAACAGGTCGCGCCCCTTCGGCGTGAGGACGTATTCGCTGTAGGTGCTCCCGTCGGAGGCCGGGACCACGTCGAGTACCCCGTGCCCGACGAGCGCCCGCAGCCGCGCGGACAGGATGTTCTTCGCGACGCCGAGGCTGCGCTGGAATTCACCGAAGCGGCGGACGCCGTCGAAGGCGTCGCGCACGATCAGGAGTGACCACCAGTCGCCGATCGTGTCGACCGAGCGCGCCACCGGGCACGAAGCTTCGTCGAACGTCGTCCGCTTCACCATGGTTGCATCTTACAACCACGATGCTCTACCGTCCGAGTGGTAGCAAGTTGAAACCACTTGGAGGGTTCGTGCACCGCGGGGTCGTCCTGTTGTTCGCCGTGGCCGCCGGGACGGCCGTCGCCACGATCTACTTCGCCCAGCCGTTGCTCGTCACCATGGGCGCGGATCTCGGTATCGCCGCGTCGACCGTCGGCGGCATCGTCACGCTCACCCAGCTCGGCTACGGGCTGGGGCTGTTCCTGCTGGTCCCGCTCGGCGACCTGCTCGACCGGCGGCGGCTCGTCGCCGGGCTGCTGACGTTGCTGGCGATCGCCGAACTCGTCGCCGCGACCGCCGCGAACGGCGTGGTGCTGCTCGCCGGGATGGCGGCGATCGGTGTGCTCGCGGTGGTCACGCAGCTCCTGGTCGCGTTCGCGGCGTCGCTGGCCGAGCCCGCCGAACGCGGACGTGTGGTCGGGCTCGTGACGACCGGCGTCGTCCTCGGGATCCTGCTCGCGCGCACGGTGTCCGGCACGCTGGCCGACCTGGCCGGCTGGCGCGCGGTGTACGTCGTGTCCGCGGGTGTGACCGTGCTGATCGCGATCGTTCTGTACCGGGTACTTCCCGCCACGGCTCCGGGAAACACCATGAACTACGGGCGGCTGCTGCGTTCCACGTTGTCGCTTTTCGCCGGGGAGCCCGTTTTCCGGACGCGCGGCACACTCGCACTGCTGATCTTCGCCGCGTTCGGCACCTTGTGGAGTTCGGTCGCGTTGCCGCTCAGCGACGACGGCCTGTCGCACACCGCCATCGGCGCTTTCGGGCTCGCCGGGGCGGCGGGCGCGCTCGCGGCGGCCCCCGCGGGACGGCTCGCGGACCGCGGCCGGGCACAGTGGACGACCGGGTTCGCGCTCGGGCTGCTCCTGCTGTCGTGGGTGCCGCTGGGTTTCACCCGCGCGTCACTGTGGGCTTTGGTGGCGGGCGCGATCCTGCTCGACCTCGCCGTCCAGGCCGTGCACGTCTCGAGCCAGACCCTGATCTACCCGTTGCGCCCGGACGCCGGGAGCAGGCTGATCGGCGGGTACATGATCTTCTACTCGGTCGGCAGCGGCGTCGGGGCCATCAGTTCGACGGCCGTCTACGCCGTCGCGGGCTGGACCGGCGTTTGCCTGCTGGGCGCGGGTTTCAGCGCGTTGGCACTCGGCGTGTGGAGCGTCAAAGGCGCTCGATGATCGTCACGTTCGCCGTCCCGCCGCCTTCACACATCGTCTGCAGCCCATAGCGCCCGCCTCGCCGTTCGAGTTCGTGCAGCAGGGTCGCGAACAGTTTCGTGCCGGTCGCCCCGATAGGGTGACCGAGCGCGATGCCGCCGCCGTTGACGTTGACGCGATCCGGATCGGCACCCGTCTCCTCGATCCACGCCAGGACGACACTCGCGAACGCCTCGTTGACCTCGAACAGGTCGATGTCGTCGACGCTCAGCCCGGTTTTCCGCAGCGCGTGCGCGGTCGCCGGAATGGGCCCGGTCAGCATCCACACCGGATCGGCCGCCCGCACGGACAGATGATGGATCCTGGCGCGCGGGGTGAGACCGTGTTCCTCGACGAACTTCTCCGACGCGATGAGCGTCGCGCTGGCGCCGTCCGAGATCTGGCTGGCCACGGCCGCGGTGATACGGGAGCCCTCGCTCAGCGGTTTCAGCCCGGCCATCCGTTCCACACTGGTGTCGCGCCTGGGCCCCTCGTCCAGGGCGGCACCGGCGAACGGCGTGATCTCGGCGGCGAACCGGCCTTCGTCGATGGCCGCGATCGCCCGCTGATGACTGTGGAAGGCGTACTCCTCCATCGTTTCGCGCGTCAGATCCCAGTGTTCGGCGATCATGTCGGCGCTGCGGAACTGCGAAACCTCGACGCTGCCGTAGCGCTCCTGCCAGCCCTTCGAGCCGGAGAACGGGTCTTCGAAGCCGTACTCGCGCCCGGCCAGCATCGCCGCGCTGATCGGGATGGCGCTCATGTTCTGCAAGCCGCCGGCGAGCACGAGATCCATCGTCCCGGACAGCACCGCCTGCGCGGCGAAGTGCACTGCCTGCTGGCTCGAACCGCACTGCCGGTCGATCGTCACGCCCGGCACGTGGTGCCCGAAGCCCGCCGTGAGCCACGCCGTCCGCGCGATGTTCCCGGACTGCGGCCCGAGCGTGTCGCAACAGCCGAGGATGACGTCGTCGACCAGATCGGCCTCGACGCCCGCTCGTTCGACGACGGCCTGGATGACGTGGGCGCCGAGGTCGGCGGGATGGACACCGCTGAGGGCTCCCCCGCGTTTGCCGACCGGCGTCCGGACCGCGTCCAGCACATATGCCTCAGCCACGGCGTCTCCTTGTCTTCGTCGCGATGCCGTCCAGAAGGATCCCGAGGTACTGCTGCGCGACGTCGTCCGCGCTCAGCGTGCCGCCGGGGTTGTACCAGCGCACCGCCACCCAGACGGTGTCGCGGATGAACCGGTAGGTGAGTTCGACGTCGAGGTCCTCGCGGAACACGCCTGCCGCGATGCCGTCGGTGAGGATCCCGTTCCACAGCTTGCGGAATTCGGTGTTGCGGTCGGTGAGGTAGCCGAAGCGGGGCAACTGCATGAGGTGCTTCGCCTCGGACTGGTAGATCGCCACCTCGGCGGGCCGCCGATGAATGGATTCGAACGACGCCACGACGACGGCTTCGAGTGTTTCCCGCGGCCCTTTCCCTTCCGCGACGATCTCGGCGTAGGCACCGAAGAGTTCGTCGAGGAATCCGGTCAGGATCTCGTCGGCCATCGACTCCTTCGAGTCGAAATGGTGATAGAGGCTGCCCGACAGGATCCCGGCCGCGTCCGCGATGTCCCGCACGGTGGTGGAGACGTAGCCGCGCTCGGCGAACAGCTTCGCCGCCAGTGCGAGCAGTTCGGCGCGGCGGGACCCGGGGCTGGCTTTCATCGATACCTCACGCGTGCTGGGAGCTGACAGAGACGACCTCGCCGGTGAGGTACGACGAGTACTCACTGGCGAGGAACACCATCACATTCGCCACCTCCCACGGTTCCGCCGCCCTCCCCGAGACCTCGCGCGCGGTGAGTTCGGTGAGCAGTTCCTCGCTGGTCACCTTGGCCAGGAACGGATGCATGGCCAGGCTCGGCGCGACGGCGTTGACCCGGATGCCGTGTTCGGCGACGTCGACGGCCGCGCATCGGGTGAGCGCCATGACGCCCGCCTTCGCGGCGGCGTAGTGGGCTTGCCCGGCCTGCGCCCGCCATCCGATCACGGACGCGTTGTTGACGATCACGCCACCGTCGCCCTGCGCGATGAACCGGTTCACCGCGGCCCTCGTCGCGCGAAAGGTGCCGTTGAGGGTCACGTCGATGACCCGGGCCCATTCCTCGTCCGTCATGTCCACAATGGACTTCGTGCCGCCGAGTCCGGCGTTGTTGACGAGCACGTCGACCCGGCCGTAGTGCGTGGCGGCGCCATCGATGAGCGCCTGCACCTGCTCTTCTCGCGTGACGTCACAGGGGATCGCGTGGACGTCGCCGAGTTCGGCCGCCTTCTCGCCGAGGCGCCGCTCGTGCCAGTCGCTGATGACGACGCGGGCGCCTTCCTCCAGCGCGCGTTTCGCCACCGCGGAGCCGATCCCGGTGCCGGCCGCCGCCGTCACCACGACCACCTTGTCCCGCAGGAGGTTCGCCCCCTCGGGGTACTTGGGTACCGGAATCACGGTCGCACCTCCCGTGGCAGGCCGAGCACGCGCTCGGCGATGACGTTGCGCTGGATTTCGTTGGAGCCGCCGTAGATCGTGTCGGCGCGGGTGAAGAGGAAGAGCCGTTGCCAGGCGTCGAGCCCGTCTTCCGCGAGCATGCCCCGCGCGCCGCGGACGAGCATCGCCAGCTCCCCCAGGTCCCGGTGCCAGTTCGCCCAGACGAGTTTGGACACTTCGGCCACTCCTGGCGAGGAGTCACCGAGAGTGCGGATCGCCTGCGCCCGCATGACCTCCAGGCCGACCCAGGCGCGGTCGATCCGCTCGGCGATCACCGGGTCGTCCGGGGCGATCCTGGTGAGTTCTTCGAGTTCCCGGCGGAAGCCGACCTGCTGCCCGAGCGTCGCGACACCGCGCTCGAACGCGAGCGTGCCCATGGCCACCCGCCAGCCGTCGCCGGGCTCGCCGACGACGAGGTCTTTCGCCGTGCGGGCACCGTCGAAGAAGACTTCGTTGAACTCGGAGGTCCCGGTGAGCTGCTGGATCGGGCGGACCTCGACCCCGGGCTGCCGCATCGGAACGAGCAAATAGGACAGTCCTTTGTGGCGTTTCGACCCGGGTTCGGTGCGGGCGAGCACGAAACACCAGTCGGCCACGTGCGCGAGAGACGTCCACACCTTCTGGCCGTTCAGCACCCACTCGTCGCCTTCGAGGGTCGCGGTGGTCGACACCGCCGCGAGATCGGAACCGGCGCCGGGTTCGGAATAGCCCTGGCACCACAGTTCCTCGACGGCCACGATCGGCGGCAGGAAACGCTTCCGCTGCTCCGGCGTGCCGAACGCGATCAGGGTGGGACCGAGGAGTTCCTGGGCCAGGTGGCTCACTCTGGCCGGCGCGCCCGCCCGCGCGTACTCCTCGTGGAAGACGACCTGCTGTTCGAGAGTGGCACCCTGCCCGCCGTGCTCGACCGGCCAGCCGACGCAGGTCCAGCCCGCCGCCGCGAGCCGCCGTTCCCATTCCACGCGTTCGCCGAAGGCCTCGTGCTCCCGCCCCGGACCGCCCAAACCACACAGTTCCGGCGGCAGGTTGTCCGCCAGCCAGGTGCGCACACGGTCACGGAAACCGTCCTGAGCCACGCCTGCCTCCTCTAGCCAAACCAGAGCCTGCTGCGTAGGCTACCCTACCAAGCACTTGCTAGGGAGGTACGATTCGGGCTCCGCGGCACCCAGGTGACAACAAGGCGTGCGCTCCGGCTGTCGGGCCCCGCTATCGGGGCGGCAGGGCGCATTCCTCGAAGAAATGAGACTTTTCGCTTGGCTCGCCCTGGCGACACGATCGCGGACGCGCGCGGACTGGCGGACAACAGGGAGGCTCGATGGCCGAAGGAACCATCCCGGCGGCGCTCGACAGGGCCGCGGAGCGCTTCGCCGGGCGGGAAGCGCTGGTCGACGGCGAAGTCCGGCTCACCTATGCCGAACTCGCCCGCCGGGTGCGTCAGGCGGCGCGGTTCTTCGAAGGCCACGAACGGGTCGCGATCTGCTCCCCCAACACGTGGCACTGGGTCGTCGCCGGGCTCGGCGCGCTGTACTCCGGGGCGACGCTCGTTCCGGTCAACACCCGCTTCACCGCCCGCGAGACCATCGACGTTCTCCAGCGCGCGAAGGTGTCCGCGCTGGCGATCACCGGCACGTTCCTCGGCACGGATCGATTGGCGGATCTCGGCCCTTCCCGCCCCGGCACTGTCTTGCGCATCCCCGTCGAAGGTGTCGAAGAACCTGTCGACGGCGTCACGGAATGGGACGCCCTCGCCGGTCTCGACAGCGATCTCGTCAGCCCCGCGAAACCGGACGACGTCAGCGACATCCTGTTCACCTCCGGGACCACCGGCCGCAGCAAGGGCGCGATGAGCAGCCACCGGCAGGCGCTGAGCGTCGCCGAAGCCTGGGGCGAGTGCGGTGGCCTGACCGAAGAAGACCGTTACCTCGTGATCAACCCGTTCTTCCACAGCTTCGGTTACAAGGCGGGGATCCTCGCCGCGGTGCTGCGCGGCGCTACCATCCTGCCGCAGCGCACCTTCGACGTCCGGGAAACCCTGCGCCTCGTCGAAACCGAGCGCGTCACGGTGCTTCCCGGCGCGCCGACGATCTACCAGGTCCTGCTGGACGCGCCCGAACGCGCGAACCACGATCTGTCCAGCCTCCGGCTCGCCGTCACCGGCGCCGCCACCGTGCCGGTCACGCTCGTCGAGCGGATGCGGAAGGACCTGAACTTCGACACCGTGCTCACGGCGTACGGCCTGACGGAGGCCGTGGTGGCCACGATGTCCCGCCCCGAGGACGACGCTGATCTCGTGGCGAACTTCTCCGGCCGCGCGACCGCGGGCTTCGAGGTGAAGCTCGGTGAGCACGACGAAGTCCTGCTGCGCGGGCCGAACGTGATGCTCGGGTATCTCGACGATCCGGACGCCACCGCGAAGGCCGTCGATGCCGACGGCTGGTTGCACACCGGCGATGTCGGCGTGCTCGGCGACCGCGGCTACCTGCGGATCGTCGACCGGATCAAGGACATGTACGTCTGCGGCGGGTTCAACGTCTACCCGGCCGAGATCGAGCAGGTGCTGAGCCGCCTGGACGGCGTCGCGGAAGCCGCCGTCGTCGGCGTGCCGGACGAACGGCTCGGCGAGGTCGGCAAGGCCTTCGTCCGGCTTCGCCCGGGAGCCGAACTGTCCACAGAGGATGTCCTGACGTACTGCGAGGGCGAATTGGCCAACTACAAGATCCCTCGATTTGTCGACTTCGTCGCGGAACTTCCGCGAAACCTGTCGGGGAAGGTGCTGAAACGCGTGTTGCGGGAGGAGAACGGATGACCGTCGAGTACGAGCGACGCGGGCCGGTGGCCGTCGTCACGATGAACCGGCCGGAGTACCGGAACGCGCAGAACTCGGCGATGACCTACGCGCTCGACGCCGCGTTCACCCGCGCCGTCGACGATCCCGAGGTCAAGGTGATCGTGCTGGCCGGGGCGGGCAAGCATTTCTCCGCCGGGCATGACATCGGGACGCCGGAACGCGACGTGGACGTCTCCTTCGAGCGCAAGGCGGTCCTGTGGTGGGACCACGTCGGCGCGGAAGGCGGCGACCAGCGGTTCGCCCGCGAATCCGAGGTCTACCTCGGCATGTGCCGCCGGTGGCGCGAGATCCCGAAGCCGACGATCGCGAGTGTGCAGGGCGCGTGCATCGCGGGCGCGCTAATGCTGGCTTGGGTATGCGACATGATCGTCGCCTCCGACGACGCGTTCTTCGCCGATCCCGTGGTGCGCATGGGGATTCCCGGTGTCGAGTACTTCGCGCACCCGTGGGTCCTCGGCCCGCGCGCGGCCAAGGAAGTGTTGTTCACCGGTGAGCGCTTCACGGCGAGGCAGGCCAAGGAATGGGGCATGCTGAACCGCGTCGTCCCGCGCGCCGACCTCGAAACCGAGACGATGGCGCTGGCGGAGAAGATCGCGGTGATGCCGAGGATGGGGCTCGCGCTCGCCAAGAAGGCCGTGAACCAGGCCGAGGACCTGATGGGTCTCCGGTCCGGGATGGACTCCGTGTTCGGGCTGCACCACTTCGCGCACGCGCACAACGCCGAGCTGTCCGGCGGCGACTCCCTGGGCGGGCAGGACGCGCGCTCGATGCGAGACGCGAACAGGTCCTCGTGATGGATCTCGATCTCGACGAGCGCACGCTCGCCTTCCGTGACGAAGCCCGCGCCTGGCTCGCCGCGAACGTTCCCGCCGAGCCACTGAAATCGTTCGACACCGCCGAGGGATTCGCGCAACACCGCGACTGGGAAGCCAAGCTGACCGACGCCCGGTGGTCGGTCGTCTCGTGGCCGCACCAATTCGGCGGGCGGGACGCGAGCCTCCTCGAGTGGGTGCTGTTCGAAGAGGAGTACTACGCGGCCGGCGCGCCGTTGCGGGTCAACCAAAACGGCATCTTCATGCTCGCACCCACACTGTTCTCCCATGGCACGGAAGAACAGCAACGCCGCGTCCTGCCGAAGATGGCGCGCTCGGAGGAGGTCTGGGCGCAGGCATGGTCGGAACCCGAGGCGGGCAGCGACATCGCCGCCCTCCGGAGTACCGCTGCCCGCTGTGACGGCGGTTGGCGGGTCAGCGGGCAGAAGACGTGGAGCTCGCGGGCGACCTTCGCCGACCGGGCGTTCGGGCTCTTCCGCAGCGATCCGGATTCGGTGCGGCACAAGGGGCTTACCTATCTGATGGTGGATCTGCGGGCCGAGGGCGTCACCGTCCGGCCGATCCCCCAGCTGGACGGTGAACCAGGGTTCGCCGAGATCTTCTTCGACGACGTCTTCGTCCCCGACGAGGACGTGATCGGCACGCCGGGCGAGGGCTGGCGGGTCGCGATGACGACGGCGAACAACGAACGCGGTCTGTCCTTGCGCAGTCCCGGCCGGTTCCTCGCCGCGGCCGACCGGCTGGTCTCGCTCTGGCACGACGCCGGACGTCCCGCGCACACCGCGGACCGCGTCGCCGACGCGTGGATCGGCGCGCGGGCCTACCAGCTGTACACCCTCAGCACGGTCACCCGCCTTTCCGACGGCGCCGAGCTGGGCCCGGAATCCAGTGTCAACAAGCTGTTCTGGTCGCATCTCGACGTCGCCCTGCACGAAACCGCGCTCGACGTCCTCGGCCCGGACGCCGAACTGCGGGGCCCGTGGAGTGACGGCTGGCTGTTCTCGCTGGCGGGCCCGATCTACGGCGGTACCGACCAGATCCAGCGGTCCATCGTCGCCGAACGGCTGCTCGGCCTGCCGAAGGGGGCTCGATGAGGTTCACGCTCGCCGGTGAGCAGGAGCAGTTCTCCCGCAGCCTGCACGACCTTCTGTCCGGTGTGGACACCGACTCGGCCAACCGGTCCTGGGCGGCGGGCGATCACGGCCCCGGTCTCAAGATCTGGCGGCGGCTGGCGGAACTCGGCGTGACCGCGCTGGCCGTCCCCGAGAAGTACGACGGGCTCGGCGCCACCCCGGTGGATCTGGCCGTGGGCTTCGAACGGCTCGGCTACCACTGTGTTCCCGGACCGTGGACCGACACCGTGGCCGTCCTGCCGTCCTTGCTGGATGACGAACTGCTGACCTCCGTCGCCTCCGGCGAGACGCTGGCGTCGGTGGCTTTCGCTCCGCATGTGCCGTATGCCTTGGACTCCGACGTCGCGGACGCGCGTCTCACCGTCGAGAACGGCAGGCTGCGCGCGTTCACTCCCGGCGCGCTCTTGTCCTCTGTGGACGGTTCACGGCGACTGTTCCCGCCGATGACGGGCGACGATCTCGGCACGGCGCTCGACGCGGATCACGCGTTCGAACTGGGCGTCCTCGCCACCGCCGCGCAGCTGCTCGGCGCGGGACGGTGGCTGCTCGACACGTCCGTCGCGTACGCCGCGCAACGCAAGCAGTACGGCCGTGAGATCGGCGGCTACCAGGCGGTCAAACATCTGCTCGCCGACGTCGCGACCGGGCTCGCACTGGCCGAACCGCTGCTGTTCGGCGCGGCCGTCACCCTGGACCGGCGCGACGTCTCCGCGGCCAAGGTGGCGTGCGGCGACGCCGCGCATCTCGCCGCCCGGACCGGGCTGCAGGTACACGGCGCGATCGGCTACACCGCCGAACACGCGCTCGGCCTGCGGCTGACCAGGGTCCGCGCGCTGGTCGGCGCGTGGGGCACGCCGCGGTTCCACCGGGAGCGGGTGCTGTCATGACGTTCACCGCCGAGCAGGACGCGCTGCGGGACAGCGTGCGGAAACTGCTGGACCGGGAAGCGGATCCCTGGCCGGAACTGTGCGAACAGATCGGCGTGGCGGCGCTGGCCGTCCCCGAACGGTTCGGCGGGCTCGGCGCCGGGACGGCGGAACTGCAGGTGGTCGCCGAAGAACTGGGCAGGGTCCTCACCGACGTGCCGTTCCTCGGTTCGGCCGTCCTCGCCGTGCACGCGGTCCTGGCCACGGGCGACGACGAGGCTTGCGAGCGGCTGCTCCCCCGCCTCGCCGAAGGTGTCGTCGGCGCGGTGGCCTGGACCGATGCCGAGGGCTCATGGAGCGAACCTGCCTGCCGCGTCGTCGACTCCGCCGTGGAGGGTGAAGCGCACTACGTCCTCCACGGTGACGAGGCCGAAATCCTCCTGGTGGTGGCCGACGGCTCGTTGTACGAGGTGTCCGATGCCCATCGCGTCCGGACTCCGGCGATGGACGAAACCCGGCGACTGGCGAGGGTTCGGTTCGACGGTGCTCCTGCCCGGCTGATCGGCCCGGTCGACCTCGGCGCCCTTCGCGACATCGCGTGCGCGGTCCTGGCCGCCGAACAGGCCGGAGCCGCGGCACGCGCGTTCGAGCTGACGGTGGAGTACGGCAAGCAGCGGCACCAGTTCGGCAGGCCGATCGGCGGATTCCAGGCGCTGAAGCATCGGATGGCGGATCTCCACGTCCTGGTCGAGACAGCGCGTTCGGCGGCCTACGCGGCCCCGGAGTCGAGCAGGCTGGCCGCGGTGGCGAAGGTGCACTGCTCGGAAGCGCTGGCGACCGTGGCGGGCGAGATGATCCAGCTGCACGGCGGAATCGCGATCACCTGGGAGCATCCGGCGCACCGTTATTTCAAGCGGGCACACGGCGCGGCGCACCTTTTCGGTTCGCCCGGCGACCACCTCGGACGGGTGCGGCCGCCGTTATCGTGAGCCGGTGGACTGCGCGATCTGTGCCAAGCACCACGGTGAGGGCCCGCTGGTGGGACCGGTCGTCTCGGCGGACGAGGCTCGGCGGTGTCGCGGGCGGCCTGGGTGCGCGGCTCGCGGCCTGCGGGCGGAGCTGGCTCCGGAACACGTGTTCTCCGCCATCGCCGGACGGAGTGTCGCGCATTTCCATCAGCACGTTTTCGCGCGGCATCAGGGGACGCCCGCGGCGGCCGGCTGGCTGGATGGTCCTTTGTGGACCGGTGCGCCGGTGGTCGACATCGACGCGCTCTGCGGCCGGCTGGCGGGCTACTTCTGAGCCAGGAAACGGGTGATGGCACGGATGCGGTCACCGTCGAGGGTGAGGACCATCAACCCTGCCGGTGTCTCGCTGTGGCGGCAGAGGAAGGCGGGCTGGTTGTTCGCCCGCGTCGGCGTCATGGTGAACCCCTGCACCGGAATGGCCATGGTGACGCGAAGGAAACCGGCGATCGCTTCGAGACCGTGGTACTCGTGCGGCGCCGGCGGCATGGCGAGCCAGGCGTCGTCGGTGAGCAGGCTGAGGACGCCGTCGAGGTCGCCCGCGGTGAAGGCGTCGGCGAACCGCTTGGTCAGCTCGCGTTCCCGAGGTGAAGGCCGGTGACTCGCGCCGTCGCGATGCTTGTCGAGCGAGGCGCGGGCGCGCTGGAGGATGCCCTTGACCGCCGTCTCGGTGGTGCCGAGCATGCTCGCGACCTCAGCCGCCGAGAAACACAGGACGTCCCGCAGGACGAGTGCGGCGGCCTGGCGCGGCGGGAGGAGCTGGAGTCCGGTGATGAAGGCGAGTTCGACCGCTTCCCTGGTGCTGTAGCGCGCTTCGGGGCCGGGCTCGCCGTCGGCGAGTTCGTCCGGATACGGCTGCAACCAGGTCACCTCACCGCGGCGGGTCGGCTCCGGCGGGTCGAACGGCGGCACCGGTTCGGGTGGCCGACGGCGGCCCGCGGCCCGCAGGAGGTTGAGGCAGCGGTTGGTGGCGATGCGGTACAGCCAGGTGCGGAGCGACGAGCGGCCCTCGAAGCCGTCGAGACCCTTCCAAGCGGCGAGGAGCGTCTCCTGGACGGCGTCCTCGGCGTCGGTGAGGGAGCCGAGGAGCCGGTAACAGTGCAGGTGCAGCTCGTGCCGATAGGTGTCGGTGAGCTCGCGAAACGCCTGCTCGTCCGTGCCCATGAGCCGATCGTGTCACTTTCGCGGCGCACCGTTCCGTTCGGGGCGGGGTTGGTGTCTGACGGAGTGAAGATCGACGAAAGGAACCATCATGACCAGCCCTGCCTTGGATCTTGCGCTCTCCTACCACCGCGCGTGGACGGGCAAGGACTTCGAAAAGGCGATGACGCATGTCGCCGACGACATCGTCTGCCACACACCCGCCGGACAGCTTTCCGGCGCGGAGGCGTTCCGCGGGTTCATGGGCCCGTTCACCGAGATCCTGACCGGCTCGACCCTGCTTTCGGCGTTCGGGGACGAAACGACCGCGTTGCTGATGTACGACACGGCGACCCTGCCGGTGGCGAGCGCGCCCGGAGCCGAGTTGCTGACCGTGCGGGAGGGGAAGATCGTGGAGCTGCGGATCATCTTCGACCGGGCTCCCTTCGACGCGGCACGGGAGGCTGCCCCGGGTCGTGAGTGACGATCCGTCAGTCGTGACCGGGTCTCGAGCGCCTATATGGGTGGTTCTCGGCTCGCGTCGCGGTCTGATGCCCCCAATGTGGCATTGGGGACGCTGACCGTCCCCAATGCCACATTGGGGGCACGCCCGGCTTCCGATCTCCCGCGCACACCGCCAGGGTGACCAGCTCCCCAAGTCCTCAAAGAGGTGTTGCGAAAGCCACTTTCGCAACACTGAAGGTTGCCAAAGTGGCTTTCGCAACCCAGCCAACCCCACCTCACTCGCCGGCCTCAAGCATCCCCCTGAGCGCCGAGGCGAGAAGGGCGACGGCGCGGTCCTCGTCTTCGGCCAGGTTCCGCAGGACGTCCCGCGCGAGGGCGGGCGGCATCTCGGCGAGGGCCTGGGTCAGGCGCATCCGCGTCGCGGAGTCCGCGGTGGGGGCGGCGAGCTCGTCGGCCAGCGCGCTCATGATCCGGTCCGCGCGGCCCGCGTCGCGCGCCAGGGTTCCGAGGACTTCGGCCGCCTCGACGTCGAGAGTGCCCTCGACCACCATGCGGACGAGGACCGGCACGGCCGCGGTCTCACCGCGCGAACCGACGGCCAGCGCGGCACGCCCGCGGACCGTCTCGTCCGAGTCGCCGAGTGCCTCCGCCAGTACCGCGGTCGCCTCGTCGCCGGGCATCCCGGCGAGCGCCAGGATCGCGCGCCGCCGGACGTCGACGTCCGGCGAGCGCGCGCCGGCCGCCAGGCTCGCCACCCCGTCACCGCCCGCCCTCGCCAGCGCCCACCGCAGGGCACCGGCGACGTTCAGATCGGCTTCGCCGAGGACAGCCTCCGCCAGCAGTTCGGTGGGCACCGGCAGGTCCTCGGCCGGCACCAGGACGGTCTGCTGGCGTCGCGCGGCATGGGGCGAGTTCAGCCCGTGCAGCAGCTCGACGATGCGCAGGACCCCCTCCCAGCCCAACGGCGCCGAGGCGTCGACCGCACGGAGCCGGTCGAGCAGCTCCTGTTCCCGCTTCAGTCGTTCCTCGGTCCGCCGGATGAGGTCGCCGACCAGATCGGACGGCTCGAAGGCGGGGTCCTCCAGGGCACGTCCGATCTGGCGCAGCGAAAGGCCGAGGGACCGCAGGGCCTCCACATGGAAGATCCGGCGGATGTCCTCGTCGGAATACTCACGGTAGCCACCGACGGTGCGGCCGGTCGGCCGCACCAGCCCGAGGGAGTCGTAATGCCGGAGCATCCGGCTGCTCACCCCCGAGCGGCGCGCCACCTCACCGATCAGCATTCACGCTCCCTCCGCTCGTTCCGGGCCGAGCGCGACGATCCGTTTCGCCTCGTCGACGGCCGGGTCGAAGTCGGCGTCCGGGTCGCGCAGGAGCCGCTCCGTGGCGCGGGCGTGCGCGCGCACCTCCGGGTCGGCACTCGCCAGGCCCGTCCGCAGGGCGGCTTCGATCTCGTCACCGAGCGCGACGAGCGCCCGGCTGAGACTCAGCCGCACCTTCCGGTCGCCGCGGCCGAACTGCGCGGCCAGGTCCACGGCCAGCCGTTTCCGCTCCCCGTCGGGGACGA
Source organism: Amycolatopsis sp. NPDC052450 (assembly GCF_044547565.1). NCBI lineage: Bacteria > Bacillati > Actinomycetota > Actinomycetes > Pseudonocardiales > Pseudonocardiaceae > Amycolatopsis > Amycolatopsis sp. NPDC052450. Next base: position 90,651 of record NZ_JBIUAQ010000006.1, on the reverse strand, counting down.
GGACGACGGCGGCACGCCACGCGCTCCGCGCGACCTCGTCGTCGGCGTCGTGCAGCAGCGACCGGGTGATCGCGGGCCACGCGGTGACGTCCCCGATCTTGGACAGCGTGTGCAACGCCTGGCTCCGTGCCTGCGGGACGTCGGAACCGAGCTCCATCAGGAGCGCGGGCACCGTGTTCTCCGCCGGGAGCCGGGTCAACGCCCAGGTCAGCATGTCTCGCACGAAGAAGTCCGGCTCGACCGCGCACCGTGCCGTGAGCGCGTCGACGAACCGGGCGTCCGGGTGCGTCCCGGCCGCCAGGGCCGCCTGGAGCCGTGTCGACGAGCTTTCGGAGCTCAAGGCGTCGAGCAGCCGCGTGTCCGGGGTAGCCCTTTGTGTCGTGTTGATGACGATCACCTCCTGCCCACCAGTGAAGACCTTGTCACGATGTCAAGGTCAAGCGCGAACCCGGCGCGGGGTAGGGCCAACCCCCGCAGGGGCCCACCGGCGCACCGCATTCACCCTGGCCCACCCCATGGACCAGACTCACCACGGTGACCGCAAACCTCCGCACAGGCAGCGATTTCGCCCGCCTGTCCCGCCGCGTCAGCGAAGCGGGCCTTCTCGACCGCCGTCCCGGCTACTACGTCTTCCGTATCGGGCTGGTGGCCACCCTCTTCGTCGCCGGCTGGATCGCCTTCTTCGCGATCGGGGATTCCTGGTGGCAGGTCGGGATCGCCGTCTTCCAGGCGGTGATGTTCGGCCAGATCGCCCTGCTGTCGCATGACCTGGCACACCGTCAGGTGTTCCGGACCCGCCGTCCGGCCGAGATCGCCGGCCGCATCGCCGGGAACCTCGGCGTCGGCATGAGCTACGGCTGGTGGATGGACAAGCACACCCGCCACCACGCGAACCCGAACCACGAGGACCTCGACCCCGACGTCGATCCGGACATCCTCGTGTGGTCGAAGGACCAGGCGCGGGCCAGTAAGGGCATCCCCCGGTTCATCGGCCGCTACCAGGCGTTCCTGTTCTTCCCGCTGCTCACCCTCGAAGGCCTGAACCTGCACGTCTCCGGTATCCGCGCTGTTTCGAAGCCGGGAATCCGGGCTCGCTGGCTCGAAGCGGCGTTGCTGCTGACGCATTTCGCGCTCTACTTCAGCGCGCTGCTCGTGGTCCTCTCCCCCGCCAAGGCGCTCGTCTTCTTCATCGTCCACAAAGCACTGTGGGGCGTCTACATGGGATCGATCTTCGCGCCCAACCACAAGGGGATGCCGATCCTGTCCGGTGACACCGAACTCGACTTCCTCCGCAAGCAGGTGCTCACGTCACGCAACGTCCGCGGCGGCCGGGTCGTCGACGTCGCGCTCGGCGGGCTCAACTACCAGATCGAGCACCATCTGTTCCCGAGTATGCCGTCGCCGCATCTCCGCCGCGCCCGGCCCATCGTCCAGGAGTACTGCGCCGAACTCGGTGTTCCGTACCACGAGACGGGGCTCGCCGAGTCCTACAAGCTCGCGTTGCGCAGCCTGCACGAGGCCGGCGAGCCGATCAGAGCCAATCGTCAGGACGCGGCCAGGGCATGAGTGCCGCGAGTTCGTCCGCGACCGGCTCGGTCACCGTGTACCGCCCCCGATGGAACAGCAGCGGACGATCGTCCGAAGGTTCCCCGAGCGCGGTGACCCTGCCGACGACGACGTAATGGTCACCCGCCTCGTGCACGGTTTCGAGCGTGCAGTCGATCCACGTCAAAGCCCCGGTCAGCAAAGGGGATCCGGACGGGGCGGGGGTCCAGTCGATCGACGCGAACTTGTCCGCTCCCCGCGCGCCGAACACGGCGCTGACGTCCTGCTGGTCCTCGCCGAGCACGTTGACGGCGAACCGGCCGGACTCGGCGAGGACCGCCCAGGTCCGGGAAGTCTTGGCGGGACAGAAGAGCACCAGCGGCGGATCGAGGGAAAGCGCCGCGAACGACTGGCACGCGAAGCCCACCGGCGCCCGGCCGTCGTGCCCGGTCACCACCGCGACACCGGTGCAGAAGTGCCCGAGCACCGTCCGGAACCGCGCCGGATCGATCTCCGCGCCGAGGTCCGTCACCGGGGTCACGACTGCCCTGATACTCGACGCGCGCCGACTGAAAAGTCGTGTCCCCACAAGGAAACCGCCGTACTCTCTCGGGCGATCCAGCTTTCGTCATCCACTTGACGCCCCTCGCAGCCGTATTCGACGTCGAATCCGCCGGGGGTCTTCATGTAGAACGAGAGCATCAGATCGTTGACGTGCCGCCCGAGGGTGGCCGACATCGGCACCTTCCGGCGGATGGCCCGGTCGAGACAGAGGCCGACGTCGTCGGTGTTCTCCACTTCGACCATCAGGTGCACGATGCCGCTGGGAGTCGGCATCGGGAGGAACGCGAGGCTGTGGTGACGCGGGTTGCAGCCGAAGAACCGCAGCCACGCCGGAGCACCGTCGGCGGGCCTGCCGACCATCTGCGGCGGCAGTTTCATCGAGTCCCGCAACCGGAACCCGAGCACGTCACGGTAGAACCGCAGGGAAGCGTCATCGTCGTGTGTGGACAGTACGACGTGCCCGAGCCCTTGCTCGCCGGTCACGAACTTGTGACCGTACGGACTGACGACGCGCCGGTGCTGCAACGCGACGCCGTGGAACACTTCGAGCGTGTTGCCGGAAGGGTCCTCAAAGGACACCAGACCGTCGACCCGGCGATCGGCCAGCTGATCCGGGGTGCCTTCCTTGTACGGCACCGAATGCGCGTCGAGCGATGCCCGGATCTCGTCGAGTTCGCCGGCGTTGGCGACCTCCCAGCCCGCCACGGCGAGCCGGTCGTGCTCGCCGGGGAAGATCACGAGCCGTGCCGGGAAATCGTCCATGCGCAGGTAGAGCGCTTCCGGATTCGTGCCGGAGCCCTCGACCATGCCGAGGACCTTCAGCCCGTATTCGCGCCACGCGGCCATGTCGGTGGCTTCGATGCGAAGGTAGGCGAGCGAACGGATACCCATCAGGAGGCTCCCAGGAAGTCGAGTGCCAGCCGGTTGAACTCGTCGAACTTCTCCAGCTGCGCCCAGTGGCCGCAGCCGCCGAACACGTGCAGCTGGGCACGCGGGATCGTCTTGAGCGCGAGCAGGGCGCCGTCGAGCGGGTTGACCCGGTCTTCCCTGCCCCAGATGAGCAGCACCCGTTGGCGCAGGCGATGCGCCTCACGCCACAGCATGCCCTCTTCGTAGGTGTCGGGCTGGGCGAACGACTTGCCCATCGCCTTCATCGCCGCCAGGGACTCCGGCGCGCTCGCGGCGGCGAACCGTTCGTCGATCAGTTCGTCGGTGATCAGGGACTGGTCGTGCACCATGATCCGCAGGAAGGCTTCGAGCTTCTCTCGGCTCGGGCCCGGCGGTGCGCTGAACCGGCCGAGGTTCTTGATGCCCTCGGTGGGATCGGGCGCGAACAGGTTGACGCTCAGGCCGCCCGGTCCCATCAGGACAAGACGTCCGGCGCGCTTCGGATGGTTGATCGCGAGCCGCACGGAAGTCCCGCCGCCGAGTGAGTTCCCGACGAAATGGGCGCGTTCGATGCCGAGTTCGTCCATCAAGCCGACCACGGCGTCCGCGCTGTGGCGGAAGTACTGCGGATGCTCGGTCGGTTTGTCCGACCAGCCGAAGCCGGGCTGGTCGATCGCCAGCGTCCGGTAGTTCTTGCCGAAGACCGGCAGGTTACGGCCGAAGTTGCTCCACGCCGACGCGCCGGGACCGCCGCCGTGCAGCAGGATCACCGTCTCCTGGTGCTCCGTGCCCGCCTCGTGGTAGTGCAGCTTGAGTCCATCTTGGACAGTGGCGTACTTGCCTTCGGTCATCAGACCATCGCATTCTCGACGGACAGCCCGAAGGCGCCGGTTCCGAACATGACGTAGGCGCGTTCGGCGTCGTTCGCCGCGTGCACCCGGCCGGCGTGGGCGTCACGCCAGAACCGTTGGATCGGGGTTCCGGCTTGCAAGGCGCGGCCACCGGAGTTCTCGAAAAGCCGGTCGATCGCGAAGATCGCGCGTTCCGTGCCGCGGACCTGGTCACGGCGCACCCGCAACCGGGTGGGAAACGGCAGCTTCTCCCCCTTGCACGCCAACTGGTACAGCTCGTCGATGTTGTGCGTGAGCTGGAGCCAGGCCGCGTCGATCTCGCTCGCCGCCTCGGCGATCCGCACCTTGGCGAACGGGTCCTCTTTGGACTGTTCACCCGCGTACGCCGCGCGAACACGCTTGCCCTGGTACTCGACGTGCGCGTCGTAGGCGCCTTGCGCCATCCCGATGATCGGCGCGGTGATCGTGCTCGGGTGCACCGAACCGTAGGGCAGTTTGTACAGCGGCCCGGGGTTGATCTCCTGTCCGGGTGTCTTGCACTTCGACGTCGCGATGAAGCTGAGCGCGCGGTGCTTGGGCACGAAGACGTCGTTCACGATGATGTCGTTGGATCCGGTGCCGCGCAGGCCCACGGTGTCCCAGACGTCCTCGATCGCGTAGTCGGAGATCGGCACCAGATAGGTGCAGAAGTCGACCGGTTTGCCGTCCTTGAACACCGGCCCGCCCAGCAGCACCCAGGTCGCGTGGTCGCAGCCGGAGGAGAAACTCCAGCGCCCGCTGAGCCGGTAGCCGCCGTCGACGACGTCCGCCTTGCCCATCGGCGCGTACGACGAGGAGATCCGGACGTCGGTGTCGTCGCCCCAGACGTCCTGCTGCGCCTGCGCCTCGAACAGGCCGAGGTGCCAGGGGTGGACGCCGAGGATGGAGGCGACCCAGCCCGTGGACCCGCACGCGCTCGCGACGAGTTTGACCGCGGTGTAGAAGCTCACCGGGTCGGCTTCGAGGCCACCGAACGTCTTCGGCTGCAGCAGTTTGAAGAACCCGGTCTCCTGCAAGGACTTGACGGACTCTTCGGGAACGCGCCTGGCGTCCTCCGCCTCCTGCGCCCGCTCCCGCAGGACCGGGAGCAGCTCCCGGATCCCCGCGATCACGTCCTGCGCGGCGTGCTCGCTCATATGCGTTCCCTCTCTCGTTCTCGGTGAACCGGGTCCAAGACTAGAACACGTTCTCGTTTTTGTCGACCGATCCCCGGTCGAGGGCACTGTGCAGTCCGGCACGCCGCCCGGAAAACACGCAGTCGGCCAGCGACAGTCCACTCACGTAGGACCTAGAACAGATTCCCACCGCGGTCCTGCCCGCCGCGTACAGCCCGCGGATCGGGGCACCGGCTGCGGAGCGCACCGCCCCGGTCTCCTCGTCCACGACCAGGCCGCCCAGCGTCAGCATCGGGCACGGATAGCCGAGATTCGGCTTGATCGAAACGTCGATCAGCGAGTACGGCGCCCGATCCAGCGGCCGCGCGAACTCCGCGGGTTTGCCCGTCGGGTCCGCGCCGGACCGCGCGGCCTCGACACTGGCGGCCAGCCCGCCGGGGTCGACGCCCGCCTTGCGCGCGACCTCGTCGAGCGAACCGGCGACGACGCGTTGCCGCAGCAGATACCGCACCTGAAGTCCTTGGAACCATTGACTTTGCCCGCGCGCGTCCCGCTGGACCTCCCGGACGATGGCGTCGTCGACCAGCAGCCAGCCACGCCCTTCGTGCTCGGCGATCATGCGTTCGCCGACGGCCGCGCCGTACCGGGATTCGTCGATGATCCGGCCGCCCGTCCTGTCCACGAGCAGGCCACCGAGGAACGCCGACGGCGGGGTGATGAACCGCCAGGCCGAGATCCGCCCGAGTTCCGCGGTCGCCCCGCCGGCCTCGACCCCCATCCGGATGCCGGATCCGTCGTCGGCCGACGTTCCGAGTGCCAGTCCGCCGCGATACGCGGGCGCGTGCTCGCGCACCATCTCGCGGTTCGCGATGAACCCGCCCGCCGCGAGAACGACGCCGCGCGAAGCGGAAATCCGCAGCTCACGGCCGTAGCGACGCTCTATCCGCTCCACCCGCCGGTGCAGCGACTTCCGCATCGACGGCACGTAGATCCCCGGTTTCGCGGCATACGCCGACAGCCTCCGGTGCGCGGCCCGCACACGAGCGGGCGCGTCTCGCAGGGTGGACACGACGACGCCGGTCACCGCACCGTCGGCGTCCACGATCAGATTCCGCGCGGCGGTCTGCGGCAGCACCTGGATCCCGCGACTCCGGACGGCGTCGGCGAGCCGTTTCATCAGCAGCTTTCCCGACGTACCCGGCCCTTTGACGCGATGTCCGCGCGGCGCGGGCTTGGCGGCGTCACGGAAACCGCCCGCCGCCTCGCTGCCCGAGTAGTACAGATAGTGCTTGTCGCTGGGGTACGACGTCTTGTACGGGCACAGGCTCCCCTCGAACGGGACACCGTTGCCCTCCAGCCAGGTCACCATCTCCGGACTGCCCGCGCAAAACCGCCGCAGGGTCTCCTCGGAGACGACGTCGCCGACCTCGAGCCGCAGGTAGTCGTACATCGCGTCGACACTGTCGTCGACGCCCGCGTCCCGCTGCTGCGCCGTCCCGCCACCGGCGTAGACGACACCGCCGCTGACCGCGCTCGCGCCACCACCGGAAAACCGATCCAGCACCAGCACCCGGGCACCGGCGTCGGCGGCCTCGATCGCCGCACAGGCGCCTGCCGCTCCGAAGCCCACGATCACCACATCCGCGACGAGGGAGTCCATCACCCCACCCTAGAACTAGAACACGTTCTCGTCTATGGTGACTGGAGCAGCGCGGATGCTGCTACATGCTTCCTACAACGTGTTTCAGGTGAGGGGCGTATGGAGTTCGACGTGATCGTGGCGGGCAGTGGTGCCGCCGGGATGACCGCCGCACTGTCCGCAGCCCACCGGGGACTCGAGGTCTTGGTCGTGGAGAAGGCCGCCCACTTCGGCGGCTCGACGGCGCGCTCCGGCGGCGGCGTCTGGATCCCCGGCAACCACGCGTTGCGCGCGGCCGGGATCTCCGAACCCCCGGAGCGGGCGCACGAATACCTCGAAGCGATCGTCGGTGACGTCGTCCCCGCCGAACTCCGGTCGGCCTTCCTCGACCGCGGCCCCGAGGTCCTGTCCTTCGTCTGCGACAAGACGCCGTTGCGCTTCCGATGGGTCCGCGGCTACTCGGACTACCACCCGGAGGCCCCCGGCGGGCGCGCCGGCGGCCGGTCGGTCGAACCTGCCGCGCTCGACGGCAACCTGCTGGGACCGGAACTGGCGAATCTGGAGCCGCCGTACAGCGCTCCCCCGCTCGGCGCCCCGATCACCCAGGCGGACTACCGGTGGCTGAGCCTGCTCGCCCGGCATCCGCGCGGCATCCTCCGCGTGTTCGGTCTCGGCGGCCGCTGGCTGGCGGGCCGGATCCGGCGGCAGCGGCTGCTTTCCATGGGGCAAGCGCTTGCGGCCGGTCTGCGCGAGGGCCTGCGCCGGGCGGAGGTCCCCGTCTGGCTGAACACGCCGTTGGTGGACCTCGAGATCGAAGGCGACCGGGTGACCGGCGTCGTGGTCCGCCACGAGGGTGCGGAAAAGACGATCCGCGCGCGGCTCGGCGTCGTCCTCGGCGCGGGCGGATTCGAACGCAACGAGGAGATGCGGGTCAAGTACCAGCGGGCCCCCATCGGTACGGAGTGGACCGTCGGCGCCGAGGCCAACACCGGCGACGCCATCGACGCCGGGCTCAAACTCGGCGCGGCCGTCGACCTGATGGACGACGCGTGGTGGGGTCCGTCCATCCCGCTGACCGGTGGCCCGTGGTTCGCGCTCGCCGAACGGTCGCGGCCGGGTTGCCTCATGGTCAACGCGCGTGGCGAACGCTTCGTCAACGAGTCGGCCCCGTACGTCGAGGCCGTGCACGCGATGTACGGCGAAGGTGACGGCCCCGGCGCGAACATCCCGACCTGGCTGGTGTTCGACCAGCGCAACCGCAACCGGTACATGTTCACCGGCCTCGGCCCGCGCCAGCCGCTGCCCGGCCGCTGGTTCAAAGCGGGCATCGCGGTCAAGGCGAGCACGATCGCGAAACTCGCCGAACGCATCGAGGTTCCGGCCGACGCGCTGGAAGCCACCGTCCGGCGGTTCAACGGCTTCGCGAAGAGCGGCGTGGACGAGGACTTCCACCGCGGGCGCAGCGCGTACGACCACTACTACGGCGACCCGCGGAACAAACCCAACCCGAGTCTGGGCCCGCTGGACGTCGCGCCGTACTACGCGGTGAAGATCGTGCCCGGCGACCTCGGCACCAAGGGCGGTTTGCGGACCGACCGGCACGCGCGTGTCCTGCGCGAGGACGGGTCGGTGATCGACGGACTTTACGCGGCGGGCAACACGAGCGCGGCGGTGATGGGCCGCACCTACGCCGGCCCCGGCGCGACGATCGGCCCGGCGATGGTGTTCGGCTACCTTGCGGCCGAGCATCTCGCGCAGCAAGATCACACCAAAGCGGGAGGCAGCCGATGACGACGGAATCCGTACGGCAGATCGACGCGGGCGCGCTCCCTTCGCGGTTCGCGCGCGGCTGGCACTGTCTCGGCCTGGCCGAGCCGTTCCGTGACGGGAAACCGCACGCCATCACGGCGTTCGGGACGAAACTGGTGGTCTTCGCCGATTCGTCCGGCAAGCTGAACGTGCTCGACGGGTACTGCCGTCACATGGGCGGCGACCTCACCCAGGGCGAGGTCAAGGGCGACGAAATCGCCTGCCCGTTCCACGACTGGCGCTGGAACGGCAACGGCAAATGCGTCTCGATCCCCTACGCCAAGCGGGTTCCGCTGCGGGCGCGGACGAAGTCGTGGACCGTGCTGGAGGAGAACAAGCAGCTGTTCGTCTGGCACGACCCGGAGGGCAACCCGCCGCCCGAGGACGTCGTCATCCCGCGGATCGAGGGCGTGTTCAACGGCGAGTGGAGCAACTGGACCTGGGACTCGGTGCTGATCGAGGGCTCCAACTGCCGCGAGATCATCGACAACATGGTCGACATGGCGCACTTCTTCTACATCCACTACGCCTTCCCGACCTACTTCAAGAACGTGTTCGAAGGCCACATCGCCACGCAGTACCTGAACACGAAGGGCCGTCCGGACAAGGGAATGGCGTCCAACTACGGCGGCGAGGAGAATCTGCTGCGGTCGGAGGCGTCGTACTTCGGGCCGTCGTACATGATCAACAAGCTGCTCAACACGTACCAGGGTTTCGAGATCGAGAACGTGCTGATCAACTGCCACTACCCGGTCACCGAGAACTCGTTCGTGCTGCAGTGGGGCGTGAGCGTGAAGAAGTTCGAGGGCGTCTCGGACGAGCACGCGGACAAGATCGCCGGGAAGTTCGCCAAGGGCATCGGCGTCGGGTTCCTGCAGGACGTGGAGATCTGGCGTAATAAGACCCGGATCGACAACCCGTTGCTGTGCGAGGAGGACGGGCCGGTCTACCAGCTGCGCCGCTGGTACGACCAGTTCTATGTGGACGCGGCCGACGTCACCGAGGACATGACGCGGCGGTTCGAGTTCGAAGTGGACACCAGCCGCGCCAACGAGGTCTGGGCGGCGGAGGTGGCCGAGAACCTGGCGCGGCAGCAGTCGGAAGAGGCCGGGGTGTGAAGCCGGAAACCGTCGAGTTCCTCACCGCCGGGCTGCGGCCGCTGAGCTGCCGCGCGTGCGGAACATGCGTGCTGGTCAAGAAGAACAGCATGCAGCACACCAGTATCCAGTGGACGAGCGACGCGTCCCGGAGCTGCCCGGTGTTCGCCGAGCGGAAGGCGTCGGGCGCGCAGACGGCGTTGCTCGACACCTGCGGCAATCTCAGCGAAAGCATCGACGCCGCGTTGAAGGACGGCTTGCTGGAGGTGCCCGAATGAGCGGCCCCGTCACCGTGACCGTGGCCGAGGTGATCACCGAGACGGCCGACGCGCGCTCGATCGTGTTCGAGATCCCGGCCGAGCACGCCCCTGCTTTCGCTTACACCCCAGGGCAGTTCCTCACCGTGCGCGTGCCGAGCGAGCGGACCGGGTCGGTGGCCCGCTGCTACTCGCTTTCCAGTGCGCCGCACGAGAACCGGGTGCAGGTCACCGTCAAACGCACCGCCGACGGCTACGGGTCGAACTGGCTCTGCGACAACCTCCAAGCCGGTCAAGAGGTCCAGGTCCTCCCGCCGGCCGGGGTGTTCAGCCCCGCGTCGCTCGACGAGGACTTCCTGCTGCTCGCGGGCGGCAGCGGCATCACCCCGGTGATGTCGATCCTCAAGTCCGCGCTGGAGCACGGAACCGGCAAGGTGACCCTGCTGTACGCCAATCGCGACGAGCGGTCGGTGATCTTCGCGCGGGAACTGGCGGACCTCGCCGCTCGGCACCAGGATCGGCTGGTCGTCGTGCACTGGCTGGAGAGCCTGCAAGGACTTCCGACCGAGGCACACCTTCGCGCCTTGGTCGCGCCGTACACCGCGCACGAGGCGTTCATCTGCGGTCCTGGCCCGTTCATGGACGCCGCGCGCACGGTGCTCAAGGACCTCGGACTGCCGCGCAAGCGGATCCACCTGGAGCGCTTCCTGTCCTTGGGCGGGAATCCGTTCGAGGTGGCCGAGCCCGTCGCCGTCGAAGAGGCCGAGACCCCGGCGGCGGTCGAAGTCACCCTCGACGGGGAGACCTCGAAGCTCGACTGGCCTCGCCGGACGAAGCTGCTGGACCTGTTGCTGGAAAAGGGTTTCGACGCGCCGTACTCGTGTCGCGAGGGTCAGTGCAGTGCCTGCGCTTGCCGAGTCACCTCCGGAGAGGTGAAGATGCTGAACAACGAGGTCCTCGACGGCGACGACATCGCCGAAGGCATCGTACTGGCTTGCCAGTCCCTGCCACTGACCGACGAGGTCACCGTCACCTACGAGTAGGAGCTCCTCCTGTGCCCATCGACCCCACAGTCGCGATCGGCGCCGACCTCGGCGAGGTGAGTTTCGCTTGGACCGCGTCGGACGTGCAGCTCTACCACCTGGCGCTCGGCGCGGGCGCGGATCCGACGAGCCAACGGGAACTGCGCTACACCTACGAGGACGGCCTCCAGGTGCTGCCGACGTTCGCCACCGTGGCGGCGAACCTGCGCGTGTTCGAACCGCCGGCGGTCTCGTTCCCCGGTGTCGAGGTCGACCTCGGGAAGGTGTTGCACGGCAAGCAGGAAGTGATCGCGCACCGGCCGATCCCGGCGTCGGGCAAGGCGGTGGCGCGCACGCGGATCGTGGACGTCTTCGACAAGGGCAAGGCGGCCGTGATCGTGAACGAAACGGTCGCCACCGACTCGGACGGCACTCCACTGTGGACACTGCGGTCGAGCATCTTCGCCCGTGGCGAAGGAGGTTTCGGTGGCGAACGCGGCCCGTCCGACCGCGTCGAACTCCCGTCGCGCGAACCGGACGCGCTCATCGACACGCCGACGTTGCCGCAGCAGGCGCTGCTCTACCGGCTCTGCGGCGACCGCAACCCCCTGCACGCCGACCCCGCGTTCGCCGCGGCCGCCGGATTCGACAAGCCGATCCTGCACGGCCTGTGCACCTACGGCGTCATCGCGAAGGCCGTCACCGACGAGTTCCTCGACGGCGACGCCTCCCGCGTCGCGTCGTTCTCGGCCAAGTTCGCCGGCGTCGTCTTCCCCGGCGAACCGCTGCGGACCCGCGTGTGGCGCGAGCCGGCCGGGCTGCTGATCACCACCACGGCACCGGACCGGGGCGAGGCACCCGTCCTTTCCGACACTTTCTTGACCACGACAGACTGAATCATCGTTCCCGCAGGTAGCGGCTCTGGCTAGACTCGGCCGAGTGCGCCCCTTGATCTCGGACCCGTATGCCGAACTCGGCCGGGGCTACGTGCGATCAAGACGCCCGGATCCCCGTATCGCCGCCGCCGTCACCGCCGCCCTCGGTGACGCGCGCTCGGTGGTCAACGTCGGGGCCGGAGCCGGTTCCTACGAGCCGGAAGACCGCGACGTGGTGGCCGTCGAGCCGTCGCGGCGGATGATCGCGCAGCGTCCGGCCGCCGCGGCCCCCGCCGTCCAGGCGTGCGCGGAAGAGCTGCCGTTCCCCGACGGCGCCTTCGACGTGGCCCTCGCGGTGCTCACCGTGCACCACTGGACGGATGTGACCGCCGGGCTGGCCGAGTTGCGGCGCGTGTCCCGCCGCCAGGTGATCGTGACCTGGGATCAGGCGGTGTTCGCGCGGTTCTGGCTGGTGCGGGACTACCTGCCGGAGATCGCCGAACACGAGAGCAGGCTCGCCTGCCTCGACCGGGTCGTCGAGGAGCTGGGCACGGCGGGCGTGACACCCACGGTGGCCCCGCTGCCGGTGCCCTCGGACTGCGTCGACGGGTTCCTCGGCGCGTATTGGCGCAGGCCGGAGGCGTACCTGTCCGAACGCGTGCGCGCGGGGATGTCCGGGGTGGCGCTGCTGGACCAGAACGTCGTCGCGACGGCGGTCGAGCGCCTCCGTGCCGACCTCGCCGACGGACACTGGCATCGGCACCACGTCGGCCTGCTCGGCCGGACGGAACTGGACCTGGGATACCGGCTCGTCACGGCGTGATCGCGGCCGGACGCCCCGCTGTCGCGGTGGCGGGGCGGCCCTATACGCCCGTCGTGACCTAGATGACCAGGCAGCGCCCTGCCGACGTCGACCGCGGACGCGGGTTCTTCCAGGTGATTCAGTACACAAAGGACACTCTCGCGGCGTGGACGGCGGTCGACCCCGGGTGCGGGGCGTGGTATTCATGGCTCTCGTGACGACTGCGACGGGGAGCGGCATGACGGCGGAGTACTTCGTGGTCCGTGGCCAAGTGGAGAAGGGCGATCAGCGAGGCCGGGAGCTGGGCTTCCCGACCGCCAACATCGCGCTGCGCGACCAAGACGGCCAGGTCGGCGACGGAGTGTGGGCGGGCTGGGCCGAACGCGCCGACGGCACCCGGATCGCGGCGGCGGTCTCGGTCGGCAGGCGGCCGACCTACTACGGCGCGGACGGCTACCGGCTCGTCGAGGCGCATCTGCTGGAGTTCAGCGGCGACCTCTACGGCGAGGTGCTGACCGTGTGGCTGGGCCACCACCTGCGCGAGCAGGAGGCGTACCCGTCGTCCGAGGCGCTGATCGTCGCGCTCAACAAGGACATCGCCGACGCCGCGAAGTGGGCCGCGGACAACCCTGCCGACGGTCTGCCGGACGCGGGCACCGCCGAGGCGGGGGTCGTGCGCCGCATCCTCGGCAATTAGTCACCTGCTTGCGCGCGCCGACCGCGCAAGCAGGTGACTAATTGCGACTTAGACGGCGGCACCGAGCAGCATGTACCCCATCCCCAGCCCCATGATGACCCGGCACACCCGCCGCGACGTCTGGGCGGAGCCGCCGTCGCCCCGCGCCGCCAAAAAGCCGGCACGCACCGCGTCCGCGGCGAAGTACGCGGCCACGGCACCGAAGACCAGCGAAAGCCACAGCGCCGAAGCGCCGCCTGGACCGGACATCACCAGCCACGGACCGTGGGTGACGTCGCTGTGCGGCATGAACGTCACCATGAACAGCATCGCGGTGGCGGAGACGGCGTGGTGCCCGCACGCGGCGTGCCCGGATCGCCGTCCCTTCCACCACGCGACGGCGAACCAGCCCGCGGTCAGCGCCAGTACCGCCTGCCAGCCCGCCGCGGGGATCGGGCCGCCGACAGGGGACAGCATCGCGACCATGGCGACGACGAGCAGCAGTTCGGCCAGGTCACCGTTGCGGGTCGCCGCGCCCTGCGTGCCGTAGTCCAGCCGGACGAGTCTCAGCACGCACGGCAGGACCAGCGCGGCGAAAACCGCGGTGAGTGTCCAAGCGACGATTCCGGACATGGCACCTCCCGGGCGGTGGTCCCTTTCACCGTCGCAGGTACCGCTCTAGTACACCATCGGACATTGAGGTGATCTCAGCCGGTGGTCAAGACCAATCCGCTCGTAGGTACGCCGGTGCCGGCGGTCACCAGCACGCGGGAGGCCCCGTCGACCTGGTTGACCGCGTCGCCCCGCAGCTGCCGGACGCCTTCGGCGATCCCGTTCATCCCGTGGATGTAGGCCTCGCCGAGCTGTCCGCCGTGCGGGTTGAGCGGGAGTTCCCCGTCCAGTTCCAGTGCGCCGCCGCCGATGAAGTCCTTGGCCTCGCCCTTCCCGCAGAAGCCGAGTTCTTCCAGCTGCATCAGGACATAAGGGGTGAAGTGGTCGTACAGCACGGCGAGGTCCATGTCGCCGGGCCCCAACCCGGACTGCGCCCACAGCTGCCGCCCCACGACGCCCATTTCGGGCAGCGCCGGGAGATCGTCGCGGTAGTAGCTGGTCATCACGTACTGGTCCGGCCCGCTGCCCTGCGCGGCGGCCGCGATCACGGCGGGCCGGTGCGGCAGGTCGCGCGCCCGCTCGGCGCTGGTGACCACGAGTGCGACGCCACCGTCGCTCTCCTGGCAGCAGTCCAGCAGGTGCAACGGTTCGGCGACCCAGCGGGACGCCTGATGGTCTTCGAGCGTGATCGGCTTGCCGTGGAACCATGCCTTCGGGTTCGTCGCCGCGCGGGCGCGGTCGATGACGGCCACCCGGCCGAAGTCCTCGCTGGTCGCGCCGTACTCGTGCATGTAGCGGCGGGCGAGCATGGCGACGGTCGCGGCCGGGGTCGCGATGCCCATCGGGTAGTGGAACGCGTTGTCGACACCGGAGGAGTTCACCTGGCCCGCCGCCGCCGAGGAGACCTGCCCGAACCGCATCCCGGATCGTTCGTTGAAGGCCCGGTACGCGACGACGACGTCCGCGACGCCGGTCGCGACGGCCATCGCGGCCTGCTGCACGGTCGCGGCCGCCGCCCCGCCGCCGTAGTGGATCCGGCTGAAGAACTTGAGTTCGGGGATGCCGAGCTCCCGTGCCACGGCGATCTCGCTGTTGCCGTCCATGGTGAACGACACGAGCCCGTCCACATCGGACGGAGTGAGCCCCGCGTCCTTCAACGCGCTCGAAACCGCTTCGGCCGCCAGCCGCAGCTCACTGCGACCCGAGTCCTTGGAGAACTCCGTGGCGCCGATCCCGGCGATGGCCGCCCGTCCGGACAGGGTCATCACTCGCCTCCCAACGTGAGCGCCACGGTGCCCACCACGTGTTCGCCGAGACTGTCCACACCGGACACCGCGACCACGACGTCGTCGCCGTCCCGTTCCGTGACCCTGCCGGTGAAGGTCAGGGTGTCGTAGGCGTAACAGGGCACGCCGAGCCGGATCTTGATCGACCGCACGAACGCCTCCGGACCCGCCCAGTCGGTCACGAAACGTTGCACCAGACCGGTGTCGGTGAGGATGTTGAGGAAGATGTCCTTCGAACCGCGCCGCTCGGCGGCGTCGCGGTCGTGGTGGACGTCCTGGAAATCCCGCGTCGCCAGCGCGGTGCTCACCACGAAGGTCGGGGTGACCTCGATCTTCAGCGGCGGCAACTCGGTGCCGACCGGACAGTCCTTCATCGCGCGACCCTCCAAGCGGGCAACGTCAGTTCCTCGTCGATCTTCACGAAGGTGGCCTCCACCGGGAGTCCGATGTGGACGGACTCGGGATCGGCGTCGAGCAGCTCGCCCATCACCCGGACACCTTCCTCCAGTTCGACGAGCGCGACCACGAACGGCACCTGCTTGCCGGGCACCTTCGGATGGTGGTGCACCACGTAGCTGTAGACCGTTCCGCGGCCGCACGCGACGACGTGATCCGGCTTGACGTCGAGATCACCGTCCGGCGGCATCGGGCCGGGCGGATGCCGCAGGGTCTCGCCCCACCTCTGGATCCGCAGTTCCCCTTCACGAAGGCCTTCCCAGAAGAACTCGGTGTCCTTGCTGATCACCGGTCGCAGTACCGGGGCGGCCGCCTTGGCGGGCTCCGCGCCCGGCGGACGGAACTTCAGCACCCGGAACACCATGTCCGCGACCGCCTCGTCGCCGACGTACCAGGTGGTCTTCGTCGTCACGAACCAGCCTTCGCCGAGCGCGGTGCGTTTCGGCCCGACGACGCTCTCGAGTTTCGCGGTCGCTTCGACCCGTTCACCGTGCCGGAGGTAGCGGAAGTAGTTCTGCTCGGAGTTGGTCGCGACGACCGAGGTGAACCCGGCTTCGTCGAGCACCTCCATCATCGCGCCGAGCGGATCGTCCGACGCCCTCGTCCAGTGCAGCCCGCCCATCGTCCACACCTGCGCCATCGCGGGCGGCGCGACAAGTCCCTTGTGGACACTGCGGGCGGCGAACTCCTCGTCGACGTACACCGGATTGCGGTCGCCGATGGCTTCGACCCAGTTGTTCACCATCGCCTGGTTGACCGCGTCACGGGCGGCCCTCGGCGCGGATTCCCCGCGCGCGGCGATGCGTTCGGCGGCTTCCTGGATGCTCATCGCGGCACCCTCGGCAGGCCGAGTCCGGCGGTGGCGATCAGCTCGCGCTGGATCTCGCTGACGCCGCCGCCGAAGGTCAGCACCAGGTTGCGTTTGGCCACCACGTCCAGCCACCGCACCAGTTCCGCGGTTTCGGCGTCGGCCTGATCGCCGTGTCGCGCCACGATCTCCTCCAGTCTCCTGGTCAGCCGCTGGATGCGTTCGGAGCCGACGATCTTGGTGGCCGAAGCGTCGGCCACCGCCACCGGTCCGGTCGCCGACGACGCCGCGACCTGCCAGTTCAGCAGTTCGTTGATCCGGGCGGTCGCCAGGGTTTCCGCGAGGACGGCCCGGACGTCGGGCAGCTGGAGCAACGGCGTGCCGTCCGGGGTCTTCCGGACCGCCGCCCACTCACGGACGCGGTCGTGGAGCCCGCCGATCCGCCCGGCGGGGCCGAGCATGACGCGTTCGTGGTTCAGCTGCGTGGTGATCAGCCGCCAGCCCTCGTTCTCCTTGCCCACCAGCATGTCCGCCGGCACCCGGACGTCCGAGTAGTAGGTGGCGTTCACGTGGTGCGCGCCGTCGCAGGTGATGATCGGCGTCCACGAATAGCCCGGATCGCGGGTGTCCATGATGAGGATCGAGATCCCCTTGTGGCGGGGCGCGTCGGGCGCGGTGCGCACGGCCAGCCAGATGTAGTCGGCGTCGTGCCCGCCGGTGGTGAAGATCTTCTGGCCATTGACGACGTACTCGTCCCCTTCGCGCACCGCCGTCGTACGCAGCGCCGCGAGATCCGTTCCCGCGTCGGGTTCGGTGTAGCCGATGGCGAAATGCACCTCTCCCGCGAGGATCTTGGGCAGGAACAAGGATTTCTGCGCCTCGGTGCCGAACGCCTGCAACGTCGGCCCGACGGTCTGAAGGGTCACCGACGGCAGCTGGACGTCGGCACGGGAGGCCTCGTCGACGAAGATGTGCTGCTCGATCTCGCCGAAACCCCGGCCGCCGTACTGTTGCGGCCAGCCGACGCCGAGCCAGCCGTCACGGCCCATCCGCCGGACGATCTCGCGGTACACCGGTCCGTGCCGCTCACGCAGCATCGCGCGCCGTTCGTCGGCACTCACGAGCCCGGCGAAGTACTTTCGCAGTTCGGAGCGCAATTGGTGTTGCGCCGTGGTCAGTTCGATCAGCATCGGTTCACCCCGCCACCAGTTCGCCCAGTCCGGCCAGCCGATGAGCGGCGCCGCCGAGCGTTCGTCCCAGATCCTTGACCGCCGACGAGAACCGGTGCAGCGGATACGTTTCGTCCACGCCGATCCCGCCGTGCAGGTGGTGGCAGACGGCCAGCGCCTCGGGCGCCTCCGCCGCCAGCCAGTACGCCGCGATGTCGAGTTCCGCCTCGGCGTCGAGCCCCGCCGCGAGCCGCCAGACCGCCGACCGCGCGGCCAGCTGGACCGTCCTCGACGCGACGTAGACGTCCGCGATCTGTTGCGCCACCGCCTGGAACGCCGCCAGCGGGCGCCCGAACTGTTCACGCTCGCCGATGTGTTTCGTGGTCAGCGCCAGCGCGCCGGCGAGCAACCCGTCGCCGAACGCGACGGCGCCCGCGAGCGCGAACCGGTGCAGGGTCGCGATCGACTCGCCGGGCCCGTGCCCGTTGAGGAGATCGGCGTCGGTGACGGTCACGGCGTCCAGCGTCATCGTGTAGTCCGGTGTGCCGGAAGAGGTTCTCGTCGGCGTCAGCGTCACGCCGTCCGCGTGGGGATCGACGAGGAAGACGCCGGTGCCGCCGGGCAGCGAGACGGGCGTCAGGATCCGGGTGGCCTCCGCGGCGAACGGCACGCCGACCTTGACCCCGCTCAGCCGCCAGTCCCCCGCCGATTCCGCGACGGTCGCGGGGCGGGTGGTGAACGGCGCGGAAGGTTCGTTCAGCGCGGCGGTGAGCACGGCTTCGCCCTCGGCGACCGGCGCGAGCAGCGACGCGCGCTGGTCCGGGCCGCCGAGCGCCGTGACCGGCAGGACACCGAAGGCCAGCGACGCCAGCGCGGGTGTCGTCGAGGCGACCCGGCCGAGTTCGGTCAGCACCAAGGCGACTTCGGCGACGCCGAGTCCGTCACCGCCGAGTTCGGCGGGCAGCGCCAGCGCGAGCAGACCGGCGTCCGCGAGTGCGCGCCACGTGTCGGCGGGCTCGCGCTCCTTGCCGAGCACGCGCGCGGCCAACGCGGTGACCTCGGTCTGCGTCTCGTCGAACTGGAAGTCCACACTGGCTCCTCACCGGGGCGAACGGGCACAATATTGAAACCTGTTCTAGTCTTAACCGGAAGGAGCCGTGACGGCAAGGGGTGCGGATCTAGGAGATGGCTTTGAGCAGTTCCGCGAGCGCGCCGGGAAAGTGGTCGGCGAGCGGCCACAGGTCACCGGTGAGTTCGCGCGCGCCGAGCAGACCGACGTCGACCCGGCCCGCGTTGGACAGCACGGTGACGTTGAGCCCGGCGCCGTGGAACACCGGACCGAGCGGGTAGAGCCCGGTGATCCGGCAGCCCAGCAGGTACAGCGGCATCGGCGGACCGGGCACGTTGGAGACCACGAGGTTGTGCACCACCGGATGCCGTTCGGCCAGGCGCAGCGCGGAATACGCGCGCACCGCGAGGCCGAACATGGTCGCCGCCGAGAACTGCGCCCAGTCCTGGAGCATGTCGGCGTCGATGTCGTGATGATGGTCCTTGGAGTGCCGGTTCGACTCCGCGAGCGTGAACACCCGCGCGGCGGGATCCTCCAGGTGGGTGGGCAGCGACGCGAAGAACGCCGAGACCTTGTTGGTGCCGTGCTCGCGTTCGGTGCGGGCGTGCACGGAGACCGGTACGGTCGCCACCAGCGGATCTTCCGGCAGTTCGCCCCGTTCTCGCAGGAACTGCCGCAGCGCACCGGAAACCACGGCGAGGACGACGTCGTTGACGGTCACCCCGAAGGCGTTCTTGACCCGTTTGACCTCGTCGAGGTCGAGAGAGGCGTATGCGACACTGCGATGCGCGGTGATCGTCCCGTTGAACGACGTGCGCGGCGCGGTGAACGGGACCGGCATTCCCTTGCCCTGCAACGCTTTACCCAGCCAGCTCGGGACGAGCTCAAGCAGGTCGGGGAGCAGTTTCACCAGCTCGGCGGGACGTTTCACGAACGACGTCAACCCGGCGCCGAGCAGCGCGCGCCTGCCGGGAACGTCCCCGTTGCGGCGTTCGTCGTGCGCGACCTCCGGCGCCGGGGCGTCCGCTTCGAGACCGGCGAGAGAGGTGATCAGGCTGGCGCCGCCGACCCCGTCGACACTGGCGTGGTGCATCTTCAGCAGCACAGCGATCCCGCCGTCCGCCAAGCCTTCGATGACGTACAACTGCCAGAGCGGCTGGGCGCGGTCCAGCCGTTGTCCCGCGATGTGGGCGCAGAGTTCGGCCAGTTCCCGCCGGTCACCGGGAGCGGGTACGCCGATCCGGTGAACGTGGGCTTCGAGGTCGAAGTCCTCGTCCTCGACCCAGACCGGATGCGTGAGATTCCAGAGTGGATTGTGCAGTTTGCGCCGGAACGCCGGGATCAGGTCGACCCGTTCGGCCAGTTTCTCCTTGAAGCGTTCGAAATCGTAGCCACCGGGCATCGTCGAACCGTCCAAGGTGAGCAGTCCGCACACGTGCAGCACTTGGGCCGGTGTCTCCAAGTAGAGGAAACTCGCGTCCAGACCACTCAATCTCCGCATAAGAATCACCTTAAGTGAACTTTGCAACCGGTTCTAGGCCGTCACCCGGCGGTAGGATCGGTGCCCATGCAGCCGAGTTTCGTCGTCCGCCAGGCACTCCAGCTCGCGCTCACCGCGAACGCGCTGAAGCCGCCCAGAGGCGCCAGGACGGCGGTCCCGGCGTTCTTCGCGGGCTGGCTCACCGGGGAGCTCGCCCCGCATCTGCTCGCGCTCACCACGGCCGACGCGGCGGCGCATGTCGCCCGGCGCCGGGGCGGATCGAGCAAGGCCGGACTCGCCCTCGCGGCCGCGTCGGCGGCCGGGCTCAGCACACTGATCGCGCAGTCCCAGCGGGCCCGCGGCGAGATCGAGACGGCGCTGACCGAAGGCATCGGCAAGGCCTACGCCGACGAACTCGAGCATCCGCCGAGCCCGACCGACCTCGCGACACCGTGGGGCCAGCTGGCCATGCCGTTCCGGATGCGCGACCCCGACGTCCGGCGGACCCGCGACGTCGCCTACGCGCCCGGCGGGAAGCGGTTCCTGCTCGACGTCTACGCCCCGCGCGAACCGGTCACCGGCGCGCCGATCCTGCTGCAGGTGCACGGCGGCGCGTGGGTGATCGGCAACAAGGACCAGCAAGGCCTGCCGCTGATGCTGCACATGGCCAAACGCGGCTGGATCTGCATCGCGATCAACTACCCGCTCTCCCCCGCCGCCCGCTGGCCCGCGCATATCGTCGCGGCGAAACGCGCGCTGGCCTGGATCCGGGACAACGCCGAGTCCTACGGCGGCGACCCGTCGTTCGTCGCCGTCACCGGCGGTTCCGCGGGCGGGCATCTCGCCGCGCTGCTGGCACTGACCGCGAACGATCCGGCGTTGCAACCCGGCTTCACCGAGACCGACACGAGCATCCAGGCGTGCGCCCCGCACTACGGCGTGTACGACTTCGCGGCGACCAGCGGACGGCGCTCCAGCCAGACCCGGCTCAAGACGCTGATCGCCCGGCACGTCTTCGAGGCGGACCGGGACCCGGTGAACTTCCTCGACGACTACATCGCGGCGTCACCGCTGGACCGCATCACCGAGGACGCGCCGCCGTTCTTCGTCATCCACGGCGCCCACGACTCGCTGGTGCCGGTCGGCGAGGCTCGCGAATTCGTGCGGCGTCTCCGGGAGAAGTCCCAGCGTGAAGTCGCGTACGCGGAGATCTCCGGCGCGCAGCACGCCTTCGACGTCTTCCCCTCGATCCGCAGCGCGCACGTGGTCCGCGGGGTGGAGCGGTTCCTGGAGTGGAGCTACCGCACCTGGCGGCGCGGGCCGCAGATCCGTGAAGGTCTCTAGCCCCAATAGTCCCACCAGCCACAGTGGTGCCGGGCAAAGGTCGCCTTCACTGCGTTAGACGCAAGGAAGGACCCCTTCACGTACCTCAAGCGACCAACGCGCCGGAAAGCGTCGGTCGAGGTGGTCGCGAGTGGCGATTCGGGTTAGGACCAACCGTGTTCCAAGTGCCTACGGCGGGTGGCGGGTCGGGATCGCAAGTCCGTGAGGGACTCCTTCCCTACCCTGAGAGTAGGGAAGGAGCCCTTCACGGCATGCCGGGCCGGGTCGAGGCTGCGGACGGGCAGGAACGCCACCTTGAGCCTCAGCACTACAGCGACAGCGCGTCAAGGCCCCCTTTCCTCGGCTCAGCCGAAGAAACTCGACCTTCACCCCTTCCCCAGGTACATGAAGGACCCCATCCTTGCGCCCAGGTACGGGAAGGGGTCCTTTCATGTACCTGGCATCACGCAAGAAGCGCCGCAGGTACCTAAGAGGAATCGCCACTCACGACCAACGCGACCCAGGCTCGGCCAGGCGGCTCACGATCAGGGCGGGTAGATCACGTCGGTCGGCCGCGTGGACGGCGGGCCGTCGACCCGCCAGCCCTCGCCGTCACGCACGAAGCGGTACCACCGTTCGTCACGGCCGTAGCGCAGCTGCAGGTCTCCCTGGGTGATCCGGTTCCGCCAGGTCTTCGGCGTTCCCGGCAACCCCGATTCGGCGAGATCCGCTGTGGCCTGCGAGAGCGGCGCCTGCCCCGGCCGCCAGGGTTCCCGCACCACCGCCATCCCGCCCCGGCCCGCCTCACGCCAGGCCTGCGCCCAGACGGCCAGATCCCGCACCGGGACTCCCGCGGCCTCGGCGAGTTCGGCGACCACGTGAGGATCGCCGGCCGCCGCGCGCCGGGCGAGGTCCTCCTCGAATGACAGCTCCACTTCGCGTTCGGGCCCCATCACCAGCAGTTCCCAGGCCCGCGCGGCGGCATCGGCGGCCAGTTCGACGAACATGTCGCCGCTCCAGCCCGTGCGGTGCGGCGGATCGAGGTCGAGGACCGCGGGCGGTCCGACCGTGCCGGGAACGGCCGGTCGGGGCGGGAGCGCGGCGATCCGCCGGGTGTAGGCACGTTTCGGATCCACCCCGGGTGCGGCGGGGGCGCGCACCCGTTTGCCCGGCTCGCTCGCGGGAGCACGGCGGGACCGCAGTTCCGCGAGCACGGCCTCCCTCGGCCTGCCTCTGAGCAGGAACAGCGCGAACGGATCGGTGTCGACCTCGTCCGCGACCAGGTAGTACACCGCGGCGACATGTTTGCACGGGTTCGCGCTGTCGGGACAGGAGCATTTCGGCCGCAGATCGCCGGGGCCGGGGAGCAGGTCCGCGCCGGCGGCCCGCGCGTCCTCGGCCAGCTCGCCGGGCAGTTCACCGTCGAGGAGGGCCGCGACGTGCCCGAGTCGGGAACCGACCATGCGGAGCAAGCTCTCCCACTGCGCTTCGGTGAACGCCCGCATGCGGATGGTCACCCGGTACGGCACCGCCCGGCTGCCCTGTACCCACGCGGTCACCTCGCCCGCGCCGACCGCGAGTTCGCTGACCGTGCCTTTGCGCGCGTACGTGCGCCCGCGCGGCAGCCTGTTCGGATCGAGCTTCGCGCGCTCCTCCAGGGCCTCGACCCACGCCTTGCCCCACCACGTGTTGCCGAAGGTGCGCCGCTTCCGCCCTGTCGCGCTGGGCATCAGGTCTCCCCGAGGCGGACGAGGTCGGCGAGTTCGTCGTCGGACAGTTCGGTGATCCAGTTCTCGCCCGCGCCGATGACCGCGTCGGCTAGCCCCCGTTTGGTCTCCAGCACCGTGGCGATGCGCTCCTCGAGCGTGCCCTCGGCGATCAGCCGGTGCACCTGGACCGGCCTGTCCTGTCCGATCCGGTACGCGCGGTCGGTGGCCTGGTCCTCGACCGCCGGATTCCACCAGCGGTCGTAGTGGATCACGTGGGTCGCCTTGGTCAGGTTGAGCCCCACACCACCCGCCTTGAGCGACAGCAGGAACACCGGCACCTCGCCCGCCTGGAACCGGGCGACCATGTCCTCCCGGACCTGGGGCGTGCTCGACCCGGACAGCAGCATCGTCGGCAGCCCGCGTTCGGCGAGGCGTTTCTCCAGCAGACGGCACAACTGGACGTACTGGCTGAACACGAGCACGCTGTCGCCCTCGTCGAGGATGACGTCGAGCAACTCCTCGAACGCGGCGAGCTTGCCGGACCGGCCGTGCAGCACCCCGGGTTCCTTGAGGTACTGCGCCGGGTGGTTGCAGATCTGCTTGAGCTCGGTGAGCAGTTTGAGCACCTGCCCGCGCCGGGCCACCCCGTCCAGCTCGCGGATCATCGCGAGGTTCTCCCGCACCACGGCCTCGTACAGCGTCGTCTGCTCGGCGGTGAGCGGGACGAACCGGTCGGTCTCGGTCTTGCGCGGCAGTTCGGGCGCGATGTCCGGGTCGGTCTTCTTGCGGCGCAACAGGAACGGCCGGACGGTCGTGGCGAGCCGCTCGGTGGCGGCGACGTCCCGGTCGCGTTCGATCGGGCGGGCGACCTTGCGGCGGAACCCGTCGAGCGAGCCGAGCAGACCCGGCGTCGTCCAGTCCATGATGGACCACAGCTCGGTGAGCCGGTTCTCCATCGGCGTGCCGGTCAGCGCTACCTTCGCGGCGGCCGGGATCTTCCGCAGCTCCTTGGCGGTGACCGAAAGCGGGTTCTTGACGTGTTGCGCCTCGTCGGCGGCGAGCATCCCCCAGTCCACTTCGGACAGTGTCTCGCGATCCCGGCGGAGGACGCCGTACGTGGCGAGCACGACCTCGTCCGGCGCGACCTCGTCGAGATGCCGTCCGCCGCCGTGGAACCGGCGCACCGGGATGTCCGGCGCGAACCGGGCGAACTCGCGTTCCCAGTTGCCGAGCAACGACGTCGGGCACAGGACGAGCGTGGGACCTTCCCCGCGCGGGCGGCGGTGCAAATGCAGGGAGATGAGCTGGATCGTCTTGCCGAGCCCCATGTCGTCGGCCAGGCAGGCGCCGAGACCGAGCCCGGTCATCGTCGACAGCCACGCCAGGCCCGCCTTCTGATACGGCCGCAGGGTGGCCTTCAGATCCGCGGGTTGCTCGATCGGTTCCGCGGCGCTGTCACGGATTCGCTGGAGCAGCCCGGTCAGCGCCGACGGAGCGGTGAACTCGACCTTCTCGCCGTCCAGTTCCAGCTCGCCGGTGAGCGCCGCGGCCAGCGCCTCGGCCCCGGACAGCTTCTTCGCGCGATGGGCACGCACCTTCGCGATCAGCCGTGCGTCGACCTTGACCCATTTGCCCCGCAGCCGCACCAAGGGCCGTTTCGCCTCCGCGAGCGCGGTGACCTCGGCGTCGGTGAGGTCCTCGTCGCCGAGGCTCAGCCGCCAGCGGAACTGCAGGAGGCTCTTGAGCGTGAACTCGGGCCCGGTGACACTGCCCGGGACCTGGGTCGCGCTCGCCTTCGCCTTGAGCTCGCCCGCGAAGAGATCCTTCGGCCACTGCACCTCGATGCCGGCGCCGCCCAGCGCCGCGTCCCCGTGGGTCAGCAGGTCGACGACCTCGTCGTACTCCAGTGCCAGCCCGGTCGGCGCGGCGGACCGGAGCATGCGGCCGAGCGGCGCCCATGCCCTGGCGCCCCGGCGGAGGCCGAGCAGCAGCTGGGTCTCGACCTGCTCGCCCATCCGTTCCAGCACCGCTTCGGGCGCGTCCCAGAGCGTCGCCGCCTCGACGATCAGGCTCGGATCGGCGGCGCTCCGCACGGCGAGGACGGCGACGAACGTGGGCTCTTCTTCGGTGCCCTCGGGCTCGTTCACCTCCATGCGCAGGACGAGATGCGCGCCCTGCGCCTGCCGGGCGCTCAGCTCCGCGAGCCACGCGGCACCGTCCGGACCGACCAGCGTCGGCTCGGCCGACGCGAACGCGGGCCCACCCGCCGTGACACTCGCGGCGGGCGTGCGGACCAGCACATCCGCCGTGGCGTCCCAGAACGCGCGGATCAGCGACTCCGGCGAATGCAGCCGGATCCGTTTCAACCCGGACAACGGCAGCGCGTGCGCCTCGGGAGGCAGCGCGGCGGCGAGCCCGCGCAACATCTCCTCGTCGGCGACGTCGAGCGGGCCGACCCGCCACGAATCCACCCCGCCGGGTGAGGCCGCGGGCAGCAGCCTCCCGCGGGCGATGAGGTTCACCCCGGCTTCGGCGACGGCCGACCACGCGGCGATGGCCGGGCTCAGGTCGCCCTCGGCGGTCAGGAGTCGCGGAATCGCGCGTGACAA
This sequence comes from Amycolatopsis sp. NPDC052450, assembly GCF_044547565.1. NCBI lineage: Bacteria > Bacillati > Actinomycetota > Actinomycetes > Pseudonocardiales > Pseudonocardiaceae > Amycolatopsis > Amycolatopsis sp. NPDC052450. The sequence goes on along the minus strand of NZ_JBIUAQ010000006.1, from coordinate 64,951 downwards.
CGGGACGAGTGCCGCGTCGACCTTCGTGCGCCGGAAGACCTTCCCCACCGGCAGCACGAGTTCGATCGCGGTGTCACCCGCTACGCCGTCTCCCCAGAGCGCCAGCACGCCGTCCCGCGGGGGATCCGAGGGGACGAAGGTGGCTTGGGTTCCTGTGCCGAACTCCACGACCCGCACGTTAGAGCACGGGACCGACAGCCGGCTTGCGGCGGTGTCATGAAAGGGTCGTTCAGGACACAAAACGTCTTGAACGACCCTTTCATGACACTCGAAACGGGCGTGACCGGTACTTTCGCGCCCCGGGTTCAGGACCGAGGCAGCCCCAGCAGCCGCTCGGCCGTCAGCGACAGCAGCACCTGCGTCGTACCGCCCGCGATACTGAGGCACCGTGTCAGCAGGAACTCGTGCTGCGCGGGGTCACCGGCGACGAGCGCGTTCTCCGCCAAAGCCTCCAGCGCGAACTCCGCCACCGCCTGCCGATGCCGCACTCCCAGCAGTTTGCGCACACTCGACTCGGCGCCCGGATCCTGGCCGTCGAGCCGCCGCAACGTCGCCCGCAGGTCCAGGACCGAACACGCGCTGCCGTCGGCGATCAACGCGCCCAGCCGGTCGAGGTCGGCATCCCAGCCGAGGGTGGCGAGCAGGTTTTCGACGCCCTCCCCCACCGCGGATCCACTCCCGAGGGCCACCCGCTCGTTCGCCAGCGTCGTCCGCGCGAGCCGCCAGCCGCCGTCGACCTCTCCGACCACCATGTCGTCCGGGACGAAGACGTCGTCGAGGAACACCTCGTTGAAGACGGCGTCGCCGGTGATCTCGCGCAGCGGACGCGTACTGATCCCGTCCGCGGTCATGTCGACGAGGAAGTAGGTGATCCCCTTGTGTTTCGGCACGTCCGGGTCGGTTCGCGCCAGGCAGATCGCCCAGTCGGCTTCGCGGGCGAGCGAGGTCCACACCTTCTGGCCGTTGAGCAGCCAGCCGCCGTCGACGCGGCGGGCCGTCGTGCGGAGCGACGCTAGATCCGAGCCGGCCTCGGGCTCGCTGAACAGCTGACACCAGGTGATCTCGCCCCGCAAAGTGGGCGCGGCGAACCGTTCGCGCTGTTCCTCGGAGCCGTGTTCCAGCAGTGTCGGGACCGCCCAGGCGCCGATGACCAGATCGGGACGGCGGATGCCCGCGCCGGCGAGGGCGGCGTCGATCCGCAGTTGCTCGGCGGCGGTCGCGCCTCTGCCGTACGGCGCGGGCCAATGCGGGGCCAGCAGTCCCGAATCGGCCAGCGCGACGCGCCGTGCCCGCTCGGGTAAAGCGGCGATTTCGCCTACCAGGTCACGGAGTCCGGCGTCTTCGCCGACGTCGACACTCAACGTCCGGCGGTCGCCGCGCAGTGCGAGTTCGGCGGCACGACGTCGCCAGCGGGCGGAACCGCCCAGCCATTGCCGCAGCGCCACGGCGCGCCGCAGGTAGAAGTGCGCGTCATGCTCCCAGGTGAAGCCGATGCCGCCGAGGACCTGGATGCAGTCCTTCGCGTTGGCCACGGCCGCGTCGAGCGCGTAGGCCGCCGCCGTGGCGGCCGCGAGTGCGTGCTGCGCCGGGTCTTCGGCCGCTCTCGCCGCGTCCCACGCGAGCGCGTCGGTGGCTTCGGCCCGGCACAGCATTTCCGCGCACAGATGCTTGATCGCCTGGAACGACCCGATGGGACGGCCGAACTGCTCTCGCACCTTCGCGTACTCGACGGCGGTCCGAAGACACCATCGGGCGATCCCCGCGGCCTCGGCGGCACCGAGAGTGGCGGCGTAGGAATCCACCGGCAGAGCCTCGAAAACCGCTTCGGGCCGGACCTTCGCGCATCGGATACGGCCGACGGGCCGGGACACGTCGAAGGGCTCGCAGTGCTCGATGTCCATTCCGGACGCCCCGGGCGGAATGAGCGCGGAGACGTCACCGTCGGAGACCAGCGTCCATGCCGACGGGTGAACGTCGAGAGCCGGCCCCGACTCGCCGTCGACGACCGAACCCGAGATGTGGAAGCCCCGGCTCAGCACCACCGCCATCCGTTCGGTCCCGTCCGCGAGACCGGGCAGGATCTCCTTGGCGGCTTGGGGAACCGTCGCGAGCAGCGCGCCGCCCAACGCCGTTCCGAGGACAGGCCCCGGCACGAGTGCTTCGGCGGCTTCGGCGAGCCCGGCGGCCAGGTCGGCGACCGTACCGCCGGCGCCGCCGACGTCTTCGGGAATCGCCACGCCGAACAGGCCGAGGTCCGCCAGTCCTGATGGCGGCTCGGTGATTCGGCCATCGCGTACGGCGTCGACGGGGCGGGCGGAAGCCGCCCAGGCCCGGATCGACGCGGCCAGCGCCGCCTGTTCCTCGGTGAGCGCGATCGACACGGGTGAGACCTCCTGCTCGGACCTACCCGCGAGTGTAGAACGTGTTACAGTTTCTTGCCCAGTGGGTCACGTCTTGAACAGTTCGTCCGCTTAGGTACGCTACGCGGGGAAAGTGGAACAAGTTCCGTTCGATGAAGGGGGACGTGGCGATGCCAGGGAAGGCCAAGGCACCCACGAGCGCGAAGGCGCGAAGCGGCAACGGTCTCTCCGCGCTGGGCGGCGAGGAACTGGGCTCCGCGGCGCAACGCGACCGGCGGCGCCGCATCATCGACGCGACCCTCACCCTCGCCGCGAAAGGCGGGTACGACGCGGTCCAGATGCGGGCGGTCGCCGAGAAGGCGGACGTCGCGCTCGGCACACTGTACCGCTATTTCCCGTCGAAGATCCACCTGCTGGTTTCCGGGCTGGCCAGGGAATTCGAACGCGCGCAGGAGAAACTCGACCGCGCGGCCATCCCCGGCGAGACCCCGAGCGAGCGGCTGATGTTCGTCCTCGGCCGCAACACCCGGCTGATGCAGCGGGACCCGCATCTGACCGAGGCCATGGTGCGCGCGTTCATGTTCGCCGACACGACCGCGGCCGCCGAGGTCGAGCAGGTCGGACGGCTGATGGAGAACATGTTCGCCAAGGCCATGGGCATCGAGGACCCGACCGAGGCCGACCGCGACATCTTCCACGTCATCGCCGACGTCTGGATGGCGAACCTGGTCGCTTGGGTGACGCGGCGCGCTTCGGCGGCCGACGTCGCGAATCGCCTGGAGCTGTCGGTGCACCTGCTGCTGGACAAGAACGTCTGACGGCCCCGCTTCTCTCGTGCAATGAAGGGGCCTTTCATAGCAAAATTTGCTATGAAAGGCCCCTTCATTGCAGCGCCATGCACGCGTCAGGCGGTCAGCTTCGGCAGCACGTCCCGCCCGAAGGTCTCGATGAACTCGTCCTGGTTCCGGCCGACGTTGTGGACGTAGATCCGGTTGAACCCGGCGTCGACGTACTTCTGCAGCGCCGCGCGGTGCACGTCCGGATCGGACGAGACGACCATGCGGCCCTCGAAGTCCTCACGCCGCACCAGTTTCGCCATCTGCGCGAAGTCGAACGGCGAGCGGATGTCGGCCTTCGGGAACTTCATGCCGCCGTTGGGCCACTGGTCCATCGCGTTGGCCCACGCCGTCTCGTCGTCCTCGGCCCACGACAGGTGCACCTGCAGCAGCTTCGGCATCGTGTCCGGGTCCTTGCCCGCCTTGCGCGCGCCGGTGCCGAAGTGGTCGAGGATCCCCGCCAGCTTCTCGATCGACGCGCCCGGCGTGATCAGCCCGTCCGCGAGTTCACCGGTCTTGCGTGAGGTGTACGGGCCCGCCGACGCGATGTAGATCGGCGGCGGCTCGTCCGGCAGCGTCCACAGCCGGGTGGTGTGCAGCTTGAAGAATTCGCCGCTGTGCTTGACGTCCTTGCCGGTGAACAGTTTCCGGATGACTTCGAGCGCCTCGAACATCCGCCGCACCCGCTCGGGCGCTTCGGGCCAGTAACCGCCGATGATGTGCTCGTTGAGCGCCTCGCCGGAGCCGATGCCGAGCCAGGTCCGGCCAGGGTAGGTCGCCTCCAGCGTCGCCGCGGCCTGCGCGACCATCGACGGGTGCAACCGGAACGACGGGCAGGTCACGCCCGGCCCGAGGTCACCGGTGGTGTTCTCCGCCAACGAGGCGAGCACGCTCCACACAAAGGATGCTTCACCCTGTTGAGGGACCCACGGCTGGAAGTGGTCGGCGGCCATCTGGCCGGAGAATCCGTGCTGTTCGGCCAGCGCCGCCAGCCGGATCGACTCGCGCGGCGAGAACTGCTCGAGTGCCGCGGCCAAGCCGATTTGTACCTCAGTCACGCCTGCTGCCCCTTTCGAAAGCTCTCGGCGACCTTCGCGTACTGGTCGAGTCGTTCCAGTGTCGCCGCTTCGGGCTCTGTCGGCAGGAAGAGCGTGGCCTCGTCGACGCCACCGTTGACCAGCCTGCCCAGCGCGTCCTCCTCCGGAGTGGCGCCGAAGGCCGAGAACTTGAGGTCACCACGGCCCTGGTCGGCCAGCCACTGACGAGCCCGGCGAAGCTCCTCCGGCGGGGTGTGGGCGTGCGGCAGCCAGCCGTCGCCGTACTTGGCGATCCGCTGCATCGCCTTCTCCCCCGCGCCACCGATGTAGATCGGCGGATGCGGCTTCTGCACCGGCTTGGGCCACGCGAAGATCGGGTCGAAGTCGACGAACTCGCCGTGGAACTCGGCCTCGTCCTTGGTCCAGATCTCTTTGAGCGCGGCCAGTTGCTCGTCCACGAGCACACCCCGGGTGCGCGGATCCGTGCCGTGATTGCGCATTTCCTCCCGGTTCCAGCCGACGCCGATCCCGAAGACGAACCGGCCTCGCGAAACCAGGTCGAGCGAAGCGACCTCTTTCGCCGTGTGGATGACGTCGCGCTGCTGCAGCAACGCGACGCCCGTCCCGAGTTTCAGGTTCGACGTGGCCCCGGCCGCCGCCGTCAGCGCGACGAACGGGTCCAGCGTCCGGTAGTACACGCGCGGCAGCTCGCCACCGCCCGGATACGGAGTTTCCCGGCTGACCGGGATGTGGGAGTGCTCCGCGATGTGGAGCGAGCTGAACCCGCGCTCTTCGACGGCCGCGGCGAGGACGTCCGGCCTGATGCCTTCATCGGTGATGAAGGTGGCGATTCCGATCTCCATGTTCAGCAACTACCCGAACACGCGCCGCGATATTCCCGGCCGCTAGACGTTGCGGCGGTACTGGCCTCCCACTTCGAAGAACGCCTCGGTGATCTGGCCGAGCGAGCACACCCGCGCGGCGTCCATCAGCACGCCGAACAGGTTGCCGCCGCGGGTCGCGGCCTCGCGCAGCGTCTTGAGCGCGACCTGCGCCTCGGCGTGGTGGCGGCGCTGGAAGTCCTCGAGCCGCTCCAGCTGCGACCGCTTCTCGTCCTCGGTCGCCCGCGCGAGTTCGACCTCGACGTCGTCCTCTCCGGCGTTCGGGTTGCGGAAGGTGTTGACGCCGATGATCGGCAGTGTGCCGTCGTGCTTCTGGCGTTCGTAGAGGATCGACTCGTCCTGGATCTTGCCGCGCTGGTAACCGGTCTCCATCGCGCCCAGCACGCCGCCGCGTTCGGAAATGCGATCGAACTCCAGCAGCACGGCCTCTTCGACCAGGTCGGTCAGCTCGTCGATGATGAACGAGCCCTGCAACGGGTTCTCGTTCTTCGACAGGCCCCATTCCTTGTTGATGATCATCTGGATGGCCATCGCGCGCCGCACCGAGCTCTCCGACGGCGTCGTGATCGCCTCGTCGAAGGCGTTGGTGTGCAAGGAGTTCGCGTTGTCGTAGAGCGCGCACAGCGCCTGCAGCGTGGTGCGGATGTCGTTGAAGCTCATCTCCTGCGCGTGCAGCGACCGGCCGGAGGTCTGCACGTGGTACTTGAGCTTCTGCGAGCGCTCGTTGGCGCCGTAGCGCTCCCGCATCGCGACCGCCCAGATCCGGCGGGCGACCCGGCCCAGCACCGAGTACTCGGCGTCCATGCCGTTGGAGAAGAAGAACGACAGGTTCGGTGCGAAGTCGTCGATGTTCATCCCGCGCGCGAGGTAGCTCTCGACGTAGGTGAAACCGTTCGACAGGGTGAACGCCAGCTGCGAGATCGGGTTCGCCCCGGCCTCGGCGATGTGGTAGCCGGAGATCGACACCGAGTAGAAGTTCCGGACGCCGTGCTCGATGAACCATTCCTGGATGTCGGCCATCATGCGCAGGCTGAACTCGGTGGAGAAGATGCAGGTGTTCTGCCCCTGGTCCTCCTTGAGGATGTCCGCCTGCACGGTGCCGCGGACGTTGCGCAGCGCCCATTCGCGCAGTTCGGCGGCCTCGGCTTCGGACGGCTCGCGGCCGTGCTCGGCCTTGAACGCCGCCATCCGCTGGTCGATCGCGGTGTTGAGGAAGAACGCGAGGATCGTCGGCGCGGGGCCGTTGATCGTCATCGACACCGAAGTGCTCGGCGAAGTCAGGTCGAAGCCGTCGTAGAGCACCTCCATGTCCTCAAGGGTCGCGATGGAAACACCCGAGGTGCCGACCTTGCCGTAGATGTCGGGACGGGTGTGCGGGTCGTGCCCGTAGAGCGTCACGGAGTCGAAGGCGGTCGAAAGGCGCTTCGCCTCGGAGTCGGCGGAAAGGAGCTTGAACCGCTTGTTGGTACGGAACGGGTCGCCCTCGCCCGCGAACATCCGCGCCGGGTCCTCGCCCTCGCGTTTGAACGGGAAAACGCCAGCGGTGTAAGGGAAGTATCCAGGGAGGTGCTCGCGGCGAAGGAACGACAGCAGCTCGCCGGACTCGGTGTAGCGCGGCAGCGCCACGCGCGGGATCCGGTTGCCGGACAACGTGTCGCGCCAGAGCTGGGTGTGCAGTTCCTTGTCGCGGATCTTCACGACCAGTTCGTCGGCACGGTAGGACTCGGCCAGTTCCTGGAACCGGTCCAGCAGATTCGTCGTTTCACCGTCCACATCGGACTCGGCGGCGGCGAGCAGGCCGTCGAGCGCGTCGGTGCTCGCGTCGACGGCGGCCAGCGCCTCCTTGGCGACGGCGAGGTGCTCACGTTTGCGCAGCGCGGCGACCTGCTGCCCGGTCTTCGAGTGATAGCCGCGGAGGGTCTCGGAGATCTCGGCGAGATAGCGCGACCGGTTGGCCGGGATGATCGTGCTGGCGTCGGTGGACACCTTGCCCTCGACCTTCGGGAGCACGCCTGCCGAGACGGTCAGGCCGCGCTCGGCGAGGGTGTCGCGCAGGTGCTGGTAGAGCGCGGTGACGCCGTCGTCGTTGAACTTCGCGGCGCTGGTGCCGTAGACCGGCATGTCCTCGGGCGAGGAGCTGAACGCCTCGCGGTTGCGGACGAGCTGGCGCGCGACGTCGCGGCGGGCGTCCTCGGCGCCGCGGCGCTCGAACTTGTTGATCGCCACCACGTCGGCGAAGTCGAGCATGTCGATCTTCTCCAGCTGCGACGCCGCGCCGAACTCCGGCGTCATGACGTACAGCGACTGGTCCACGTAGTCGACGATGCCGGCGTCGCCCTGGCCGATACCCGGCGTCTCGACGATCACCAGATCGAAGCCGGCGGCCTTGCAGGCGAGGATCGACTCGGAGAGACCGGTCGGGATCTCGCCGCTGGTGGTGCGGGTGGCCAGCGAACGGAAGTAGACCGGGCTGCCGTCGAGGCAGTTCATCCGGATGCGGTCGCCGAGCAGCGCTCCCCCGCCCTTGCGGCGCGACGGGTCGACGGCGAGCACGGCGATGCGGAGCTTGTCCTCCTGGTCCAGCCGGAACCGGCGGATCAGCTCGTCGGTGAGCGACGACTTGCCGGAACCACCCGTACCGGTGATCCCGAGGACCGGCACCGTCCGCGACTTGGCGGCCTCGGTGATCTTGTCGAGCGCGTCCTGCGGCAGCGCCTCGCGCTGAAGCTGCGTGATGACCCTGGACAGCGCCGGGATGTCGCCCGAAAGCAGTTTGTCCAGCGAACCGGGCGACTGTGCGGACAGATCCCTGTCGCAGGCCTTGATCATCAGGTTGATCATGCCGGGGAGGCCCATTTCGTAGCCGTCCTCCGGCGAGAAGATCCGCGCGACGCCCCGCGAGTGCAGCAGGTCGATCTCCTCGCGGACGATGACCCCGCCACCGCCGCCGAACACCTTGATGTGCCCGGCGCCGCGTTCGTTGAGCAGCTCGACCAGGTAGCTGAAGTACTCGACGTGCCCGCCCTGGTAGGCGCTGATGGCCACGCCCTGGACGTCTTCGGCGATGGCCGCGGTGGCGACCTCGTCGACCGACCGGTTGTGCCCGAGGTGCACGACCTCCGCGCCCTGCGACTGCAGGATGCGCCGCATGATGTTGATGGACGCGTCGTGCCCGTCGAAGAGGCTCGACGCCGTCACGAAGCGAACGGGGTTCACGGGCCGGTGCAGGTCGCTGGTCATCCCTCCAAAATACTTGGACTTCCGACTGTTTTAAACCCATTCACTCGCGTGACGGCGCTCTCATCCGTCCTTGACATCCCGGCTGGCACCACTGTATTCAACCACTAGGTTAAACAACCAACTGATTGAGCAGCGATGACCACTGATCAGCTCAGCGCCACGTTCGCCGCGCTGGCGGACCCCATCCGCCGCGCCATCCTGGCGCGCCTGGCCGGCGGCGAGGCCACCGTGAACGAGCTGGCGGAGCCCTTCCCCGTGAGCCTCCAGGCCATCTCGAAACACTTGAAGGTCCTTGAGCGTGCGGGCCTGATCAGCCGCGGCAAGACGGCTCAATGGCGGCCCTGCCGTCTCGAAGCGGGGCCACTCGGCGACATCTCGGACTGGGTCGAGCGATACCGCCGATTCTGGGACGACGGTTTCGACCGGCTCGACGAGCACCTGACCGAACTCCAGAAAGGCAAGCCGAATGAGTGAGAAGGAGCTGACCATCACCCGCGTCTTCGACGCGCCGCGGGAACTGGTGTTCCAGGCGTGGACGGTTCCTGAGCAGTTCGCGAAGTGGATGGGCCCCAAGGGGTTCACCGCATCCGGCGTGCGGATGGACCTCGCCGAGGGCGGCGCCTGGCGAGCGACCATCGGCAACGACGAAGGCGTCGAGCACACCTCGGCCGGGGTCTACCGCGAGATCTCCGCGCCCGAACGGCTGGTCTTCACCTTCTCCTGGGTGTCCTCACCCGAGGAGAAGACGCTGGTGACGATCGACTTCACCGATCTCGGCGACAAGACCGAAATGACGTTCCACCAGGGCGAATTCAGCTCCGAGGAAACCCGTGACGACCACCGCGCCGGGTGGTCCGAAACCTTCGAAGACCTCACCGCACACCTGATCCGACAGGAGACGAACCGATGACCCCGACCCTCCCCGAAGTCGTGTCGCGCGAAGAGTGGCAGACCGCGCGGAACGCCTTGATGATCAAGGAGAAGGAACTCACCAAAGCCACCGACGCGATCAACGCCGAACGCCGGCGGCTGCCCATGGTCCGCTTCGACGGCAAGTACGAGTTCGAAGGCCCGGACGGCCGGGTCTCGCTGCTGGACCTGTTCGAAGGACGCCGCCAGCTGATCGTCTACCACTTCATGCTGAATCCCGGTCAGAAGGCGGGCTGCGTCGGCTGTTCGATGGTCATCGACCACGTCGGCCCCCTCGCCCACCTCCACGACCGCGACACGACGTTCACCGCGGTCTCGCCCGCCACGCTTTCCGAGATCGAGAAGTACAAGGAGCGGATGGGCTGGACGATCCCGTGGGTCTCGACGGCGGGCGACGACTTCAACCCCGACTGCGGTCTCGACGGCGGGTTCGGCATCAGCGTCTTCCTGCGCGAGGGCGACGAGGTCTTCCGCACCTACTTCACCTCCGGCAGGGGCGCCGAACAGTTCGTGAGCACCTTCCGTTACCTCGACCTGACGCCGTTCGGCCGGCAGGAGGCATGGGAGGAGTCCGGCCGCGGGACCGACAAGCCGGGCCACTGGTGGAAACGGCACGACGAGTACTGAGCGTTCAGTCCTCTGCAAGTCATGTTCGAGGTCTTCGCGCCCAGGCGATCCCTGACGGCACGGGCGATGCTGCGGACAGGTCGGGCGGACTGACCCGGAGGCGAGAGCAAAGGTCCCTTGCTCTCCCGCGCGCGGTGACCGTGTGGATTTCGGGTCATCCAACGCACCAAAATCCACACAGCCAGCGACGACCCTGACAGCGAGTGAGCGGTGTGTGGATATAGGGACACTCAACGTCCCTATATCCGCACACCCCCTCCCGCGACATCAAAGGTCCCCCGCTCCCTTTCCGCAGATCAGCGGGGCCGGCAGTGAGGTGAAAGCTCCCTTCACCGCGTCCGATGCACCGAAGGGCGCCTTCGCCCCTGGGCCCACGATGGCGAGCCCGGTCGCTACCCCTCGAATAAATGCGTAGGGGCATGTCGAGAATGTCGCACCCGCTCCGACCCCTCGGTGTCCGGCGCCCGGAAGGCGGGTGCCACATCGAAGGGATCACGCCATGCGCAAGCTCGTCTACGCCGTCCACACCTCACTCGACGGCCGCATCGAAGGTCCGGAAGCCGAGTTCGACTGGACCGTGATGGGCCCGGAGCTGTCCGCCCACTCCCAGGAACTGGTCGACCGCGCCGACACCTTCGCCTACGGACGGCGGGTCTGGGACATGATGTCGTCGTACTGGCCGCAGGCCGAATCGATCTCGGACCACCCGCACGACCTGCGGTTCGCCCCGATCTGGCGGAAGACGCCGAAGATCGTCTTCTCCAGGACGCTGGAGAAAGCGGACTGGAACACCGAGGTCGTCGCCGGCGATCTCACCGAATGCGTGACCGGGCTCAAGGCCAGGCCCGGCAAGGATCTGCTGCTGATGGGCGGGGCCGAACTGGCCACGGCGCTCGCCGACCGCGGCCTGATCGACGAGTTCCACGTCATCGTGCACCCGGTCGTGCTCGGCGGCGGCAAGCAGGTGTTCGCGGGCGGAGTGCGCACGGACCTGCGACTGACCGGCACCCGTACCTTCGACGGGCGCTCGGTACTGCTGACCTACGAAGCGCGGTGAAACCGGGCGGCAGCCCCTACGCTGCCGCCGTCAGGTTCACCTCGCGTTGCTCGCACGCAAGGCGATCCACTGCCGCATCGCGTACTCGACCAGCGTGATCAACGTCTGTTTGGTCGACTCCCGCTCCCGGGCGTCACAGCGGACGATCGGGATGTTGGGGTCGATCGACAGCGCTTCACGCACGTCGTTGATGTCGTGCTCGAGGACGCCGTCGAAGGTGTTCACCCCGACGATGTAGGGCAGGCCCCGGTCCTCGAAGAAGTCGATCGGCGCGAACGAATCGGCCAGCCGTCGCGTGTCGGCCAGCACCACGGCGCCGATCGCGCCGCGGACGAGGTCGTCCCACATGAACCAGAACCGCTGCTGCCCGGGCGTGCCGAACAGGTAGAGGATCAGGTCCGCGTCCAGGGAGACCCGGCCGAAGTCCATCGCGACCGTGGTGGTCGACTTGTTGGGCGTCTGGTCGAGGTTGTCGATCCCCCGACTGGCGTCCGTCATCATCGCCTCGGTGGTGAGCGGGACGATCTCCGACACCGAACCGACGAAGGTCGTCTTACCCGCACCGAAGCCACCCGCCACGACGATCTTCGCGGATGTCATGGTCGGGGGCGCGGTGTCCCGCGGTGCCTTAAAGCCGACGGAGTCCACTCAAAACCCTTTCCATCAACACCAGATGTGCCTCGGCGCCGTCATTGCCCGAAATCGTCTTGTGCACGCTGACCAGTCCCGCGTCCGCCGCGTCGCTGATCAGCACGCGTGCCACACCCAGCGGTACGCGCAGGGTCGCCGCGATCTCGGCGACCGAACGCGGGGTGCGGCACTCTTCGATGATCGAAACGCACTCGATCTGGTCCGCGGCCACCGCGGGGAGGCTACCCGCGGAGACATGGTCCTTGGTGGAGATGAGCGTCTCCAGCTCGAGAGCGTAGTTCGCCTTGGTCCGGCCCCCGGTGAGGGCATAGGGACGGACGATCGCCGTCTCTTCGAGCGGCGACGGCGACTGCTCGAAGACGGCGGGCATGATGAACTCGCCGCTGGGTGGACCCGGGTCGAAAAGACCACCTGGTCTCGGCCCGACGGCGCCTGCGCCGCTGTCGGGTGGAGAGGCAAGTGAGGTCACGCGGTCTCCTTGATCGGTCGGCTGCGGGACTGCCGATTCCCCGGCGGAGTGGGCTCCGCCCGGCTGGGAATCCTGGGCTTGCTTGTTCTTCTTGCGCTTCCGACGACCACGGCCCGAATCCAGGGTGAACCCGTTCAGGACGTCGGCGAAGGTGCCGTCGTCCCGTGAACCGGCAGCATGGGCAGCCCCCGCGTGCGGAGGCTGGCGTTCACCCGTCCCCGGCGGTTCGCCGAAGGATCCGGATCCGGTGCTCATCGGGACATCATCCCACCGGTTCGCCGATCAGCGACCCACCGGCGCCCTGCAATTGAGCGCGGAGTTCCGGCGTGAGGATCTGGCCGACCCGGTCGACGAGCATCGTCATCTCGTAGGCGACCTGTCCGATGTCGCAGTTCGGGGCGGCGAGGATGGCCAGGCAGGAGCCGTCGCTGATGGACATCAGCACCATGATGCCGAGTTCCATCTCGACGACGGTCTCGTTGACCGCGCCCGCCTCGAAGCACCGGGCGGCACCCTGGGTCAGGCTCACCAGGCCGGACGCGACGGCGGCCAGCTGGTCGGCCCGGTCCAGCGGGAGCCTGCTGGAAGCGGTGAGCAGGAGGCCGTCCGCCGACACGACCACGGCGTGCGCCACTCCGGGCACCCGCTCGGCGAAGTCATTCACCAGCCACCCGAACTGGTTCTGCTGGGGCTGGGCCGGGTTCGGCGAGGTCATTCACCCTCCAGGGTTTCGTGGTTGGCTTCGGTCGCCTGGGCCGTGCGGTGCCGGCCGCGCTGGATGCCCTGCTGGAAACTGCTCAGGCGACCGCGCACGTCGTGCGCGTCTCGCTGTGGTCGGGGGGTGACCGCCCCGGCGGGCGGTCCCGCGCTGCCCGGAAGCAGTTGCTCCCCGCGGCGGCGCCTGGGTAATCCTGCCGAAGTCATCTTCGAGGGAACAGACTGGGACACCGCTTGGGCTGCTTTCCAGCCTTCGTCGGAGCCGAAGTTCCAGGCGTCTGTCTGTTCGGTGGCGGCGACCGGTTCCTGTTCCGGTTCCGCTGCCTGCGGTTTCCGGCTCGGCAACGCGGCGGGCGGGGCCGCCGGACGTGCGGTCGTCTCCGCTGCCTTCACCGTCTCCGGTGTCTTCGCTGCCTTCGCGGGCTCGGGGGCCTTCGGCGGCTCGGGGGTCGCGTCCGGCTGGGTGGCGAGGGCCTCGGCGGGCGTGGCCTTGTCCGCCGCCTCCTTGCGTCCCCGCTTGACGCCCTGCTGGAAGCTGCTCAGCCTGCCGCGCACGTTCGCCGGGTCACGGACCGGCAGATCCGACTTGGCGGCGGGTTCGGCGGCCGGGACCGACGACGCCGCGCTGCCCGGCAGGAGCTGCTCGCCCTTGCGGCGGCGGGGCAACCCGGCCTGGGTGAAGGTCGACGGAGCGTTCTGCGAGACCTCCTGCACCGTGCGGAAGGCCTTGTCGCTGGCGAAGTCCCAGGTGCGCGATTCCTGCTCGGCGGAAGGAGCGGACTCGGCCGTTTTCTTCTCTTCGGGTTCTTCCGCCCCCGGCTTCTCTTTCTTCGCCGCGGGTTTGGCCGCGGGCTTTTCCGGAGCGGGCGAACGGAACCACGCCGAGAGCATCTCGTCGAAGATCGGCGTCGTCTCCGACGCGGTGGGCGCGGGCGCGGCGGCGGGCGGCGTGGCCGCCTGGTTCCACCATTCGCTCAGCGTGGTGCTGTTCTTGGCTTCGAACAGTTCCTTGCCGCTGGGCAGCTCGCCTTCCACCGAGGCGGGCTTCTCCGTCTCCTTCGCGACGGGCTCGGGCTCCGCGGCGGGTTCCGGCTCGGGACGGCGGGGCTCCGGCGCCGGCGGGCGGGCAGGCGGCGTCTCGTCCTTGGGGATCGGGCTGAACAGCGCCGTTCCCGAGATCTCCAGATCCGACGGCGGCCGCGGGTCCTGGGTGCGGCTGTGGCCGTTCACGCCGGGTTTGGTGTGGCCGGCCAGATCGTTCGCCGACGGCCAGCGCTCGCCGCCCTGCGACGGCACGTTCGGCGTTCCCGGCCGCGAGCCGTTCGTGGGACGTTGGCGGCGGGGCAGGCCGCCCGGCTGCTGCGGCGGCAGCGGCGCGAGGCGCTGGGTGATCGGCCCGGTGGCGGGACCGGGGTCCCCGCCCGGCGGGACCATCACGAGATCAGCCGGGACCGAGACGGTGGCGCGCACGCCGACGATGTCCTTGCCGCCGTGCAGCGAGACGCCGATGCGGTGCCTGTTGGCGAGCCGCCCGACCACGAACAGGCCCATCCGGCGGGAGGTGGTGAGGTCGACGTTGGGGGCCTCGGTGAGCCGGGCGTTGGCCTCGGCGACCTCGGCCTCGTTCATCCCGATGCCCTTGTCGAGGATGTCGATGCCGAACGAACCGTCCTCGACGAGCCTGGTCGCGACGGTCACCTGGGTTTCCGGGGCGGAGAACGCCGTGGCGTTGTCGAGCAGTTCGGCGATCAGGCGCATCAGATCGTTGGCCGCGTACCCGACCAGCCGCACCGGCGGCGGGTTCTGCACGGTGACCCGCTGGTACTGCTCGATCTCGGACACGGCCGCGCGCACCACGTCGGTGGCGGAGACCGGCTGGCCGGACCGCCTGCCCGGCTCGGCGCCGGAGAGGACCATCAGGTTCTCGTTGTTGCGGCGCATGCGGGTCGCGAGGTGGTCGAGCTGGAAGAGCGTGGCCAGCTGGTCGGCGTCCTCTTCGTCGCGCTCCAGCCGCTCGATCAGCTGCAGCTGGCGCTGCACGAGACTCTGGCTGCGGCGGGAGAGGTTGACGAACACGTTGCTGTAGCCGGTGCGCATCGAGGCCTGCTCGGTGGCCAGGCGCAGAGCCTGGTGGTGCACCTTGTCGAAGGCCCTGGCGACCTCGCCGATCTCGTCGTCGCTGCCGACCGGGACCGGCCGCACGTCGGTGCCCTGCGAGCGGCCTTCCTGGATGTTGCGGACCGCGTCGGGCAACTGCTTCTCGGCGACGTCGAGAGCGCTGGCACGCAACACCTTCAGCGAGCGCAGCAGCTGGCGGGTGATGAGGAAGACGACGGCGACGGCGAGCACCATCGCGCCGAACAGCAGGACCGCGAGCAGGCCCGCGCCGCTGCTGGCGTCGTCGACCAGTTCGGCCGAGACCGCGCTGGTCTCACCGCCGAACTTGTTCGCGACCTCGCCGACCTTGGTGATCACCGCGGTCGAGGCGTCGGTCCAGCCCTGCGCGGACAACGAGCGGAACGCCTGCGCGGACGGGGTTCCCTGTTCACCGAGCGCGGTTTTCGCGAGCCTGTCACGGTTTTCCATCGCTTCGTCGGTGACGACGGCGCTGAACTCCTGGCGCTGCTGCTCCGAAGCGGCGGCGCGGAAGTCGGTGAACCGGTCGGCCAGCCTGAGTTCGGCGGTGCGCAACCGGTCGAGTTCGCTCGGCGCGAGACTCGACCGCGCGATGCCGAAGGAGACCAGCGCCTGGCTCAGCGACAGTTGTTCCTTCATCACGGCGAGGTCGTGCAGTGCCGTGGGAGTGCCGCCGAGGACATCCTGGCCCGCACCCGCCGCCAGCGCGGTGTCGAGGGCCAGCAGCGCGGTGGTGACATCGGTGTACTCACCGATCGCCTGGACGGGGTCGAGCTGTCCGGAGGAGGCCCGCTGCCGGATGTCGGGCAGCCTGTCGAGCTGGGCGGCGGCCGCTTCCCGCGCCTGACGGAGCGACGGCTCGTTCTCCACCGCGCGGGTGGCGGCGGCGCCGTAGAGAGGAATGGCGGTGTCGACGTCGGCGCGGGCCGAGGCGAGCTCGAGGGTCCCGCCGACGGTGCCGGCGGTCAGCCCCGCGGCGGACTGGGTGCGTTCGCGGCCGAGGCCGTCGGTGAGGGTGCGGATGTGCCCGCTCAACGCGACGAGCCGGTCCAGCCGCTGGTAGCCGTCGGACCGGCCGACCTGGCCGGCGATGGTCGCGATGCCCAGTGCGAGCGCGATGAGGATCGGCACCAGCGTCACGGCCGACAGCTTCACCGGCAGGCTCCAGTCCCGCCAGCGCACGAGCGTGCGCCAGCCGGTGGCCCACCGAGATGGCCGGGGAGTGCGTCCCAGCAGCTCCCCGACAGGCACTTGGCCTTCTCCTGCAACGGTCACGTAGGTGACTCCCTGTCCGGCGTCCTGGCACGGTCTGAGGCGTCCGTTCCCGCGAGACGTCCGCTCGCGGGGAACTCGACCCCGGACTGACCCCGTGATCGATCGCGACGTGAGGGACCCCGTCCGGCGATCCGGGTGTCCCGAGTGTCCCTGGGTACACCGGTCCGCTTCGGGAGGTCTTGCACCTGCACGTGCAGGTCGCAACCTGCGAAGTGCACGGTCGTCGAGATCAACTTTTCTTTGCCAATCGATCACAGCGGGTCAGCCGGGCCAAAGAATCGTACACCAATCCGGGTGCCGTCAATTCCGTTCGACATACGGGGGCTGACCAGCGAAAAGTGTGTTCACGAACGATCTACGGGGCCCGAAATCCGCCTCCGCGTCACAAACGAGGGAATTCCGGTTACGGCTTGCGCGGATACACAGGGTGCCCTTGTCACCCGTTCAGCCTACGTACGGTAGCCGCGTCGCCCGGTCGAACTACTTTCCGTGCCCCCAACGGGTGGGTCAAGCCGAAATATGTGCCCGATGTTGTGGCCTTGCCGCCCAAGCCGGTTCGTTGTCGCCCGACATGGTGATTTCTTTCGAGACACCCGGCGAAGCGGGGGATCTTCCCCGGTCCGGGATGGCGGGCACGGTATCGGAACCCATCGCGGGCCGGTAGCGAAACTACGATCTGTCACCACAATGAGGGACGGAGCGTGGTCACCGTCCATCGTTTGCCGCAGTGGGCCGTTCGGGCGACGACCCCGCGTGACAACTTTGCTCACTATTACGAGTGATAAAGCCCGTTCATTCCGGCCGAAACGATTTCCAGAAACACTAATACGAGGTAAAACCGAATACCGGGCTCTTGCCTTCACGGAACCGGGGTCGCCTATTCAGAGCGCGTGAAGCCGTAGTTAGTATGTGCGCTCCCGTACCGCGCCACGGATGCAAGCCCCGGAGGAACCCATGCCCGACGTCGCGCGTCCTTACGCGGCGAGCAACGCCCTGGAGGACACCGGGCAGATGCCCGCGCTGTTCGTCCGCGAGCGCCAGCCCACTCCCCCGCCAGCGCCGCGCGCCACCGGCCCCGACTTCGACCGGATCCAGCACGGCAAGGAGTTCGTCGCGCTGCGCAAGACCTTCCGCCGGTTCGTGTTCCCGATGAGCCTGCTGTTCTTCACCTGGTACATGACGTTCGTGCTGCTCGCGGCCTACGCGCACGACTTCATGAGCCGGAAGGTGTGGGGCGAGGTCAACGTCGGCATCCTGCTCGGGCTCGGCCAGTTCGCCAGCACGATCCTGATCACCATCGCCTACCTGAAGTTCGCGAACAGGCGGCTCGACCCCAAGGTCGCGGCGCTGCGGGCCTCGGTCGAGGCGGGTGAGCGATGAGCATCCCCGACAACGACCCGGTGCTGAACATCGCGGTGTTCGCGCTGTTCGTCGCGATCACCCTGTACGTGGTGTACCGCGTCAGCACGCGCAACTCGTCCACTTCGGACTACTACGCCGCGGGCAGCGCCTTCACCGGACGGCAGAACGGCATCGCGCTTTCGGGTGACTTCCTCTCGGCGGCGTCGTTCCTCGGTATCGCCGGGGCGATCGCGATCCACGGCTACGACGGCTTCCTGTACTCGATCGGTTTCCTCGTCGCGTGGATGGTCGATCTGCTGCTGATCGCGGAACTGCTGCGCAACACCGGCCGCTTCACCATGGGCGACGTGCTCAGCTTCCGGATGAAGCAGCGCCCGGTCCGCGCCGCGGCCGCGACGTCGACGCTGGTGATCTCCTTCTTCTACATGCTCGCGCAGATGGCGGGCGCCGGCGGGCTGGTGGCGCTGCTGCTGGACATCCACGGCGGCATCGGCCAGGCGCTGGTGATCGGCGTCGTCGGTGTCGTCATGGTGCTGTACGTGCTGGTCGGCGGGATGAAGGGCACCACGTGGGTGCAGATCATCAAGGCGACCATCCTGCTGCTGACCGGCGCGCTGATCACCGTGTTCCTGTTCGGCAAGTTCGGTTTCAGCTTCTCGAACCTGCTCTCGGCCGCCGCCGACAACAGCCCGCTCGGTGACGAACTGCTGCAGCCCGGCGGCTCGTACGGCAAGAGTGAGGTCACGAAGCTCGACTTCGTCTCGCTGGCGCTGGCGCTGGTCCTCGGCGCCGCCGCGCTCCCGCACGTGCTGATGCGCTTCTACACGGTGCCGAACTCGCGCGAGGCGCGGCGCTCGGTCGTCTGGGCGACCGCCTGCATGACCCTCTTCTATCTCTGCACGCTGGTCATCGGCTTCGGCGCGGCCGCGCTGGTCGGCCCGGAGGCGATCAAGAACGCGCCCGGCGGGGAGAACTCCGCGGCGCCGCTGCTCGCGCTGAACATCGGCGGCACCGTCCTCCTCGGCGTCGTCTCGGCGGTGGCCTTCGCGACCATCCTCGCCGTCGTCGCCGGGCTGACGATCACCGCGTCCGCCTCCTTCGCCCACGACGTCTACGCCAACATCTTCAAACGTGGCAAGGCGGAACCGGCCGCGGAAGTCCGGGTCGCCCGGCTGACCGCGGTCGCCGTCGGGGCGTTCGCGATCGTCGGCGGCATCCTGGCGAACGGGCAGAACATCGCGTTCCTGGTGGCGCTGGCGTTCGCCGTCGCGGCGTCGGCGAACCTCTCGACGCTGCTGTACTCGCTGTTCTGGAAACGCTTCAACACCACCGGCACGCTGTGGGGCATCTACGGCGGGCTGATCGCGAGCCTGGTGCTCGTGTTCTTCTCGCCGGTGATGTCCGGGGCCGCGGACTCGATCATCAAGAGCGTCGACTTCCACTGGTTCCCGCTGAAGAACCCGGGCCTGGTGTCGATCCCGTTCTCGTTCCTGTGCGGGTTCGTGGGCACCTTCGTCGGCCGCTCGAAGGCCGATCCGGTCAAGCACGCGGAGATGGAGGTGCGGTCCCTCACCGGGATCGGCTCCTGACCCCCGCCTGAACCGGCGAGCCTCGCGATCGGGGCATGTCGCGAAAGCCACTTTCGCAACGTTGAAGGTTGCGAAAGTGGCTTTCGCAACGCGGACTGCGGTCGCTGGGCAGGCTGGGCACGGGCGGCGACCGGGCCGACCGGCGAACGCACCGCACTCCTGACGCGCGCCATGAACGCCACCTTGCCTTACCCCTCAATAACCCGAAGCGTCACTCACGACCTCTCGCGACATCAGGCAAAGTGCGCGACCGGGCGCCGCCGTCCAGACCTTCATGACACCCGGAGACCGTCCAGCACGATCGCGAGAAGCCGCTTCGTGTCCTCCTCCGAAGCCTTGCTCGCCGCCGAACCCAGGCCGTGGCCGAGCCGCAGGATGTCGACGCCGGTGACGTCGGCGCGGAGCACGCCATCGTCCTGCGCCGCCTTCACGATCGTGTCGGATGCGGCCCGCAACCGCGACTGACACCAGGCGAAGACTTCGGAGCCGGCGTCGACGGACGCCTTCAGCGTCATCGCGAGCCCGTGTTTCTCGACCACGTAGATGACGTGCGTGGCCAGCCAGGTCTCGAGCGCCTTGCCCGGTGGCAACTCGTCGAGCAGGTCGTAGGCCTGCTGCGCCAATCCGTCGATCTCGTCGCGGTAGACGGCCTCGATCAGTTTGTCGCGCGTCGGGAAGTGCCGGTACAGCGTGCCCGCGCCGACGCCGGCGCGTTTGGCGATGTCGTCGGCCGGCACGTCCACGCCGTCGGCGGTGAACGCTTCTTTCGCCACGGCCACGATGCGCTCGTAGTTGCGCCGCGCGTCCGCGCGCATGGGGCGGGCCGGATCGGCCGTGACCATCTGCACCTCCTCGGGCGACGAAACGGAGAGGTTCTCCGAATCCACTTGCGTAAGCGGAGAATGTCTCCATATCATCGCTCACGACCTCAAGTGGAGAGTCTCTCCGCTTCATCTCGTTACGTCTTTGGAGTATTCCTTGACCGAACGAACCCTGCGTGCCGAGCCTAGGCCGGAGACGGCCGGGGCCCCACCACCTCCACACCGGCTGGCCCTCCCCCTCATCCTGACCTGCCAGCTCATGCTCATCCTCGACGCGACGGTGATGAACGTCGCGCTCCCCCGCATCCAGTCCGAGCTCGGCTTCACCGACACGGGCCTGTCCTGGGTGATGACGGCGTACAGCCTGGTCTTCGGCGGCCTGCTACTGCTCGGCGGCCGGGCGGGCGACCTGTTCGGGCGCCGCCGGATGTTCGTCGTCGGCGCGGCCGTGTTCACCGCCGCCTCCCTGCTCGGCGGCCTCGCCGGTTCGGCGGAACTGCTGATCGCCGCCCGGATCGCGCAGGGCGTCGGCGCCGCGCTCGCCGGCCCGAGCACACTGGCACTGATCACCGGCACGTTCACCGAAGCCAGGGCACGGGTGCGCGCGCTGGCGTTGTTCTCGGCGATGTCCAGCAGCGGTTTCGCGATCGGCCTGCTGCTCGGCGGGCTGCTGACCGAATGGATCTCGTGGCGCGCGGCGCTGTACATCAACGTCCCGTTCGGGCTCGCGATCGTCCTGCTCACTTCGCGCTATGTCGCCGACCCTCCCCGGCGACGCGCCCGGCTGGACCTTCCCGGCGCGTTCACCGGCACCTTCGGCGTCGGATCGCTGGTGTTCGCCTTCACCCACGCCGCTTCGCACGGTTGGGGCGACCTGATCACCCTCGGCGCTCTCGCCACCGGGCTGGCGCTGCTGGCCGCGTTCGTCACCATCGAGACCCGGGTGGGCGAGCCGCTGATCCCGTTGCGCCTGTTCGCCGAACGCGACCGCGCCGCGGCCTACGTCAACTTCTTCCTCGGGCCGATGGCGATGATGAGCATGTTCTTCTTCCTGACCCAGTTCCTGCAGGACATCGCGGGCTTCGCCGCGCTGGAGACCGGCTTCGCGTTCCTGCCGATGGCGGTCTGCATGTTCGGGCTCAGCAGGCTGATCCCGAAACTGCTCCCCCGGTTCGGGCCGAAACCGCTCGCGCTGACCGGCACCGCGCTGATGACCGGCGGGGTCGGCTGGCTGACCACGCTGACCACGGACAGCGGCTACTTTTCCCATCTGCTCGGCCCGATGCTGCTGATGGGCGTCGGCGCGGGGCTGGCGTTCTCCCCGCTCAGCGTGATCATCATGGCGACGGTCCCCACCGACGACGCGGGGGCCGCGGGCGGCGCCTTGCAGACGTTGCAGCAGGTCGGGGCGACCTTGGGGCTGGCGATCCTGATCACCGTGTTCGGCGCGGTGACGCGGACGCCGTCCGGCACTCCGGCGGAGACCACCGTCGACGGGATGACCGCGGCCTTCACCGCCGCCGCCGTGGTGACGGCGGTGTCCTTCCTGGTGGCGCTGACCTTCCGGCGCCGGGCTTAGAGCTTCGCGCCCGCCTGTACCTTGTGCGTGACCTTGCGCTCCATCACGAAGGAGAAGAACGGGATGCAGCCGGCGATCAGCACGAGGAGGGTGCCCTTCATCGACCAGCGGGCCTTGATCGCGAGGTCGACCGCGAGCAGCAGGTAGACCAGGTAGAGCCCGCCGTGGACCATGGGGATCATCTTCACGAACTGGGGCAGCTCCACGCGGAAGACGTACTGCAGCAGCATCTCGACGACCAGCCCGAGCAGGGCCACACCGGTGGCGTACGCCGCGACGCGGAAGCGGATCAGCGGTCCGCCCAGCGAAACCGGGCGGGCCGGGGCGGCGTCGTCAGTTCGGGTGGTCATAGGGTCTCGAACCTCTCTGGGGAACTACTTGTCGCGGGCGTTGAGTTCGCGAAGGTACCTGTTGTACGCGGCGAGCTCGTCGTCCTCGGGGGGCGGCGGCGCCGGGGCACGCCGCTGCCGGGGCGCGGGCACCTCCGGAACGGCGGGCTCTGCCACCGTCTCCTGGGCGTCGGCCTCGGCGGCCTGACGGCGGAGCTTGCGGATCCGCCAGAACATGAACGCGGGGAACAGCCCGAACAGCGGCCACTGCAACACATAGCCGAGGTTCTGGAACGTCCCGCTCGCCGAGGAGAACCGCTCCCACTGCCACCAGGCGAGCCCGCAGCACAGCGCCAGGCTCACCAGGCAGACACCGGCGATGCCGAGACGGCGCAGGGTGGCGGACGATGCGGGCACGCATCGACGCTAGCACTGGTCGCGGTGGGAAACTTCGCCGACCTGGGCGCTCGGGACCTTGGTCCCGGCTGCTCCGCGAGGGGTGCTGAGCCCTCCCCTGGATGTCATGAAAGGGTCGTTCAAGACATTTTTTGTCCTGAACGACCCTTTCATGACGTTTCAGAGCGCCCGCACGGACCGAAGCTCACGAGCGGCCCGCGGCGACAGCCTTCGCGTAGTCGTCCGCCAGCCCGAAGACCTTCTGCGCGTACTCGGTCGAGTTGTTGTACGACAGGATCCCCTGCCACCAGCCCGAGGCGGCCGACATGTCGCGGTTGTTCACGCACAGGTAGCGCGCCGCCGCCAATGTCGCGTCGTCGATCTGCTGCGGGTCGCCGACGCCGTCGCGGTTGCCGTCGGTGGCGTAGCGGCGCCAGGTGCTGGGGATGAACTGCATCGGGCCGACCGCGCGGTCGACGGCCGCGTCGCCGTCGAACTGGCCGCCGTCGGTGTCGCCGATCGCCTTCACGCCGGGCGACCCGTCGAGCGGGACGCCGATGATCGGCTTCGAGGGCCGTCCGTCCTGGCCGAGGACGGCACCGCCGTACTGGCCGTGGTTCGACTCGATGCGGCCGATGCCCGCCAGGGTCGCCCACGAGATCTTGCAATTGGGCTGCATCTGGCGCATCGCCAGTTCGGCGTTGCCGTAGGCGAACAGCGCCCTGGCCGGGATACCGGTGGCCTGTGCCGCCCGCTCGGTCCAGCCGGTCAGCGGGTCCTTGCCCGGCTTCGGCTGTGCCTGCTGCGGCGCGGTCTGCTGGGTGGCGCCGCCCGCGAGGGTGGCGTTGACCGGGGCGACCGAGCCGGGTTTGACGTCGGCCGCCTTGACCTGCAGCGCGGGGATCTCCATCGTCGTCGGGCTCGCGACCGGTGCGGAAGCCTTGGTCACCAGCCAGATCCCGCCCCCGGCGAGGCCGAGCACGGCCAGCACGATCACCAGCCTGCCGAGTATGGCGGCGCCCACCCCGCGGCGTGGCGGAGCGGGCGTGGCCGGGTCGGCGACGAGCTCGTCGTTTTCCGGGGTGGTGCGCACGAAGCGGGTCCTCCAGCGTGGGCGGCGATCACGACCGATGCTCGAACAACGAGCCCGCGCAGGTTAGCGTTACGCGCTGGTCGAGATCGCCCCTGCCACGCCGGTTCACCCGCGTGTGCGAGAAGTTCTCATCAGGCGGACTTCTGCTGCCTCGCCAGCCGTGCCACGCACCAGGCCGGGGCGCTGCCGCGGCGAAGGTGCTGCAAGACGGTCATCGGGCCGAGACGGCGGCTCAGGTCGGACGGGGCGAGCCCTGCCGCGCGGTAGTCGAGGGCGCGCTGGTCGAGCGGGCTGATGCCGGCGTCCCACCAGGCTTCGGCCTCGGCGACGCCGCCGACCATCTGCCACCAGCCGGCGGCCGCGACGAGCAGGTCCTGCGGGACCTCCGGAAGCCTGCTGCGCATCGCGTCGAGGTAGCCGGGGTCGGCGGCCTCGACCGGCGCCCAGCGCGCCTGGCCGGACTGCTGACGCTGGCCGGGAATTCCGGGAGCCTGCCGCGGCACGTCCGCCAGCCACGCCGACGCGATGCGGTCGGCCTCCTGCTCCTCGGGGGTCTGCTCGCGTTCCGCGGCCCACTGCCGGATCAACGCATCGACTCCGGGATCTCCGGTCATCCCTGCCTCCTCATGATTCCCCGACTGACAAGTCCTGACTTACTTGCCCGGCTGAAAGTTCCGCTGCCCTGGGGCTTGCACCTGCGGAAACTCCTCACTCAGGAGGCCGGCTCCGGCGCCTTGAGGACCAACCGATCACGCAATGTGAGCACCGTAGGGGCGCGGAGGTCTTTTCCGCCAGAGCTTCCAGGGCACGAATTCGTCGACCAGCGGGTTTTCGGGGGCAATCCACCCGGATGGTCGAGTCGCTCGACCGAAACCGGAGGCGGGTGACTCTGCGTGATAACCGCTGGTGGCCGCGCACGGTGATCACCGGCGTCACCAAGGACACCGGTGTTCACCGCGGTGGGTCAGGAGAAGAGGCTCCGGACGAACGTGACGATGGCTTCGGCACCGGACCGCAGCCAGCCGAGCGCGGTGTGGACGGCGTCGGCGGATTGGGTCGGCCTGCTGATCAGAAAGAAGAGCACGAGCGCGACGACGGCGATCACAACGAATTTCTTCAAGCCGGGCGACATGGCTCCATCCCATCACACCGTAGTGTCCAGACGATGACTCCGCGCGCACTGCGGACTTTGTCACCACTTTAAGGAGATCGGGGCCCTGTTGCCCACCCGAATCCGCCTGAGGGAGCGATCGATGAGCGAAAACGTTCTCGTACACCGGGACGGCCCCGTGACGACGATCACGCTGAACCGGCCAGGGGCCCGTAACGCGGTGGACGGGCCGACCGCGGCCGCGCTGGCGGACGCGTTCCGCGCCTTCGACGCCGACGAGGAGGCCGCGGTCGCCGTCCTCACCGGTTCGGGTGACGCCTTCTGTGCCGGAGCAGATCTGAAGGCCGTCGGCACCGGCCGCACCAACTCGCTCAGCCCGGCGGGTGACGGCCCGATGGGACCGTCGCGCATGGCGCTGTCGAAGCCGGTGATCGCCGCGGTCCGCGGGCACGCCGTCGCGGGCGGCCTCGAACTGGCGCTGTGGTGCGACCTGCGGGTCGCCGACAGCACGGCCGTCTTCGGCGTGTTCTGCCGCCGCTGGGGTGTCCCGCTGATCGACGGCGGCACGGTGCGCCTCCCCCGGCTGATCGGCCATTCGCGGGCGATGGACCTGATCCTCACCGGCAGGCCGGTCGACGCCGACGAGGCGCTCGCGATCGGGCTTGCGAACCGGGTCGTCCCCGACGGCGAGGCGCTGGCGGCCGCGCAAACCCTGGCACGCGAACTGGCCGCGTTCCCCCAGGCGTGCCTGCGCGCGGACCGCAAGTCCGCGTACGGCCAATACGGGCTCACCGAAGACGAGGCGATGCGGGCCGAGTTCTCGAACTCGCTGATCGGCGGCGGGCTCGCCGAAGAAGCCGTCAAAGGCGCGAGCCGGTTCAGTGACGGCGCGGGGCGTCACGGCAGTTTCGAGGGTGATCCGTCCTAGGGTCTGTCGGATGACAGAAACCGGAGTCGCGCTCAGACCGGTGTACGAAGACGACCTGCCCATGCTCGAAGCGCTGACGAACGATCCGCGGGCCGCGGGCGCGTTCGAGTGGCACGGCTGGCACGATCCGCATTTCCTGCGCCGCCGCTGGGCGGAGACCGGCATGCTCGCGGCGGACAACGGGATGCTGATGATCGACCTCGACGGGCAGCGGCTGGGTTTCGTCTCCTGGCACAAGACCAGGTCCGGGGCGACGTCGTACTGCTGGAACGCCGGGCTCGTGCTGATCCCCGAGGCCCGTGGCCACGGCTACGGCACCGAGGCCCAGCGGTTGCTGGCGCGCTATCTCTTCGCGCATACGCAGATGAACCGCGTCGAGGCGTCGACGGAAGCGGGCAACGTCGCCGAGCAGCGCTCGCTGACGAAGGCAGGCTTCACCCGCGAAGGCGTGCTCCGCGGTTACGCGTTCCGGGACGGGGCCTGGCGCGATCACATCCTCTATTCGATGCTGCGATCGGACCTGGGCCCCGGCCCGGAACACCTCTAGGCGATCGCCCCGGCGGCCTTGAGCCGTTCGATCCCGTCGGCGTCCACGCCGAGTTCGGCGAGGACCTCGGCGGTGTCGCCGCCCTTGGGCCGCGGCGGTTCCGGCGTCTCGGCAGGCGTGCGGTCGAACCTCGGCGCCGGCGCGGGCTGCATCATGCCGCCGACGTCGACGAAGGTCTTGCGCGCGACGTTGTGCGGATGCGACGGCGCCTCCCGAGGGGAGAGCACCGCCGTCAGGCACGCGTCGGTGCCCTCTGCCTTCGCGACCAGCTCGTCGCGAGTGTGCTTCGCGACGGCCTCGGCGACGATCTTGCGCAGCTTCGGCCACTCGTTCTTGTCGACGTGGACCGGCGTCTCCTCGGGATCGAGGCCGAGCACGTTCACCAGATCGCCCCAGAACCGCATCTCGATCGCGCCGATGGCGACGTACTTGCCGTCGGCGGTCTCGTAGGTGTCGTAGAACGGCGCGCCACCGTCGAGCATGTTCTCGCCGCGCCCGCCCGGCCACAGCCCGGAATCCAGCAGTCCGTGCAGGCTGGTGGTCAGCAGCGCCGCACCGTCCACCATGGACGCGTCGACGACCTGTCCCTTGCCGGACGCCTGGCGTTCGAACAGCGCCGCCAGCACGCCCATGGCGAGCAGGAGACCACCGCCGCCGAAGTCACCGACGAGGTTGAGCGGCACCACCGGCCGCTGTCCGGCGTGCCCGATGGGTTCGAGCGCGCCGGAGATGCCGATGTAGTTGATGTCGTGCCCGGCGACGGTCGCCAGCGGGCCGTCCTGGCCGTAGCCGGTCATCCGGCCGTACACCAGCCGCGGGTTGCGGGCGTGGACCTGTTCCGGTCCGATGCCCATCCGCTCGGCGACTCCGGGACGGAAACCCTCGATGAGCACGTCGGCGTCGTCGGCGAGTTTCAGCACCAGTTCGACGCCCTCGGGGGTCTTGGTGTTGACGCCGATCGAGCGCCTGCCCCGCGCGAGCGGATCGTTCGGGAACCCGATGACGTCGTTGCCCGGTGTCGCCCGGTCGACCCGGACGACCTCCGCGCCGAGATCGGCGAGGATCGTGCAGGCGAACGGCGCCGGGGCGAGCCCGGCCAGTTCGACGACCTTGAGCCCGCTCAGTGGCCCAGCCTTCATCGCCACGTCCTTTCCTGGTACGGCAACGGGTTTCACAGTGTGCGGGAGATGATTTCCTTCATGATCTCGCTGGTGCCGCCGAAGATACGGGAGATCCGGATGTCGGCCCACGCACGCGCGATCGGGTACTCGGTCATGTAGCCGTAGCCGCCGAAGAGCTGCAGGCAGTCGTCGACGACCTTGTTGACCCGTTCGGTGGTCCACAGCTTCGCCATCGCCGCGCCCTGCACGTCGAGTTCCTTGCGCAGGTGCCGTTCGATGCACTGGTCGAGGAACGCGCGGGACACGGCGGCCTCGGTCGCGGCCTCGGCGAGCTTGAACTTCGTGTTCTGGAAGTTGTAGACCGGGCGGCCGAAGGCCTGGCGGTCCTTGGTGTAGGCGATGGTCTGGTCGATCGCGGCCTCCATCCCGGCCACCGCGGTGACGGCGATGATCAGCCGTTCCTGCGGCAGCTGCTGCATCAGCTGGATGAAGCCGAGGCCTTCCTGGCCGCCGAGAAGGTTGGCGGCGGGCACCCGGACGTCGTCGAAGTTCAGCTCCGCGGTGTCCTGGCCCTTGAGGCCGATCTTGTCGAGGACGCGGCCGCGGCTGAAGCCGGGGGTGTCGGTCTCGACGGCGATCAGCGAGACACCCTGCGCGCCCGCGTCCGGGTCGGTCTTCACCGCGACGACGACGAGGTCGGCGTGGAAACCGTTGGTGATGAACGTCTTCGCGCCGTTGATCACGTAGTGGTCGCCGTCGCGTACCGCGCGGGTCTTGATGTTCTGCAGATCCGAACCCGTGCCGGGTTCGGTCATCGCGACCGCGCCGACCATCTCGCCGGAGGCGAACTTCGGCAGCCACGCCTTCTTCTGCTCTTCGCCGGCGTACTCCAGGATGTAGTGCGCGACGATTCCATTGTGGACGGTGACGCCCCACGCGCTGTCGCCGGATCGGGCCTGCTCTTCGTAGAGCACGGCCTCGTGGGCGAACGTGCCGCCGCCACCGCCGTACTCCTCCGGGATGGACAGCGCCAGCAGGCCGACCTCTCCCGCCTTCGTCCACAGCTCGCGGTCGACCTTCTTCTCGGCCGCCCAGCGCTCCTGGTTCGGCACGAGTTCCTTCTGGCAGAAGGTCCGGGCGAGGTCCCGGAGGTCTTCGAGCTCCGTCGTGCTCCACGAACTCTTCTGGATCTGCAAGGGCACGGCCAACGCCTCCTGATCGGACCTGGAAAACATGACGCTTAGGATGTAAGTTCCAAGCGGAATGTACATCCGTACCGAGCTGCACGTAAAGGGGGCCGGATCCGGTGAGTGTGCTCGGCAGGACCCACCGCACCCAGGCCGAGCGGCGTGAGCAGACGCGCACCGCCCTGCTCGACGCGACCATCGACTGCCTGGTCGACCTCGGTTACGCGCGCACCTCGGTCCAGGAGATCTGTGCCCGCGCGGGCGTCTCGAAGGGCGCCGTGCAGCATCACTTCTCCGCGAAGGCCGAACTCATGGCGGCCGCCGTCGAACATCTGACGGAGAAGTTGCGCGGACGGCTCGCGACGTCGATCTCGGCGCTTCCGGGTGGCGCCTCGGGCGTCGCGGCGGCCATCGACCTGCTGTGGGAGGGCTACTCGGGCACGCTGTCCACGGCCGCCACGGAACTGTGGGTCGCGGCGCGCACCGACCCCGAACTCCGCGAGGCGATCCGCCCGGTCGACAGGGCGCTGGGCCGCTCGACACTGGAGCACATCACCGCGGTCGCCGGGGACCTGCCGAAGGAGCGCGCGGAGATCCTGTTCTGGCTGACCGTGAACCTCACCCGCGGGCTGGCGCTGGACGCCGAACTCGGTGGCGATCCGAAGCGGCGGCGGCAGTTGCTCGACGAATGGAAACGGGTCGCGGTGATGTTGTACGAGGACACCTCCGCGTAGCACGCGCGGGAGCCGCTGACCAGAGCACAGGTGACACTTATCTCGTCGGCCGATTCATGGTGGAATTCCTTGCTGGACAACAGGACCGGCGGAGGAGCCGACCATGAGCGCGCCGCAGCAGCAGCCGTACCAACCGACTGGCCCGTTCGGCACAGGGCAGCCCGCGCGACCGCCGTCCGACGTGCGGCTCCCCCGGCTCTTCGCCGCGATGATGGGGGTTTTCGCCGGTCTGCTGGTACTCCTCGCGACTTTTCTCCCGCAGTCGACGTACGAACAGGTCTCCGAAGGCAAGACGGTGTCGAAGTTCGCTGAGACCGGCTGGACACGGAGCTTCGACATCGAGCCGTCCGCGGAGGAGAAGGAGTTCTACGACAAGACGCACGTCGCCCGCTACGGCATCCCGCTGTCCGCCGCCGCATTGACGCTGTTCGCCGGGGCCGCGGTCGGTTTCGCCTCCTACCGGCGGAGTTCCGGTTCGCCCGCCGCGACGACGTCGAGGACACTGCTGGTCGCCGGCGGGGCGGGGACCGCGATCGGCGTCTGGATGTTCGGCATGGACATCTCGGCGAGCCTGAGCTTCGGACAGGACACCGGCCGGTTCGTCTCGCGTTATGGGACCGGGAGCGGATTCTGGATCCTGCTCGCGGGCGGACTCGTGGCGTTGCTCACGATCGGGCTGGCGGTCGTGGCCAACCGGCGCGAACCGGCGCCGCCCCCTCAGGCCCCGTACCCGGCCACTTACGCCCCTTACCCTCCCGGCATCCCTCAGCGGCAGTATCCGCAGGCCTACGAGCCGCCGTCACCCCCGACGCCCCCCGCGGGATCCGCGTTGCAGCAGCAGGACATCCTGCGCCCGTCGCCGGACAATCCGCCGCGACCCGACAATATGTGAAACTTATTCATATCAGCGGTGGACAGTCTCCATACCGGCAGTATGCTGTACTCGTCGGTAACACCCTGGGCTCTGCGTGGCGCCTTCCGGCTCCACGCCGCATGGAACGGAGACGGCATGACGAGCACGACACCGGCGAGTGCGGGCCAGCACACCGAAGGACCGTCCACCATCGGCGGCGTCCCCGGTGCCCCGGCCATGGCCAGGGCGGAACGGCTCGTGCGGCGGGTCGTCGGCGGCGAGGATTCGGCGCCGGTCCAGATGCGGGCGCCGTTCACCGGGCAGCCGATCGCGACCCTCCCCCAGGCCACCGACGCCGACGTCCGCGCCGTGTTCGACCAGGCGCGGGAAGCGCAGCGCGCGTGGGCCGAACGGCCGGTCGAAGACCGCCAGCGCATCCTGATCCGCCTGCACGACCTGGTCCTGAAGCGGCAGGAAGAAGCGCTCGACCTCGTACAGATCGAGGCGGGCAAAGCCCGGATGGACGCCTTCGACGAGGTCAGCGCCACCGCGCTCGTGGCCGCCTACTACGGCAAGCACAGCGCGAAGTTCCTTTCGCCGCGTCGCGCCGCCGGGCTGATCCCGGTGCTGACGAAGGTCGGCGAGATCCGGCACCCCAAGGGTGTCGTCGGGATCATCTCGCCGTGGAACTACCCCCTCGCGCTGACCGCGATGGACGTCCTGCCCGCGCTCGCGGCGGGCAACGCCGTCGTGCAGAAGCCGGACAACCAGACCGCGCTCTCGGCGCTGTGGCTGCAGGAGATCGCCGAGGAGGCCGGGCTGCCCGCCGGCGTCTGGCAGATCGTGCTCGGCCGCGGCTCGCGGATCGGCGACGCGCTCGTCGAAGAGTCGGACTACCTGTGCTTCACCGGATCCACGCCCACGGGTAAGGGCCTCGCCGCGAAGGTGGCGGAGCGGCTGACGAGCTACTCGCTCGAACTCGGCGGCAAGAACCCGATGATCGTGCTGCCCGACGCGGACATTTCCAAGACCGCGACCGGCGCGGTGACCGCGTGCTTCTCCTCCGCGGGGCAGCTGTGTGTTTCGGTCGAGCGGATCTACGTCCACGAGTCGATCCGCGACGAGTTCACGCGGGCCTTCGTCGCCAAGACGGCCGCGCTCCGGCTCGGAGGCGCACTGGACTACCAGGCGCAGATGGGCTCATTGACCTCCGAAGCCCAGCTGGAGACGGTGTCGGCGCACGTCGAGGACGCCCGGTCCAAGGGCGCGAAGGTACTCACCGGTGGCAAGGCCCGGCCCGACCTCGGCCCGCTGTTCTACGAGCCGACCGTGCTCACCGACGTCACCGAGGACGTCAAGCTGTTCGCCGAAGAGACGTTCGGGCCGGTCGTGTCGATCTACGGCTACACCGACGTCACCGACGCGATCGAGCGCGCCAACGACACGAAGTTCGGGCTGAACGCGAGCGTGTGGTCGCGTAACGGCCGCGCGGGCTGGGAGGTCGCGGCGCGGCTGAAGGCCGGGACCGTCAACGTCAACGAAGGCTTCGCGGCGACCTTCGGGACCGTGGGGCTGCCGATGGGCGGGATGAAGGAGTCCGGTGTCGGGCGGCGCAACGGTGCCGAAGGGCTGCTCAAGTACACCGAGGCCCAGGCGATCGCGGTGCAGCGCGGAATGCCGCTGCGCCCCGGCCGCGGAATCCCGCCGAAGCTCTGGGTGCGGGCCCTGAGCACGAGCCTGAAGGCCCTCCGCCGCCTCCCGCGCCGCTGACCCACGCAATTAGTCCTCTGAATGCGGTAGTTGCGTGTGCAAGGACCGCATCCAGAGGACTAATTGCGGCTAGGGAGAGGTCGGAGCGGCTAGCAGGCCCCGGTCGTAGGCGATCGCGACCGCCTCGGCCCGGCGGCTCGCGCCGAGTTTCGCCATCACACGCGAGAGGTGGACGCTCACCGTCTTCTCGCTGATGTACAGCTCTTCGCCGACCTGCCGGTTGGTCCGGCCGAGCGCGACGCGTTCCAGTACGTCCCGTTCGCGGTCGGTGAGCGGGTCGACGACGTCACGTCGCGGGGCCGCGACCTCGCCGGGAAGCTCGACACGCGCCCGGTGGCTGAGCTCCCGGACGGCTTCGCGCAGCGGGCAGGCGCCCAGCCGGTCGGCCACCGCGTGCACGGCCAGCAGCTCTGACGTCGCGAGCGCGGTGTCGC
The DNA here is from genome assembly GCF_044547565.1 of Amycolatopsis sp. NPDC052450. NCBI lineage: Bacteria > Bacillati > Actinomycetota > Actinomycetes > Pseudonocardiales > Pseudonocardiaceae > Amycolatopsis > Amycolatopsis sp. NPDC052450. Next base: position 32,860 of record NZ_JBIUAQ010000006.1, on the reverse strand, counting down.
CGTCGGACGCCAGCAAGGACTTCGCGTGCTGCAGACGGCATATCGCCTGCTCGTACACCGCGCCGTACCCGAACGCCTCGATCGCCTTCGCCCACAGCTCCGGGTCTCCCGCGCCGCGCAGGCAGCTGCCGAGCGCGTCCAACCGCGCGAGCCACGCCAGCGCCTCCGGGCCGAGCGACACCGAACGCGGGATGCCGTGTTCGGCGCAGTGGCGGCCGTGGGCGAGCATCTCCTCACCCGCTTTCACCGCCGCCTCGACCGTCGCGAGATCGCCGCGCACCCGGGCTTCGGCGGCCTGCGCGACGGCGGCCGCGACGCCGTGCACGCTGATCCGGATCCCGCCGAGGATCGCGGGCTCGACCTCTTCGAGCCAGCTGATCAGTTCCTGCGCCTGCCGCACCGCGCCCGCGTGGTCCCCGCGCCAGGACGCGAGCTGGATGGCGGCGTCACCCGCCGCGAGCGCGATCGAGATGTCCGTGCTCCAGTGCTGGCGCAGGCTGGGCAGGATCTTGTCCGCGTCCGCGAACCGGCCCCTGCCGACGACGAACTGCGCCCAGATGCTCAGGAACCGCCCGGCGACGACACTCGAAACGCCGCGGCCCGCGCGGCCGGCGTCGTCGTCCTCCGGCCAGTCCCCGCTGACGTACCGCAGCGTGAGGTGCTTCGTCCGCAGCTCGATCCCGAAGGAACTCCAGGTCAGCCCGGTCTCCTTGGCCCGTTTGATGCCCTTGGCGTAGTACTTCAGCGCAGAGTGGATCTCGGCCCGGTCGTCGTAGCTCAGCCCGAGGAAGTGCAGTGCCCGCAGTTCGCCGTTGAGCGCGCCGGAATCCCTGGCCTTCCGCTCGGCCTGGCGCAACCGCTCCCGTGCTTCCTCGACGTCACCCGCCGAATCGGCCAGCGTCCCCAGCGAGACCAGCGCGGCCGCCTCCGCCCCGCCCGCGCCGACGGCCCTGGCGTCGGCGACCGCGGCCAGCGCGCATTGCAGTGCCTCGTCGTGCCTGTCGATCAGCCGCAGGATCCCCGCCCGGGTGGCGAGCACCCACGCCCGCGCGGAACTCGCCTCGGTGTGTTCGACCAGCTCCCATGCCTTGTCGATCGCCTCGACGACCTCGTCGAGCGTGCCGTCGACCGAAAGCAGTGCCTCCGCGTGCCGTCGCCAGACCTTGGCGGCACGCTCGTTGCCGGTGTCCGGGCCGAGGGCTTCGGTGGCGGATCGCGAATAGGCGACCGCCCGCTCCGGCTCCCCCGACGTGCTCGCGAAGTACGAAGCCTCGTGCAGCAACCGGAGCTCATCGACTTCCGACGGCCGGTCGGCCGCGGGCACCGCGTCCCAAATGGACAGTGCCTGTTCGACGTGGCGCAGCGCGGAACCGGGCGCGCCCAGCTTCTCCGCCTCGTCCATCGCGCGCAGCAACGCGGCCAGCGCGGTGACGAAGTCCTTGCTCTCCAGGCTGTGGTGCGCGAGCCGGGCGTCCTGGCCGCGCCCCTGCGTCCGGCCGCGGATGCGCGACGCGTACGCCGCGTGCATGCGCACCCGCTCCCCCGGCAGCAGATCACCGTAGACCGCTTCCTGCAACAGCGCGTGCCGGAAGGTGTAGAAACCGTTCTCGATCACCAACACGTGATGCTGCACCGCTTCGCGCAGTGCCTCGTCGAGTTCGAGTTCGTCCAGACCGGAGATCTCGGCGAGCGCGGCGTGCGCGACCGAGTCCTTGGCGACCGAGACCACGCGCAGCACGCGGCGGGTGATCTGGGAAAGCTGTTCCACCCGGGCGAGCAGTACTTCGGCGAGCCCGGCGGGGAGTTCACGACAGTCCTTCGCCGACGCGAGCAGCTCCTCGACGAAAAACGGATTGCCCTCGGACCTGGCGACGATGTCGGCGATCATGTCCTGGGCGATCGGCTCGTCGGCCAGCGCCTCGACGAAGGCGCGCGCGTCCTCGGCGCCGAACGGTTTGACCTCGACGCGTTCGACCGCGCCGAGGCGCACCACCTCGGAAAGCACGGCCCGGAGCGGATGCCGCCGGTGGACGTCCTCCTCGCGGTAGCTCGCCACCACCAGCAGCCGCTGGGTGCGCAGCCTCGTCAGCAGGAAGGACAGCAGGTTCCGGGTGGAGCCGTCGGCCCAGTGCAGATCCTCCAGCAGGATCACCACGGGCCGGCGCTGCGCGATGACGGTCAGCACCCCCAGTACCGCGTCGAACAGCTGGAGCTGGCCGAGGTCCTGTTCGGGCCGGAGCCGTTGCGTCGACACCCGTTCGCTCGCGGTGAGCTGGCCGTCTTCGATGGCGGGGTAGTCCTCCGCCTGCTGCATCTGCGGGAGCAGCCTGCCCAGCGCCGGCCGGGCCCGGACCGCGGCGGTGACCGCGGGATCGGACGTCATCGCCAGCGGCGCGAGCGCCTCGGCGAACGGAAGATAAGGAAGACCGCCCTCATGGACGTCGATACAGCGCCCGGTGAGCACCAGGGCGCCCGCGCCCGCGGCGAACTCGCCGAGCGCGGTCAGCAGTCGGGTCTTGCCGACGCCGGCGTCACCGGAGAGCAGCACCGCGCCGGCCTCGGCCCGTTCTGCACGGGCGAAGGCGGCGCGGAGCTGCCGCATCTCCTGAGTGCGGGCGACGATCGGGATTCCGGAGCCAAGACGGGGCACGAGGTGCATTCTTGCCTACCGGGCCGACAACTTCGCCTGTGTTTCAGCCGAGAGCTTCATCGCACTCGGCCTCTACCGGGTGATCTCGCCGCTGCGGGCGGGCGCCTGCCGCGCCTCGCGGCGTTGCTGGGCGGGCACCCGGACTTCGGCGCGGTGCGCGCGGATCCGCTTGCCTGCCCGGCGGGCCCGGTCGACCCACACGCTGCGGCCCGCTCGCTGGAGCTCTTCGCGCCGGTACTCGACCTCGGCCAGTACTCCGGTGAGTAGAGCGTCGTTCGTGTTCATCACTGTTTCCCCTTAGGAACTCACTGCCTTGTTGGTAGTGATGAGATTCGTCCTGAGGGGTGCCCTGCGGCATCGGGTGATCACCTACACCCGGACGTGATTCGACCCCTTACGCCGGCCCATCCCCTGCTCGGGCGGCGTAAGGGGTCGAGTTTCAGTGGTTCTGGGCGTGACCCGGGCCACTCCGGCGCACGGCACCGAGCAGCCCACGCCAAGCCTGCGGCGAGAGGCGGAAGGCACCTCCCTCGGGGTCCTTGGAGTCCCTCAGGGCGGCACCGGAACCGGTGAAGGCGACCTCGACGCAGTCGTTGCCGCCGCCACTGTGGCTGCTCTTGAACCACCGGGCCTGGGAAAGATCATCGTTGGGCGTCATGCTCCCCACTCCTTACTTTGTTTCCAGGGACTTCTCCGAGAGGGCCGCCCGTTCGGCGAACCTTCCGGCGGCCTCGGCGATCACCTCGACCGAGTCGTCCGGCTTCAACGCGGCGGCACGCAGATGGTCGAACATCAACGCGTATCGCCGGACGTCCGGGGGTTCCTCCAGATAAAGCCCAGTGGAGGTGCTGTCGACGTAGACCACGTCGGTGTCGGCCAGTTCGGGGAAGCCCATGATGAGGAACGGACCCTCCATCCCGGGATGAGCGCCCGCGCCGAACGGCACGATCTGGACGGTGACGTTCGGCTGCGCCGCCATCGTGACCATCCGGTACAGCTGTTCCGCCATCACCTCGGGGCCGTCGACCGTCCGATGCAGGACCGCTTCGTCCATGACGGCCCAGTACTCGGGCGGCGAAGGATCGGTCAGCAGCTCCTGCCGCGCCATCCTCGCCGCGACCCTGCGCCTGATCTCGGCGTCTTCGGCGTCGGGCCGCATCGCCCTGATCACGGCCTTGGCGTAGCGCTCGGTCTGCAACAGTCCCGGCACCAGCAGCGCCTGGAACGCCCGCAGTGAACTCGCGTCCGCCTCCAGGCCGACGAAGGTGCCGGTGAACACCTCGTTATACGCATGCCACCAGCCGCGTTTGCGGGCTTCCCTGGCCAGCTGGACGAGCGCTTCCTGCTCGTCGCCCGCGATGCCGTACAGCTCGAGCATGTCGCGCGCGTCGCGCGGGGTGACGCCGACGTGCCCGGTCTCGATCCGGCTGACCTTCGACGCCGAGCATTCGAGCTTCTCGCTCACCTCGTCGATGGTGAGATCCGCCGCCTCGCGCAATCGCCTCAGCTCGCTCGCCAGCCGTCGGCGGCGCACGGTGGGCCCCTGACCCCTCGTCATCACGGCACCTCCACAGGCTGTCCGAGCACCATCGATCGCGACACGGCGAGGAGAACAGTGTTCAGTAACGCCGCACGAAGCACATCTAACCAGCCCGAGACACATTCGGTGAGATGGTCACACCACCATTTTCCGACCCGCCCGGGTTTTCATCCTGCAATTTGCAGATTGCCGTTGTAGGTTGAGCATTGTGCAACGCGGAACGCCCGCCTTCACCGGCGGCAGCGGACCCGTTCGCGGCACGGGCGCGGGGCCGCGAGCTGCACCGATGGGTTTCCGCGAGGATACCCGTCAAGGCCGGATTCACCCCCGGAGCAGGGCCGGAGCCGTCCCCCGATCGGTTCCGGCCCTCCCTTTATGTCCACCATTCCGTAATGCTCTGGCTCCAGATGTTAATGCGTTTCGCCATTCCCTCTAAAGGGTGGACAAGACGCCTCTCCGATGCGGAACGTCACCGTTCACACCACCCGGAGAAGACCTTCCTGCACGACGGTGGCGATATGCGTTCCGTCCGCGGCGAAGAACCGGCCGGTCGCCAGACCGCGGGCACCCGACGCCGTCGGCGACGCGCTGTCGTAGAGGAACCACTCGTCGGCCCGGAACGGGCGGTGGAACCAGAGCGCGTGGTCGAGGCTCGCGCCGATCACCTTGTCGAGGTCCCAGTAGACGCCGTGGCGCGCGAGGACCGAATCCAGGAGCGTCATGTCGGAGGCGTAGGTCAGGACGCAGACGTGCAGCAACTGCTGATCCGGGAGCTTGCCGTCGGCCCGCATCCAGACCTGGTTCCTGGCCGGACGCTCGCCCGATTCCCTGGTCACCCACGGCGGGTCGTTGACGTACCGCAGGTCGATCGGGCGCGGCCGGTCGAGATGGCCCATGAAGTATCCCTCGGCGCGCTCCTGCAACGTCGGGAGCGATTCGGGGTCCGGGACGTCCGGCATGCCTTCGGAGTGCTCGATGCCGCCCTCGTCCTTCTGGAACGAGGCGGACAGGGAGAAGATCGCCTTGCCGTGCTGGATGCCCACGACGCGGCGGGTGGTGAACGAACGGCCATCGCGGATCCGGTCGACCTCGTAGACGATCGGGACACTCGGGTCGCCGCCACGGATGAAGTACGCGTGCAGCGAGTGGACCTTCCGCTCCTCGGGGACCGTGCGCCCCGCGGCGACCAGCGCCTGCCCGGCGACCTGCCCGCCGAACACCCGCACCGGCGAGTGGGCGGGCGAGACCCCGCGGAAGATGTTCTCCTCGATCTTCTCCAAGTCCAGCAACGCGACCAGCCGGTCGAGCACGGGCTGTCCGCCCACTCCGCCGGCGTTGTCGAAACCGGCCGCGGCTTCCCTGGCCATCTCAGTCATGTCCTGAACTTTAGGCCGTAAGGGTGCCCCGGTCCCGGGTGAGGCGGGACGTTTGTCGCGAAGGCCACCTTCGGGACAGGTGGTCGTGAGTGGCGATTCGGGTTCTGCCAGTCCTCACCACTCACGAGACGCGAGGATGAGTGGGCGGCTCGTTCAGTGCTTCCGGCGGTCCGGCGTCGAGCTCTTATGTCCCCACGGACCGTGACCACTCACGCAGGCGTCTGACTGGAAGTCCTTCACGCGCAGCCGCTGTGACCGCTGGTGCACGTGGGGCGAACGCGGCGATCATCGAGTCCGTGAAGGCCTCCTTGAGGGACCCAGAGTCCCTCAAGGAGGCCTTCACGGACTCGAGCCTGAGAGCAACCGCAGCCGGAACCCACATAGGTACCTAAGACACCCTTGGCCCTAACCCGAATCGCCACTCACGACCACCCCAGCCACGACGTAGTGAGGGCCTCCTTCCCTACTTTGAAGGTAGGGAAGGAGGCCCTCACGGCACAGTCGCAGCCTCGCGAGACCGCGGAAGGTCAGGCGTGGTCGTCCTCGCCGAGGCGGTGCACCCGGATGAGGTTGGTCGAGCCGACGGTCCCGGGCGGGGAACCGGCCACGATGACCACCAGGTCGCCCTTGGCGTACTTGCCCATTTCGAGCATCGCGTGGTCGACCTGCTGGATCATCTGGTCGGTGGAGCCGACCTTCGGCACGATCCGGGTCGTGGTGCCCCAGGTCATCGCGAGCTGGCTGCGGACGCTTTCCTCCGGCGTGAACGCCAGCAGCGGCAGCCGCGTGTGCAGCCGCGCGAGCCGGCGGACGGTGTCACCGGACTGGGTGAAGGCGACCAGCGCCTTGGCGTTCAGCCGCTCACCGATGTCACGGGCCGCGTAGGAGATGACGCCGCGCTTGGTGCGCGGGACGTGCGAGAGCGGCGGCACGACCGGCGAGTCGGTCTCGACGGCCTCGATGATCCGGCCCATGGTCTGGACGACCTCGATCGCGTAGCGGCCGACGCTGGTCTCACCCGAGAGCATGAGGGCGTCCGCGCCGTCGAGCACCGCGTTGGCGACGTCCGAGGCCTCGGCACGGGTCGGCCGGGAGCTGTTGATCATCGACTCGAGCATCTGCGTCGCGACGATGACCGGCTTCGCGTTCTCGCGGGCGATCTGGATGGTGCGCTTCTGCACCAGCGGGACCTGCTCCAGCGGAAGTTCCACGCCGAGGTCACCACGCGCGATCATCACCGCGTCGAAGGCCAGCACGATGGCTTCGAGGTTGTAGACCGCTTCGGGCTTCTCGATCTTCGCGACCACCGGGAGGCGTCCCTTGCCGACGCGGTCCATCACCTGGTGGACAAGGTCGATGTCGGCGGGCGAGCGGACGAACGAGAGCGCGATGAAGTCCACGCCGAGTTCGAGCGCGAACTCGAGGTCTTCGATGTCCTTTTCGGACAGCGCCGGCACGGAGACGTCCATCCCCGGCAGGGAAACGCCCTTGTTGTTGCTGACGGGGCCGCCTTCGGTGACCTCGCAGACGACGTCCGGGCCTTCGACCTGCTTGACGACGAGGCCGACCTTGCCGTCGTCCACGAGGAGACGGTCGCCGGGCTTCGCGTCGTCGGCGAGTCCTTTGTAGGTGGTCGAGACACGGTCGTGCGTACCCGCGACGTCCTCGACGGTGATGCGCACGATGTCGCCGTTGTGCCACTCGACCGGACCGCCCGCGAAGGTGCCGAGACGGATCTTCGGCCCCTGAAGGTCGGCGAGGATGCCCACGGCGCGGCCGGATTCGGCGGCGGCGGTGCGGATGAGGTCGTAGACCTGCTTGTGGTCGCTGTGCGTCCCGTGGCTGAAGTTCATCCTCGCGACGTCCATCCCGGCGTCGACGAGTTGCCGCATCTTCTCCGGCGTAGCGGTCGCGGGGCCCAGGGTACAAACGATCTTCGCGCGTCGGCTCACGTTCGTACAGCGTAGTCCCTCATCGCGGATACGTCTGTACCGATACCGAAAGTTCAAGAAAAGTGTCAGTTCACCTGGGATGGACAACCGTCGATCAGGGTTCGACGGTTATCGTCGCGGCTTCTCGCTCGGCCCGACCCGGTCACGGGCCCACTCGTTGAACGCGCGGACCTGCCGCCATGCCTTTCGCACCCGGTCGAGCGTGCCCCGTTCGTGCAGGACGTCGTCCGGTTCCCAGCCGCGGACGGCGTACACCGAGCGGTACCTCAGCAGGTCGATGCGGGGGTGGTCCTCGGCGAACCCGCGCGGCTTCGACTTGAGCCTGTCCCCCTTGACCTCCCAGCCCGCCTTCTCCAGCTTCGCGAGGATCTTGGCCAGTTCGGCGCCGCGCAGTTCGGTGTCGACGGCCTTGCGGAAGCGGGCGAGCTGATCGGACTCGAAGTGGAAGCAGCCGCCGCCCACACGCAGTCCGGCCGGACCGACCTCGACGTAGTACGCGCCGCCGCCGCGGCCCTGCTCGATCACCGCGCCGCAATGGGTCTTGTACGGCGTCTTGTCCTTGGCGAACCGGACGTCGCGATACGGGCGGAACACCTTTCCCTCGCCGAAGCCGTCACCGAACTCCGGCACCAGCTCGGCGAGCAGCGCTTCCATCGGCGCGCGGACGTCGGCCTTGTAGGTGGCGAGGTTCGCGTCCCAATAGGACTTGGAGTTGTCCGCCTCGAGACCGTCGTAGAAGTCGATGGCGTACTCGCCGAAACCCTCGAAACCCATGCGGTGACGTTAATCCCCAGCACCGACAAGTACATGAAGGCCCCCTTCCTGTACCTAGTGTCCCGAGTCGGAAGTTCGTGTAGTAATTCGGCGTGGTGCCGAAGGATCTTGTTCTTGCTTCGCGCGGTGAAGATGCTGTCGCCTGAGGCCGTGAGCATTTCGCTGATTCAAGGTGTCGGGTCGCGGGGATTCGCTCGCGGGCCGTGGGGCGACCGTGCCGCGAAAGCCACTTTCGCGACCCCAGGCGTCGCGAAAGTGGCTTTCGCGACACACCTCATGCCCCCCGGTCCAGGCGCGAAACGGCTGGCTATCGATACGGATTAACGGCGCGAACTTCCGGCGCAGGACACTAGGCGCAAGGAAGGGGGCCTTCATGTACTTCGGCGTTACTTGGCCAGCGCGGTGATCAGCTCGCCGTCGGTCGTGTCACCGGACAGTTCCCAGAAGAAGGCACCACCGAGACCCTGGTTCTTGGCGTAGGCGACCTTGCCGCCGATGGTCGCCGGGGTGTCGTAGCTCCACCAGTTGTTTCCGCACTTCGCGTACGCCGTACCCGCGACGGTGCCGGTGGCCGGGCACGTGTTCTTCAGGATCTTGTAGTCCTCGATGCCCGCCTCGTAGGTGCCCTGCGCCGCGCCGGTCGCGGTGCCGCCGGGGGCGTCCTGGGTGACACCGGTCCAGCCGCGGCCGTAGAAACCGATACCCAGCAGCAGTTTGCCCGCCGGAACACCCTTGCTCTTCAGCTTCTGGATCGCCGCGTCGGAGTGGAAGCCGGCGGTCGGGATGCCCGCGTAGTCGTTCAGTGGCGAATGCGGCGCGGTCGGGCCCTGCGCGGCCCAGGCGCCGAAGTAGTCGTAGGTCATGACGTTGTACCAGTCGAAGTACTGCGAAGCGCCGCCGTAGTCCGCGGCGTCGATCTTGCCGCCGTCGGTGCCGTCCGCGGTGATCGCGGCGGTGACGAGCTTCGAGCCGAACTTCTCCCGCAGGGCCTGCGCGAGGTTCTTGATGGCCGCCGCGCCGCTGGTGTCGCAGGAGAGACCGCAGGCGTTCGGGTACTCCCAGTCGATGTCGATGCCGTCGAAGACGCCGGCCCAGCGCGGGTCGTTGACGAGGTTGTAGCAGGATTCCGCGAACTTGGCGGGGTTCTTCGCCGCCTCGCCGAAGCCACCGGACCAGGTCCAGCCACCGAAGGACCACAGCACCTTGAGGTTCGGGTGCTTGGCCTTGAGCTTCTTCAGCTGGTTGAAGTTCCCGCGCAGCGCGCCGTTGTCCCAGCTGTCGGCGACCCCGTCGACACTGCCGGCGGCGTCGTAGAACTTGCTGGTCGCCGCTTCCGCGTCGCCGATCGCGCAGCCACCGTTCGTCACGTTGCCGAACGAGTAGTTGATATGCGTCAGCTTGCTCGCCGAACCGGAGGTGTCGATGTTCTTCACATGGTAGTTCCGCTGGTAGACGCCCCATTCGGCGAAGTACCCGAGCACCTTGCCGACCGAGGCGTCCGGTGCCTCGGGAGCGGCGGTCGCCTGCCGCGCCGGGGCGGCGACGGCCAGCGCGCCGAAGGCGACGGCCGCGGCACCCACGATCGCGGTGAGCCTGCTGAAACGGGACATGCGTTCTCCCTTCACGGTCACCTGCGGTGACGAGAGGACTGCGGCGGGACACGCACAAGTTAAATGGACTAGACCACTCCGTCAATGGTTCAGACCGCGACTTTCGGATGGACATTTTCGAACATTCCTTGACGGAAATATGCCGCACGGGGCACATTTCCCGGATGATGCAGACTTTCGAGATCCTCGCCGAGCCTCGGCGGAGGACCATCCTGGACCTCTTGCGCGACGGCGAACGGTCGGTCAACGAGCTGGTCGAGGTCCTCGAATTGAGCCAACCGGCCGTATCGAAGCACCTGCGTGTCCTACGCGAGGCGGGTCTGGTCACCGTCCGCGTCGCCGCCCAGCGCCGTTGCTACCGGCTCCGCCCGGAGCCGCTCGCGGAGGTCGACGCCTGGCTCGCGCCGTACCGCCGGTTCTGGGAAGGACGGATCGACGCGCTCGAGCGGCACCTCGACGAAGACAGTCAGTGAATAGGTAACGGCTCGTCCACCTCCGGGTTGTCCGGAGCGGTCCTGGATGGTTGCCTTGCCCGACCGGGAGATCATCGCCGCTGGGAGGACCCTACGTGACCGAGACGCCGACGTTGTACGAATGGGCGGGCGGGCTGGACGCCCTGCGACGGCTGACGGCCGTCTTCTACGGCCACGTGCTGAAGGACCCGTTGCTGGAGCCCGTCTTCCGCCAGATGGACCCCGGCCATCCCGAGCACGTGGCGGTCTGGCTCGCCGAGGTGTTCGGCGGCCCGGAGACCTACAGCCACGACCACGGCGGCCACCGGCACATGGTCGGACGGCATCTCGGCCGGGCCATCACCGAAGAGCAACGCCGCCGCTGGGTGAACCTGCTCTTCGACGCCGCCGACGAGGCCGGGCTGCCCGCCGACCCCGAGTTCCGCTCCGCGTTCGCCGCCTACGTCGAATGGGGCAGCAGGCTCGCGGTGATGTTCTCGCAGCCCGGCCGCGAGGTCACCGTTCCCGAGCCGATGCCGAAGTGGGACTGGGGCAACCGCCCGCCCTGGCAGCCGCCGTCGGACTGAGTGCGGTCACCGGAAAGGAGGCCGCCGTGATCCGGGTGGACGGCCGGACCCTGCGCTGCGCGGACGTCGTGACCGCCGCGGGCACCGAGGGGCCGCTGGGCATCGACGTTTCCATCGCCGCGCTGCGTGGCGCCGAAAGCGCGTGGAAGCTCGCCGAGGAGCTGAGCACGCGGCGGATCGTCTACGGCCGCACCACCGGCGTCGGCGCCAACAAGGAGGACCCGGTCGGCGAGGGCGAGTCGCCGGATCACGGGCTGCGGCTGCTGCGCAGTCACGCCGGCGGCAGCGGCGACGTCATGTCCCCCGCCCAGACCAGGGCGATGATGCTGATCCGGCTCAACCAGCTGCTGGCCGGACGTTCCGGGCTCAGCCCGGAGCTGATCGGGGCGCTGGCCGCCGCGGTGCGGACCGGGTCGCTGCCGCTGGTGCACCGGCTCGGCGCGATCGGCACCGGCGACCTCGCCCCGCTCGCGGAGACCGCGCTGGCACTCACCGGCGAGCGGCCGTGGCTGACCGGCGGTGTGCCGCCGGTGCCGGTGCGGGCCGGTGACGCGCTCGCGTTCATGAGCAGCAACGCCGCCACCCTGGCCGAAGCGACCCTCGCGGCGATGCGGCTCGACACGCTGACGCGGGCGAGCCACGTTGTCGCGGCACTGACCTACATCGCGCTCGACGGGAACCCGGAGGCGTACGCGACTCCCGTGCACGAGGCGCGTCCGCACGCCGGGCAGGTCGCGTGCGCGGCGGAGATGCGGCGGCTGCTCGGGATGGAGGGCACGCCCAAACCCGGCAGGCGCATCCAGGACCCGTTCGGGCTCCGCGCTTTCCCGCAGGTTCAGGGGCCCGCGCTGGACGCGATCCACTATCTGCGGGACGTGCTCGCGGTGGAGATCAACGCCAGCACCGAGAACCCGATGATCTCGACGGCGCACCAGGACGCCTACCACCACGCGCATTTCCACACCGCGTACGTCTCGACCGCGCTCGACCAGGTGCGCGCGACCGTCCACCAGGTCGCGGAGCTGTCGGTGGCCCGCCTCGGCGACCTGGTGGAACCGGAGTTCACCGGGCTGCGGCCATTCCTCGCGGCCGGGCCGTCGGGCAGTTCGGGCGTGATGATCCTGGAGTACGTCGCCCACGACGCGCTCACCGAACTGCGGCAGGCCGCGCTCCCGGCGACGCTGGGCACCGCCGTCGTCTCGCGCGGGCTCGAAGACCACGCGAGCTTCTCCACCCAGGCCGCGCGGGCGGCGACCGCGGCCGGTGCGGCCTACCAGCAGGTGCTGGCCTGCGAACTGGTCGCGGCCGTCCGGGCGCTGCGGATGCGGAAGGCCGAACTCGTCTCCCTGCCCGCGCGGGACGCCTACGAGACCGCCGCCTCCGTGCTCGACCCGAGCGTCGAGGACCGGCCGCTCACCGAGGACATCGCGCGCGCCGTGTCGCTTTTGGACACCCTCGCGCTCATCTGACCCCTCCGATGTCGAGAACCGCCGGACGGCGTCGTCCCCGGGGCGGCACACCCCACAGCGAGGAGAGCACCATGGAAATCCGGCAGCTGGACCACGTCGGCGTCATCGTCAGCGACCTCACGGCCGCCGTCGCGTTCTTCGTCGAGTTCGGCCTCGAACTGGAAGGCAAGATGACGATGGAGAGCGACCTGGCGGACCGCGTCACCGCGGTCAGGCGAGCCAAGTCGGAGATCGCGATGGTGCGCGTCCCCGGCGGCGACGGGCGGCTCGAACTCATCCAGTACCTCACGCCCGAGCCCCACCCCGGCGACTCGCACGCTCCGGCCAACACGCTCGGCCTGCGCCACCTCGCCTTCCAGGTCGACGACATCGAAGGCGTGCTCGACCGGGTGCGGCCCCATGGAGGCACGCTCGTGGGCGAAGTCGTGAACTACGAGGACACCTTCCGGCTCTGCTACCTTCGCGGCCCCGACGGGATCATCATCGAGCTGGCCGAGAAGATCGGCTGACACCTCAGCAGCAACAGCCCCGCCGGGCGAGGGACCTGATCCGGGGACTCGTCGCGGGCCGGTTCGCGGCGGCCTCGACGGCGGCGAGCATCCGTCCTCGCTCCGCGTGGTCGAGCACGCGGCCGCGGGTGATCACGGTGTCGATCTTCGCGACGTTGCGGATGTCGGCGGCCGGGTTCGCGTCCAGCAGCACGAGATCCGCCTCCTTCCCCGCCGCGACGGTGCCCGAAGTCCTCTCCCTGCCGAGGAACTTCGCGGCGTCACCGGTGACGGTCTTCAAGGCCCGCACCGGCGAGAGCCCGGCCTCGACCAGGAAGGCGAGCTCCTCGTGCAGTCCGCTGCCGGGGAAGGTGTACGGGTTGAGGCAGTCGGTGCCGCCGATGAGCCCGACGCCCGCTTCGTGCGCGACGCCGACCAGCCGCAGCGTCTCCTGGTAGTACCGCTCCTGGAGGGCGATCTCCGACGGCGTCTTCGGCGCGAACAGTTCGATGCCCTTGACCCAGCTCTCGCGCAGGTCCGCGGGGACGTATTTCAGCCGGGGGTCGTGCTGGTGGGTTTCGGCGGGCTGCGTGACCACCCGGTTGATCGTCAGCGTCGGCGAGTGCCAGGTGCCGTTGCACCGCAGCCCGCCGAAGTAGGCCCGCGCCACGCCGGGGTCGTACGTGGTGACCGAATCGAACTCCAGTTGCCGCGCCAGGTTGAAGAAGGCGCGCGGAGCCGCGGGGTCGTACGGCGTCGCCTTCAGCCTGGCGAGGATCTCGTCGCGCCGGGACGAACAGTGGACGGACACCCCGAAGAAATGCTCGAAGCTGTGCTGGCCGAGGTCGCTCGCCTCGAGGTGCGACAGCTTGTACGGCCAATGCCCGGAGAACCTCAGGCCCTGGTGGCGGGCCTCGTCCGCGATCGCTCGCACGGCGTCGGGCCCGAGGTAGGAGTAGGTCTTCACGAACTCGGCGCCCGCGGCCTTCTCCGCGCGGACGGCGGCCCGCGCCTCGGCCGCCGTCGTCACCTGAAGCACCGGCGGGCCCAGGAGCGTGACCGGCCCGTCGACGATCCCGCTCGCCACTACGAACCGCGGGCCCAGCAGCTCACCGCGTTCGATCTTGTCCCTGGTCGCGCGGTTCTCCGCGTACCCCCACATCTCACGGGCGCCCGTGACACCGTGGACGAGGTGCAGCGGCGGGACGATCTCTTCGAGGTCCGCGCCGTGCGTGTGCATGTCCCACAGACCCGGGATGAGGTACTTGCCGCGGCCGTCGAGCACCCGGGCGCCACCGGTTTCCGGAACCTGACCGGAGGCGCCGACCCAGGCGATCCGGTCGCCGACGAGCACGACCGAGACGTCACGCCGCGGCGCCGAACCCGTGCCGTCGATCAGCGTGACCCGGTCGATGACGACGATCTCGCCCGTGTCCGCGGCGGCCGTACCGCGCAGCAGCCCGGCGAGCGCCACCCCGGTCCCGCCGGCGGCCAGCCATCTCAGGAACTCGCGCCTGCTGGATCCCGCACCCGCCATGAGAACCGCCGCCCTTCCACCCAGATCCCCCAGGCGGCCGATTCAACTCGCCGTGATGGAGGCGCCGCAAGGAAAGCGAAGGCCCCTTACCCGAGCTCAGCACAAAGTAAGGGGCCTTCTCCTGAAACACGGCTCAGCCGAAGAAGACCTCGGCCTCTTCGTACCGCTCGACCGGGACGGTCTTCAGCTCGGCGGTCGCCTCGGAGAGCTTCACGCGGACGATGTCGGTGCCGCGCAGCGCCGTCATCACACCGAAATCACCGTCGGCGACGGCGTCGACGGCGTTGAGCCCGAAGCGGGTGGCGAGCACGCGGTCGTACGCCGTCGGGGTGCCGCCGCGCTGGACGTGCCCGAGCACGACCGCACGGGACTCCTTGCCGGTGCGGGCGGCGATCTCGTCGGCCAGCCAGGTGCCGATGCCGCCGAGCCGGACGTGCCCGAAGGCGTCCTTCTCACCGGTCAGCAGCTTCTCCTCGCCGCCCTCGGGCAGCGCGCCCTCGGCGACCACGATGATCGGCGCGTACTCCTTCTCGAAGCGGCGCTCGACCCACGAGACGACCTGGTCAACGTTGAAGTGCCGCTCCGGCACCAGGATCACGCTCGCGCCCCCGGCGAGACCGGAGTGCAGCGCGATCCAGCCCGCGTGCCTGCCCATGACCTCGACGACCAGGGCGCGGTGGTGCGACTCGGCCGTGGTGTGCAGCCGGTCGATGGCCTCGGTGGCGATCGAGACGGCCGTGTCGAAGCCGAACGTGTAGTCGGTGGCGCCGAGGTCGTTGTCGATCGTCTTGGGCACCCCGACGACGCCGATACCGTCGTCCGTGAGCCGCTTCGCGACGCCGAGGGTGTCTTCGCCGCCGATCGCGATCAGCGCGTCGACCTGCTGCTCGGCGAGCACGGCCTTGATCTTGTCGACCCCGCCCTCGACCTTGTACGGGTTGGTCCGCGACGAACGCAGGATCGTGCCGCCGCGGGTCAGGATGTCCTCGACGTCGTTCAGGCCGAGCGGGCGGCTGTCCCCGGTGAGGGGACCGTTCCAGCCGTTGCGGAACCCGACGATGTCCCAGCCGTGCACCTCGATGCCCTTGCGCACCACAGCGCGGATCACCGCGTTGAGCCCCGGGCAGTCGCCACCGCCGGTCAGCACACCGACACGCATGAGAAGCCTCCGTCTTGTGTTCCGTAGAGATGACAGTCACATGTCCCGTCGCCAGCGTAGCGGGAGTTCTCTGGATCGGTGCAGGGCGGACCACCTCGGGAATCGGTCCACGCCCGCGATGTGCTAGCTTGGCGCCGTGCAGCGCTATTTCTGGTTTACGAAGCCGGCCCCGGGTGGGCACGGCGGCGTCAACCTGCGCTGACCTCCACCCCGAGCCGGAATCACACCGGCTCGGCGAGTTCCCGCGGGTCGGTATCCCTTTCGAAAGGAACCAGACCCGCGATGTCTCCCTCCGCTGACACCCTGATCGCCCTCGACGGGCACCGCACGGCGGCCATCGACCCGCTGCTGTCGCCCGCGATGCTGCGGCACGAACATCCGATGACGGCGGAAATCGCCGATACCGTCCTAGCCGGGCGGGCCTCGGCCGTCGACATCCTCGACGGCCGGGACGACCGGCTCCTCGTCGTCGTCGGGCCCTGCTCGGTGCACGACACGGACGCCGCGCTCGACTACGCCCGCCGCCTCGCCGCCAAGGCCGAAGAACACCGCCGCGACCTGCACATCGTCATGCGGGTCTACTTCGAGAAGCCGCGGACCACGCTCGGCTGGAAAGGCCTGATCAACGACCCCGGCCTCGACGGCACCTACGAGGTCAACCACGGTCTCCGGATGGCGCGCAAACTGCTGCTCGACATTTCGGCGCTCGGGCTGCCGGTCGGCTGCGAATTCCTCGACCCGATCACCCCGCAGTTCATTTCCGACACCGTGACCTGGGGTTCCATCGGCGCCCGGACCGCGGCGAGCCAGGTGCACCGGCAGCTGTGCAGCGCGCTGTCGATGCCGGTCGGGATCAAGAACTCGACCGAGGGCGACGTCCAGGTCGCCGTCGACGCCACCCGCGCGGCCGGCGCGAGCCACGTCTTCGCCGGGATCAACCCCGACGGGCTCGCCGCGCTCATCACCACCGCCGGGAACGAGGACTGCCACGTCATCCTGCGCGGCAGCTCCGCCGGCCCGAACTACGACTCCGCGACGGTGGCGGACACGCTGGCGCGGCTCGCGAAGTCCGGGCTGCCCGAGCGCGTGATCATCGACGCGAGCCACGGCAACAGCGCGAAGGACCACGTGCGCCAGGCTTCGGTCGTCCGCGAACTCGCCGGGCGGATCGGCGCCGGTGAGCGGGGCATCGCGGGGCTGATGCTGGAGAGCTTCCTGGTGGCGGGGCGGCAGGACCTGACGCTGGGCTCGGCTTCGTCGCTGACCTACGGGCAGTCGATCACGGACGCCTGCCTCGGCTGGGAGACGACCGCGGAACTGCTGGACACGCTCGCGGAGGCGGTGGACTCGCGCCGCTGACGGGTCCCGGCGGCTGCGATGAAGGGGCCTTTCATTGCAAATTTTGCTATGAAAGGCCCCTTCATTGCACGGCACGGGGCTGGAGGGCTGGGGACTTATGCCGCGAAGGGAGCTTTCGTCGCATGGCACGCGGGGATGGCGTCCTTCACGGCCGGACCGCCACACCAGCCAAAGTACGTGAAGGACCCTTTCCTTGCGTCTAGCGCTGTGAAGGGGGCCTTCACGTACCACCGGTGAACGCGGCGGCACTGAGCGCCCGGGAGTGTCATGAAAGGGTCGTTCAGGACAAAAGTGTCCTGAACGACCCTTTCATGACACTTCTGCGAAATCGGGCGAGACGCCTACCGGTGCCAGTAAGACTCGATGATCTGCCACCGCTGGTAGTTGTGCCGCGCGTCGGCCAGCGCGTCGTGCTGGTCGTCCGGGGCGGCGGGCAACTTCGGCTTGCCCGCGTCCTCCCAGCGTTGCCGCAGGTCACGTGTGAAGCGCGGCAGCTGGCGCGGCAGCGCGGGCATCGGACCCCACAGTTGCGCCAGCGCGACGTGGTCGTAGGCGGCGAACCAGGCCCACAGTTCGATCCCGCCTGGCGGCTTGCCGAAGAATTCGAGCAGGTCCGTGCGGATCTTCTCGCGGCTGCGCCACGCCGGGTCGGCTGGCGACGGGAGTTTCGGGAGCACGTGGTCGCGGACCCAGGGGCCCGCCTTGCCGGGATCGAAATCGGTCGAGACCGCGTAGAACTCGCGGCCTCTTTCGTCCACGACACCGATCGACACCAGATCGATGGTCACGCCGTCCTCAATGAATTCGGTGTCGTAGAAAAAGCGCACCGGAGAACCCTAGTGGGGGCTCACCCGACCTTGGTGTCCGGGATACGGGCGACGTCGTGGGCGGACGGCTGCGCGGGCACCTTCGGGCGGATTCCCGCCTCCTCGGCGGCGAGCAGTTCCTTCGCCTTGGCGGCGTAGATGTCGACGTACTCCTGGCCGGAGAGCTCCATGAGCGCGTACATGATCTCGTCGGTGATGGACCGCTCGATGAACCTGTCGCCTGCGAGGCCTTCGTAGCGCGAGAAGTCGAGCGGCTTGCCGAAGCGGATCTCGAGGCGGCGCGGCCACCACATCTTCGAGCCGATCGGGTTCACCTTGTCGGTGCCGATCATGGCGACCGGGACCACGACGCCGCCGGACTCCAGCGCGATCCGCGCGACGCCGGTCTTGCCCTTGTACAGGCGGCCGTCCGGGGAGCGGGTGCCTTCGGGGTAGATGCCGAGGAGGTGCCCTTCGCGGACCAGCCGGGTCGCGGTGTCGAGCGCGGCCTGCGCGGCGTTGCCGCCGGAACGGTCGATCGGGAACTGGCCGACGCCGGTGAAGAACCACTTCTTCAGCAGGCCCTTGAAGCCTTTTTCGGTGAAATACTCCGATTTGGCCGGGAAGGTCACCTTGCGCTTGACGCGCAGCGGCATGAAGAAGGAGTCGGCCACCGCGAGGTGGTTGCCCGCGAGGATCGCGCCACCGTCTTCGGGGATGTTCTCCGCGCCGACGACTTTGGTGGGCCACAGCGCCTTGAGCAGTGGCCCGATAAACACGTGTTTCATGAGCCAGTACAGCACTGCGAAAACTCCTCCTAGCAGCTCAGCCCCCGCGCCCGATGGTCAAGACTACGAATCGCGCACTCCCGGCACAACGAAGTCCACCCGGTTACCCGCGGCCAGCGACGGATCTCACACCCGATCCGGCCTGATTCCGGCGGTGGCCGGGGGCCCACAAGCCGCTCCGGTCGTGCGAACATGGTAGACCTACCCAGCTCTCACGGAAGGCGATCGCATGGCCGTCCTCGCCGGCGCGGAACCGTTCGCTCACACCGGTTCGTCCGAAGCAGGGTTCCTGCTGTGCCACGGGTTCACCGGCACCCCCGCGAGTATGCGGCCCTGGGGCGACCATCTGGCCGAGGCCGGTTACACGGTGCGTTGCCCGCTGCTCCCCGGGCACGGGACCCGGTGGCAGGACATGAACCGGACAAGCTGGGAAGACTGGTACGGCGCGGTCCGTGAAGAGCTGCTGGCGCTCTTCTCGACCTGCGACACGGTGTTCGTCGCCGGGATGTCGATGGGCGGGACGCTGACGCTGCGGCTGGCCGAGGAGTTCGGCGACCGGATCGCGGGCATCGTGCTGGTGAACCCGTCGGTGCTGACCCTGCGGTGGGACGCCAAACTGCTGCCCGTCCTGTCGCGGGTCCTGCCGTCGGTGCCGGGCGTGGCCAACGACATCGCGAAGCCGGGCGAGACGGAGCTGGCCTACTCGCGAACGCCTGTGCGCGCCGCGGCGAGCCTGGCGAAGCTGTGGAAGCTCACCCGCGCGGATCTGCGCAAGGTGACCCAGCCCGTGCTCCTGCTCCACTCGGCCGTCGACCACATCGTGGAGCCGGTCAACTCCCAGGTGATCCTCGACGGGATCGGCAGCGACGACGTGACCGAGGTGGTGCTGGAGAACAGCTTCCACGTCGCCACGCAAGACCACGACGCGGGCCTGATCTTCACGCGTACGGTGGACTTCGCCCGGTCCGTGCGCCGGGCGGGACAGGTGGACGCCGGATGAGCAGAGGCAAGGACGGGCCGGAGGACGTCGACGCGACGTTCGCCGAGATCGTGGCCGACCTCCGTGCGGAGGGCGTCGGGCTGTTCCCGGAAGACGACCTGGGGAAACCGGCCGGGAAGACGGCGGAAAAGCCGGCCGAGAAGGCACCCCGGCCCGAGCAGCCGGACGCCGAGCCCGAAGCGGGCTGGCGAGGCGGCGGCACCAGCTGGGACAAGACGCTCTTCGAGGACGATCCCGCCGGGCCGGGTGAGGACGAGGGCCACTTCGTGCCGCCCGAGCCGCCTCCCCTGCCGCGCCCGCGCAAGGGCGCCTTCATCGTCCTGCTGTTCTTCGTGCTCGGCCTGCTGCTCCTGATCGCGCCCCATCTGATCGGCATGGGCACGCGGCTCGGCACCCCGCTCGGCATCCTCGCCCTCGCGACCGCGATCGCCCTGCTCCTGCTGCGGGTCCGCCAGGGGCCGCCGCCCGGCGCGGATCCGCACAACGGCGCGCAGGTCTGAACTGCCGGACAATTCCGATCATGAAGATCGACTTCACTCCCTCGCGCCGGTCGACGGTCGGCGCGGAATGGGAGCTCGCCCTCGTCGACCGGCGGACCGGTGAGCTCTCGTCGGTCGCGGAGCAGGTGCTCGACGCCGTCCGGCCAGAGGGCGAGGAGGAGCACCCGAAGATCAAGCAGGAGCTGCTGCTCAACACCATCGAGGTGATCAGCGGGATCTGCG
This sequence comes from Amycolatopsis sp. NPDC052450, assembly GCF_044547565.1. NCBI lineage: Bacteria > Bacillati > Actinomycetota > Actinomycetes > Pseudonocardiales > Pseudonocardiaceae > Amycolatopsis > Amycolatopsis sp. NPDC052450. Next base: position 12,591 of record NZ_JBIUAQ010000006.1, on the reverse strand, counting down.
ACACGATCGCCGAGGTCAAGGCCGATCTGAACGAGTCGCTGGACGTCGTCCATTCGGTCCTCGACCCGCTGGGCGTCGAGCTGTTCTCGGCCGGGTCGCATCCGTTCTCGACGTGGTACCAGCAGAAGGTCACCGACAAGGAGCGCTACGCCAAGCTCATCGACCGGACCCAGTGGTGGGGGCGGCAGATGCTGATCTACGGCGTCCACGTGCACGTCGGCGTCGACCATCGCGACAAGGCCCTGCCGATCCTGGACGCGCTGCTCAACTACGCGCCGCACCTGCAAGCGCTTTCGGCGTCTTCGCCGTACTGGGGCGCGGAGGACACCGGCTACGCGTCGAACCGCGCACTGATGTTCCAGCAGCTGCCGACGGCCGGGCTGCCGTTCCAGTTCCGGAAGTGGACCGAGCTGGAGAGCTACGTCGACGACATGTTCACCACGGGCGTGATCGACCACTTTTCCGAGATCCGCTGGGACGTCCGGCCCGCCCCGCATTTCGGGACGATCGAGATGCGCGTATGCGACGGATTGCCGACGCTGGAGGAGGTCGGCGCGATCGCGGCGCTGACGCAATGTCTCGTCGACGATTTCAATTCCCGGCTCGAAGACGGCGAGATCCTGCCGACGCTGCCGCCTTGGCACGTTCAGGAGAACAAGTGGCGCGCGGCGCGCTACGGCGTCGACGCGATCGTCATCCTCGACGCGGCGGGCAACGAACGGCTCGTCACCGACGACACCTACGACCTGCTGGAGCGGCTCGAACCGGTCGCCCGGCGCCTGGACTGCGTCGATGAACTGCGGTCGGTGGAGACGATCCTGGCCTACGGGCCCAGCTACCTGCGTCAGCGCGCGGTGGCTAAGCACTACAACGGCAGCCTTCGCGCCGTCGTCGCTTCGCTCATCGCCGAAATGCGGGACGGAAAGATCGCGCGACCCTAGACCCGCGATTCGGCACCTAATTGCGATCGAGATGCCCCAGGAGGGTGCTCGGGCCGAAGGTCGAAGCACCCAGGGCCTCGACGCGGGAACGCAGTTCGCGATCGGCGGTCACCACGACGACGTGGTCGTCCGGGCCGGCCTCCCTGGCTTCCCGCGCGACGGCCACGATCTGGGAGTCCCCGTCGGACTCGGCGTCGACGACCTCGACGCCGGGCACGGCCGCGACTCCCCGCGCCTTCCCCTCGACGACCAGCACGACCCGCGGCCACCACGACCATTCGCCGCCACCCGGGAGCGCCGGATCGGCGAGCCCGGTTCCGGCCAGGGTCGCGAGCTTGTCCCGCAACCGTTCCGCGGCGCCACGCCGGTCGCGCCACCAGCCGTCCGGCCGCGACCCGACGACGTTCGCGCCGTCGACCACCAGTACCAGTTCGCGATCCAAGTGTTCCTTCAATCCCGGCCACGCCACCGCGAAATCGCGGTGCAGCCGGAAGTCCGCGACCTCGCCGGCCCGAACCCATCGCAGTTCCGCGCTCTCCGCGTTCTTCACCCTGGCCGAAAGCGTGCCGATCGGCGCGGCCAGGATCGTGGTGTAGCGCCAGTTCCCGTGGTCGACGTGCGACGCGGCCAGCGCGCGGACGCCGGACGGCGGGATGTCGGCCTCTTCGTGCGCCTCGCGGGTGGCGGCCTCGCGCGGGCTCTCCCCCGCCTCGACCGCGCCCCCTGGCAGCGCCCACGTACGCCCGTGATGCACCCACCAAGCCCGGCGTTGCAGCAGGACACCGCGCGCGGGATCGGACAGCAGCAGCCCGGCGGCGCCGTTCAAACCCCAGTGGAGATGCCCGAAGTCGCATTTCACGAAGCCGTTGCCGTCTTGCCGGGTCACGGCTTCAGCCTGTCACACCGACTTCGGCGCCGGGAGCCTTCGCCGCGTCGACGGCGAGCGCCGCCGCGCCGACGATCGTGCTGTCGTCCCCGTGATGCGCGGTGCGGATCCGGGCCAGCGGCCGGTGCCCGGCGCCGGTGATCTTGCCCGCGTACTGTTCCCGCGCCTCGTCGAGGAACAGCGGCGCCGATTCGGACACCCCGCCGCCGATCACGATGATCTCCGGGTCGAAGACGTCGGCGACCAGCGCCAGTCCTTCGGCGAGCCACTTGCCCAGCTCGGTCATCGCGCGCTGGGCGATCGGGTCGCCGTCGCGGGCGGCACCGGCGACCCGGCGGCCGGTGACCGAACCGGGGTCTCCCCTGGTCTCCCGCGCCAGCACGGTCGACCGGCCGGGGTGCCGGGCGAGCAGTTCCACCGCGGTCGCGGCCAGCGCCGTCCCGCTGCAGTACCGCTCCCAGCAGCCGTACTTGCCGCACGGGCAGGGCCGCCCGCCGGGTACGACCGTGAGATGCCCGAGTTCGGGGGCGACGCCGTACGCGCCCCGGTAGATCTTGCCGTCGAGCAGCAGACCCGCGCCGATCCCGGTGCCGAGCGCGATCAGCGCGGCCACCTGGGCGCCGCGGGCGGCCCCGAAGCGGTACTCGCCGATCGCCGCGGCGTTCACGTCGTGCTCCAGGGTCACCGGCAGGCCGACGCGTTTCTCGATGCGTTCGGCGACCGGCGCGGCACGCCAGGACAGATGCGGCGCGAACATCACTGTCCGCCGGTCCTTGGCGACGAAGCCGGCGACCGCGAGCCCGACACCGGAGACGTCGTGCCGGTTGCGGAGGTCTTCGATCACGCCGGCGATGGCGTCTTCGAGCGCGTCCTCCCCGCTGGGCGTGCCGACCCTGGCGGTGTCCATCAGCGAGCCGTGCTCGTCCACCACGCCGGCGCGCACACTCGTGCCCCCGACGTCCACCCCTACCGTCAGCAACTCAGTTCTCCCGGTCCGGCTGCCAAGCGTCGCGCCTGGTCACCGTGATGTGCTGGACCCGCGAAGCTCCCACCGGCGCATCTTCCCGCGCCGGCTCCTTCCGCGCAGGCTGGAACCCCGGCATGTGCACCCCGCCCTCGGGCTCCCACCGATCGGCGAGCACCGCCCGCAGCAACGCGACGAGTTGCGCGGCCTGCTCCATCAGCCGTGCCACGAACTCGGGCCGTTCCCCGCGGAAGACGCCGACGACCGCGCAGAGCGGGCACCAGCCGCCGTCGGTGTCGTGTTCCGAGCAGCCGTGCCCGGCGGAGATCAGGCCCTCCAGCCACGGCGCCGCGTGCTCGACGACGAGTTCGACCAGCAGCCGGATCTCTTCGGCCAGGTCGAGGCCGCCGGCCTCCGTGTGTTCGCTGTACTCGCTCACCCGGGTCCCCGGTTCCCGGCCAGGCTCACGACCAGGCCGTGCGCGTCGGATTCCGCACCGGTGATCCGGCACGGGCGCAACATCTCCGGCAGTGCGATCAGCCGCCGGAAACCGTCCACGGTGACGGCGAGATCATCGTCCACTCTGGCCAGGTCCACTTCGGAGTCACGGTGCAGCGGCACCGCGATGCGCAGCTGATAGCCACCGTCCGATTCGGACACCTGCAGCAGCGGAGTGACACCTTTTTCTTCGCCCGCCAAGGGATCGAGCCCTTGATAGAGCTCGTACGCGATTTCCCGCAACGCCTCGAGCCCCACCGGCTCGACGGCGCGGTGCTCGACGGGCTTCACCTGTCCGGGCCCGAAACCGGCGCCGGCGAGCTCGGCGAGGACGGCGTTCTGCTGGGTGCGCCTGGTCCGCATCCACGAGGCCGCGGCGCCGCGCCAGAACCCGGGCGCGGGCATCAGCCGGTTGACGATCAGGCCGTCGACCAGGATCCCGCGCAGGGCAAGGGAACTCAGGGTGCGGCGGGCTTCCGCGACGACCACGCGCTCCGGCGTCAGCACGAGCCGCACGGTGGTGGTGGCCGGGTCGGTGAGCAGGGTGCGCAGCGACTCCAGATGCGCGCCGAGCCGCCGCACCGCGGCCGCCGTCCGCCGCGCGCCCGGTTTGAACATCCTCGACAGATAGCCGGAGACGGCTTCGGGCAAAGCCAGCAGGCGCAGCGTTTCCGCGGTTGGTCCACAGTCGACGACGACCGTCTCCCACGGACCGTGTTCGGCGAGGCGCTGGACTTCGGTGAGCGCGAGGAGTTCGTCCACGCCGGGCACCACGGTGAGTTCTTCGGCGTCGAGCGAGTCGAGGCCCGCCCCCGCGAGCGCGGTCTGCAACTCCTGCCGGAGTTCGCGCCAGGTGCTGTCGACGAGGCCGCGGGTGTCGATCTGGGCGGCGTGCAGCAGGGTGTCCACTTCGGACGGTTCGCCGCCGAGCGCGAGGCCGAAGGCGTCACCGAGGGAATGGGCCGGGTCGGTCGAGACCACGAGCGTCTTCCTGCCCCGCCCGGCCAGTGCCGCCGCCGTCGCCGCGGCCAGCGTGGTCTTGCCGACACCCCCCTTGCCGGTGAAAAGCAGGATCCGCATGCCTACCCTTCGACTCAGGATGCTTCAGCGCGCTTCTTGAGCTCCTTGAGCGCGGTGTCCATGACCATCTTCTCGGCCTTGCGGCGCAGCAGCCCGATCATCGGCAGCGCCAGCTCGACGGACAGCGTATACGTGACCTTGGTGCGGCCGGCGCCCAGCGCTTCGAGGGCGTAGCGGCCGTTCTGGGCCTTTTGCATCTGCCCCTTGACCAGGTGCCAGCTGACTCCGTTGCCGTCGGCGTCCCAGTCGTACTCGAGGGTGTAGACGTCCTTGATCGGCCCGGCGTCGAGGGTGAGTTTCACCTGTTTGGCGCGGCCGTTGTCATCCTCGCCGAGTACCTCGGTCTCCCGGACGGCCTTGGCCCATTCCGGGTACGCGGGGAAGTCGGCGATGACGGCCATCACCCGCGCGGGCTCGGCGTCGACCTCGATGGACTGCGTGGACTGCTCGGCCATGGTCCAAACTGTAGCCGCAGCCGAGGGTCACCAGCGCAGCACGTACGGCTGTGCCGTCTCTTTGAAGTGACCGACGTTACGGCATTCGGTCCTGCCGAGCCTCGTCCGCGGGGTCAGCGGCTGGTGGACGTGCCCGAACACCGACCAGCGCGGCCGCTGCTCGCGGATGAGATCCACCAGTGCCGCCGACCCGATCTCGGACCGCCGCGCGATCACGTCGTAGGTCAGTTCCGGGATGGCGGGCGGGACGTGGGTGCACAGGACGTCGACGTTCTCCAGCGCGCCGACCGCGACGTCGTACTCCTCGCGGGTGCGCAGGTACGGCCGCCAGAAGCCGTTGCGGCGCGGGACCACGTTCGGCGGGAGGAGCCCGCCGCCGACGAACCCGAAGCGCAGGCCGCCGAACTCGGCGACCTCGCCGTCGAGGACGGTGATGCCGTCGCCGGCGAACTCCGGCCACAGCGACGGGTCGTCGACGTTGCCGGGGGTCGCGAACGTCGGCGCGGTCAAAGCGCCGAACAGGACGGCGTACTGGTCCTGGATCGCCTCACCGACGGCGGCGGCGGGATCGGCCAAAGTGGCCCACAACGATCGCGAGAAGGCAACGGTCTCATCACGAGTGCCCTCACGCCGGAGCCTCGCGAACTCGCCGACCTTCTCGGCGCCGAACAGCGCGCCCATGATGCCCTTGTCGTGCTCGCGGTAGTCGACGAAGTCCAGCAGGTCGCCCAGCACGATCAGCGCGTCGGCGCCGTCGCCCGCGCGTTTGAGCGCGTCGGCGTTGCCGTGCACGTCCGACACCACGTGAACCCGCATGCTCTCCCCTACTCGACCCGGGGACCGACCCCGGGCTCGCGCCCGTCCTCGAGGACCTCTTTGAGCCCGAGCGCGATCGCCTTGGCCGCACGGGCCCTGCGATCGAACTCCCGTCGCAGGTCACGAGCCTGGAGCGCCACAGGCTCCCCGTCCGGACCGGCGGGAGTGGCGCGCAGGAAGTAGTGCAGCAAAGTGCCGTCGAGCACCGGCTCGAGCCAGACCTCCATGGTACCGATCAAGGCACCGCGCACGGTCCAGCGCAATCCTTGGTCGCCACGGTCGGTGTAAACCTCCAGAACGAGGTCCGGCCAGTAACGTGACCAAGATCGCGGATCGGCGAAAGCGGCGGCCACGGTGGAGGGCGGGACCACGAGGAAGGTCTCGTCGACGATGTCGAGAGCTGGCGGCGCCTGGTTCACAGCGGCAGAATGTCATGCCCTGGGTATGGCCGATTCGTCAGCATGGTCTTAAGGTGCACGGCACGCTAAGTTGACTGGCGGGTAACACCGGTCACACCACTTGCACGCGAACACGGAGGTTCCTCGTGCGCGAATACAGCGCCCCCGCCGCCAATCCGGTGACCGACGACGAGAATCTCGCCGACGTCGTCTGGGCGAACGCGGAGCGGTTCTCCGATGTCGTGAGTTTCCGCCGCCAGGTCGACGGTACCTGGTTGGACATCACCGCCAAAGACTTCGCCGCCCAGGTTCTGGCCGTGGCCAAGGGAATGGCACAGGCGGGCATCGCACCGGGCGACCGGATCGGGCTCATGTCCAAGACCCGGTACGAATGGACCCTGATCGATTTCGCGATCTGGGCCGCCGGCGCGGTCACCGTCCCGATCTACGACACCTCCTCGGCAGAGCAGGTGCACTGGATTCTCTCGGACTCGGCGGCGAAGGGCGTGTTCGTCGAGACCGACGAACACCTCGCGACGCTCGAATCCGTCAAGGGACGCCTCGACACGCTCGAGCACACCTGGCAGATCGAGGCAGGCGCCGTCGACAAGCTCACCGAGCAGGGCGCCGCGCTGAGCGACGACGACCTGCACGAGCGCCGCCGTACGGTGAAGGCGGGTGACCTGGCCACGATCGTGTACACCTCGGGCACGACCGGTCGCCCCAAGGGCGTCGAGCTGACCCACCGGAACCTCCTCGCCGAGATCCGCGCCGACATCGCCGCGTTCCCGCAGCTGATGGAGCAGGGCAACTCGCTGCTGGTGTTCCTGCCGCTCGCGCACGTCCTCGCCCGCGCCATCGCGGTGACCGCGCTCAGCGCGCGAGTGACCCTCGGGCACACCTCGGACGTCAAGAACCTCGTCGCCGACCTCGGCACCTTCCGGCCGACGTTCGTCGTCGCCGTACCTCGAGTGTTCGAGAAGGTCTACAACGGCGCGAAGCAGAAGGCGCACGGTGACGGCAAGGGCAAGATCTTCGACGCCGCCGAAGCCACCGCCGTCGCGTACAGCCAGGCTCAGGACACCGGCGGCGCCGGGCTGGGCCTCAAGATCAAGCACGCGCTGTTCGACAAGCTCGTCTTCAGCAAGCTGCGCGCCGCCCTCGGCGGCCGGTGTGTCGCCGCGGTGTCCGGCGGTGCCCCGCTCGGCGTGCGGCTGGCGCACTTCTTCCGCGGTATCGGCGTCCCGGTGTTCGAGGGCTACGGCCTGACCGAGACGTCCGCCGCGGCCTGCGTCGGCACCCAGGACGGCTTCCGCGTCGGCACCGTGGGACGCCCGGTCGCCGGCACTTCGGTCCGGATCGCCGACGACGGCGAAATCCTGCTGAAGGGCGACGTCGTCTTCAGCGGCTACTTCAACAACGCCCAAGCGACCGCCGAAGCGCTCGAAGACGGCTGGTTCCACACCGGCGACCTCGGCGAACTGGACCGCGACGGCTTCCTCAAGATCACCGGGCGCAAGAAGGAGATCATCGTCACCGCGGGCGGCAAGAACGTCGCCCCGTCCGGGCTCGAGGACACCATCAAGGCCAGCCCGCTGATCAGCCAGGCGATGGTCGTCGGCGACCAGCGGCCGTTCATCGGCGCGCTGATCACCATCGACGAGGAGTACTTCCCGTCGTGGAAATCGCAGCACGGCAAGCCTTCCGACGCCTCCGTGTCCGACCTGGCCGACGACGCCGAACTGCGCGCCGAGGTCCAGCAGGCCGTCGATCAGGCCAACAGCGCGGTTTCGCAGGCCGAGGCGATCAAGAAGTTCACGATCCTCTCGAAGGACTTCACCGAGGCCGGTGGCGAGATCACGCCGAGCCTGAAGCTGAAGCGCAACATCGTGAACAAGAACTACGCGACCGACATCGAAGCGCTGTACAAGAAGTAGCTCTTCGCGCGTGAAGGCCCCTTACCTCGGCTGAGCCGGGGGAAGGGGGCCTTCACGCGCTTTGGCGAACCCCGCAAGTAGGTGACTAATTGCGGGGGATCGTCGCGTCCCACTCGATGTGGTGCTGGTACAGCCAGTTCCGGTCCCGGTCGGACGTCGTTCCCGAATACACCGCCGCGCTGCCGGCCACCAGTTTCTCCACCCGCGCCCGCCGCAGCCGCTCGTAGGCCATGAAAGCCGTTGGCGCGTCAGGAAGATCGCGTAGGCACTGCGCCAGCACGACACTGTCCTCCAGCGCCATCGACGCTCCCTGCCCCGCGGCGGGCGAGGCCGCGTGCGCGGCGTCGCCGACGAGCACCATCGACGCGTTGAACCACACCGGCGTCGAGGGAACGTCGTAGGAGTGGCCGCCGAAGACGTCGTCCCCCGTCGACTGGATGATTTCCGCGGCAGGCAACGGTTCCCCGTCGAAAGCCGCGAAAGCCGCCGAGCGCCACTCGGCCGCCGAAAGACCGGCGCGGACGCCCTCCGCCGCGGGAAGCCGCGCGAACCAGTACGTCGAACCGTCGGGCGTGCTCGTGTAGCCGAAGAAGGCGTGCAGGCTTTGAACCATTCGATAGAGGGACGGCGCCTGCGGGATGCTCGTGTCGGTCGTGTAGCCGTAGACGACGTCGAGGCCCGTCGAGCGCGGAGGCGGGCACGCCGGGTCGATGATGGTCCGGACGACCGACCGCAGCCCGTCTGCGCCGATCAGGATATCCCCCTCGGCGACGGACCCGTCCTCGAAGCGAGCGACTCCCGGCGAGGCGGAAACCAGCCGCTTCCCGCGTTCGACAGTGATCCCGCGCGAGATCGCTTCCTCTTGCAGCACACGGTAAAGGGACGCGCGGGTCAAGGTGCGCGGCCCGGCGAGCCCGGCTGAGTCCGCTACGTCGAACGACCGCCGCTCGACGGTCTTCCCGTCCGGCGTCACGAGTTCCAGCCCGACGGCGGCGAAGGAGTTGTCGACCACCGGAGCCTCGGCGCCGATCGCGCGCAGGGCGTCCATGCCGTTGTGCATGATCGTCAGGAACGCGCCCGCGTCCTCGCCGCCGGACGGGTACGCCTCGTGAACGCTCGCTTCGATCCCGGCCAGCCGCAACGCCATCGCGGTCACCGTGCCCGAGATGCCGCCGCCGATGATCACAGCCTTCACCGCGAACCCCCTCCGTCGTGTCGCCGCCACCCGACGGTACCGGGAAACGGCGACACGACAGGGGGATCACGCGCCGCCGCTGGCGACGATGTCGCCGTTGACCCCCTTGGGGAAGAACCCGCCCTCCTTCACCGGACCGGGGTTCAGGTAGACGATGTTCAGCACCCTGTCGGCGCCACGGCCGAAGCAGATGCCGTTGTTGTCGGCGGGGACGATGTTGGCCTGATTGCCCAGCAGGATGCCCTGGTCGCCGTCGCCGGGGCCGTCGAGCGCGTCGCGGGCGTTGGAGATCTTGGCCGCCGCGTCGCCGAGGTCCCGGTCGAACAGCGACGTCCGGATGGTGGCGGCGTGGTAGGCCTCGGCGGCCAGGATCCCGGCGGCCGCGTCCAGGAACGTCTTGTTGGTGATCAGCGGCGCGGCACCCTTGTAGGCCGTGACGCCGACGTCTTCGAACAGGTACGCCGCGAGCAGGAAGTTCTTCTCGCCGGCGAACGGGTCGAACTGCTGGTATTCGCTGATCAGCCCGGCCGCCTTGGCCGCGGCGGTGAAGCTGTCCTTGAGGTCGATCTCGGGCCGCGACACCGCTGCCTCGCCCAGCGCACCCCGCAGGAACTTGACGTGCGCGACCTCGTCGCCCGCGATCTCCTTCGCGAACTGGTGCAGCGTCTTGTCGTGGAACATCACCTTCTTGCCGCCGACCACGCCACCCTGGGCGCCGACACCGCCGGTGAGATCGTCCGGCAGCCCGCGGCCGTGGACGGCGAAGGAGTAGAACTCGGCTTCGAGGTACTCCAGGTTGAGCGCGAAGTTGAGCACGGCGGCGTCGCTGGGGGCCGCGGCCTCACCCGTCGCCGAAGCGGACGAAGTGGCCTGCACCCCGAGGTAGGTCGCGCCGACCACGCCGAGCCCCGCCGCGCCGGCGGCCTTCAGGAACCGGCGGCGATCCGTGCGGTTCTCGGCGCTGCGCGAAATCAAGGTACGAACGAAGGGCTTTCCGAACACGAGTGGTTCCTCTCGTCTTTGCGGTACACACCCACCCACTCGGACGTTCGGAACCACCCGTGACCCGGATTGGAAAAGATCTCGAACTTATTTCTTCGTCGCCGCGGCAAGGCGGACAGCGACCGTGCCACGCCACGCTCCCGGTCGGAAAAGCGCGGCTCACGGCGATGTCACGTGACTGACCGGACGACACGCGTGATCCGGCGGACGACACGCGTGACTGGATGGACGACACGACCGCGGCCGGGGTTCGCCACGAGACGTCCGCCCAATCACGCGTGTCGTCCTTCCCGACACATGTACCGTCCGTTCGATCACGCGTGTCGTCCGCGCACTCGGCAGTAGGTACCTAAGGCCTTACGGCGAACTTATTTCTTCGTCGCCGCGGCGAGGCGGACGCAGACGGCGAGCCCGCGGATGGCCTCTTCGACTTCGGCCAGCTCAGGGTACGTCGGCGCGATGCGGATGACGGCGTCCTCGGGGTCGTCGCCGTACGGGTGGGTCGCGCCTGCGGGGGTCAGGGCGATACCCGCCTCCTTGGCCAGCCGCACGACCTCCTTGGCGGTCCCCGACGGCACGGTCAGCGAGATGAAGTACCCGCCGGTCGGCTTGGTCCAGGACGCGAGGCCCGATTCGCCCAGTTCCTTGGTGAGGATCTCGTCGACGGCCGCGAACTTCGGCCCGATGAGCTCGGCGTGCTTGCGCATGTGCTCGCGGACGCCGTCCTCGTCGCGCAGGAACAGCGCGTGCCGGAGCTGGTTGACCTTGTCCGGGCCGATGGTCCGCTTGCCGATGAGGCCGGTCCACCAGGCCAGGTTGGCCTCGGAGGCGCCGAAGAAGCCGACGCCGCCACCCGCGTAGGTGACCTTCGAGGTGGAGCCGAAGACGAACACGCGGTCGGCGTTGCCCGCCTCGGTGGCCAGCGCGAGCAGGTCCGCCAGGTGCGCCTCTTCGTCGGTGAGGTGGTGCACGGCGTAGGCGTTGTCCCAGAAGATCCGGAAGTCCGGGGCGGCCGTGACCATCGTCGCCAGGCGGCGCACGGTGTCGTCGCTGTAGGTGACGCCGGTCGGGTTGCTGTACTTCGGCACGCACCAGATGCCCTTGATCGCGGCGTCCTCGGCGACGAGACGCTCGACGAAGCCCATGTTCGGGCCGGTCTCCGTGAGCGGCACCTGGATCAGCTCGATCCCGAAGCGCTCGGCCAGCGCGAAGTGGCGGTCGTAGCCCGGCACGGGGCACAGGAACTTGACGCTCGGCTCGTCGGCCCAGCGCCGCTCGGCGCCCGGGAGCTTGCTGAGGAAGGCCTGCACGATCGAGTCGTGCATGAGCTCCAGGCTGGAGTTGCCCGCGGCCAGCAGCTGCTCGGCCGGGACCTGCAGCGGTCCGGCGAAGATGCGGCGGAGCTCGGGCAGGCCCTTGAGGCCGCCGTAGTTGCGGACGTCGGTGCCGTCCTCGGCCTTGCGCACGTCTCCGGGCAGGGCGAGCAGTCCGTCGGCGAGGTCCAGCTGGCGAGGGGACGGCTTGCCGCGGGTGATGTCCAGGGAGAGGCCACGGTCGACGAGGGCCGCGTAGTCGCGGCGGGCGCTCTCGACATCGACAGGTGCAGTGGTCATGCCTAACGCTAAACCCGGCGGTGATCCGGCGTGAGACGAGGGTGGCCCTAGACCGGCGCGTACAAGATCCGATAACGGTTCCGGTGGGTTTTTCAGCATTCGTAACGAGTCCGAATCCCCTAGTGGCGCGACCGTTGTTTCCCGCATTCTCGGTACCACGAGGAAAAGGGGAGAGAAATGGGAACGATGAATCGGGCGGCGGTGACGCTGATGGCGGCGGGCGCGCTGGCCGCGTGCGCGGTACCCCAGCAGGGAACGGCGGCTCCGGCCGTCGCGGTGGTCGCTCCGCCGACCACGATCGTGCTCCAGCCACCCGCGGTCGCGGCCCCGCCTCAGACGGTTTATGTCGCACCGCCCGCGACACAGACGGTCTATCCCGCACCGGCGGTTTCCGTGGCGCGAACGGTGATCGCGTACTACGACGCGCTCAACCGGCGTGATTTCCCCACCGCGTGGAATCTCGGCGGGCAGCGGCTGGCGAAAGGCGGCGCTTATCCCTCCTACGTCAAGGGATTCGCGACGACTTCCTGGGCGGCCCTCACCGTGACGGGTGAGAGCGGGAACACCGTGCACGTCCATCTTTCGGCGCGCCAGACCGATGGTTCACTGCGTACTTTTTCCGGTTCCTACACCGTTTCCGGCGGCGCGATCACCGGCGCGAACATGAAACGTCTCTCCTGACGCCGCAATTCGTCACCTGGTTGCGGGGGGTGGGGGGGCCCCCCCCCCCACCCCCAGTGGGAATTTTGGGCGCCCACGGGGGGGGGGGGGGGGGTTTTTAACCCGCCCGGGGAGCGCGCACGGGT